>CALARR010000311.1 GCA_937889015.1 uncultured Planctomycetales bacterium | reverse complement strand
GCAATTTGCGGAACGCTTCGCTGTTGGGCTTGCGCGTGGCCTCGCCGGCGGACGCCCTGCCCTGCGCGGGCTGTGCCCCCACCGAGCGCCAAGGAACGTTCGGGAGAGACAGGGCCATCGCGACCATGGCTGCTCGAACCACAGAAGGAACGAGAGAACCGCCGCGCAACGCGGAGAACCCAAGGCTGGTGACCCGTAACCGAGCATGCATGACGCTTCTCCCGGTCTGAGCAAGTACGCGATAGGGCCCAAGACGCCAGCCCGCTCGCGGTTTATCGCGTCGACAGGCCGGCCAGCCACAGAAAGACTGCACGACACACTCACATGAGTGATATTTGAGCGAGGGATATTATGCCCAATCCAGGCAGCCAGAGTCAAATGACCTCGCGCCACCGTGGCCGATTCTTGACTGAGGCTTCCGCAATAGGCTCAAACGGCCGGCTGCGCATCGCGCGCAAGCAGGGGGTGAGGTGTGCGGCCACCATGCTGGACAGTCCGCGACTCCATCTGTATTATTACTACTGGGGGGGAGGATATCCCCAGTTCGCTCCTCTCGCGCGACGTCCCGCGCGGACGCCGATTTCTCATTACCGGGAAGCATCGCATGGTGCCGGTGCGACTTGCGGTCTTGTTGCTGGTGGCCACCTGCCCGATGCTGCCAGCCTATGCGCAGCCCGTGGCGCCCAAAGTCGCAGGCGCGGACAAAGCCGGTGCGCGCTGGGCCCTGCTGGTGGGCGTGGACGACTATCTCTGGGCGCGGAAGCTGGAGTATTGCGGGGCCGACATGCGCGCCCTGCGCCAGCAATTGGCCGCGTCGGGATTTGCCCAGGACCACATCTACCTGCTGCACGACAAGGCCGAAGAGAACAAGTATCGGCCGATGAAAGC
This sequence comes from uncultured Planctomycetales bacterium, assembly GCA_937889015.1. Taxonomy (GTDB): domain Bacteria; phylum Planctomycetota; class Planctomycetia; order Pirellulales; family Thermoguttaceae; genus CALARR01. The sequence continues at coordinate 17,303 of CALARR010000311.1, read as the reverse complement.
CAATATCGAGGCCCATCTGCGGCTGATCCTGGACCTGGCCGCACAGGACGATGCCGTGCTGATCGCCTTCAGCGGGCACGGCGTGCACCGCAACGGCCGGAGCTATCTCTGTCCGGCCGAGGCCAAGCTGGACGACGTGAACAGCCTGGTGGCCGTCGATGAACTGTACGAGCGTCTGCACAAGTCCCCGGCCGCCCTGAAGTTGTTCTTGCTGGATGCCTGCCGCAACGATCCGCGGCCGGACGGGCAGCGAAGCTTCACGGCCGGCGAGGACACGCGGCAGTTTGCCCAGGCCGTCGAGCGTCCGCCACAAGGCATTTTGTTGCTGACCAGTTGTGCGCCCGAGGAGATCGCGCGCGAAGACAAGCAGTTCGGCCATGGGGTCTTCATGCACTTTCTGCTGGAGGGTCTGCGCGGCGCGGCCGATGCGAATCGTAACCAGCGGATTTCGTTGATGGAGTTGTATCTCTATACCAACGAGAAGACAAAGACCTACGTGGCACAGAAATTCGTCGACTCGCAGCGGCCGGCGCTCAAGGGGGACATCCACGACGACTTCGATTTGTTTGCCGTGAACACCCTGGGCTCATTGCCCGTGGCCGGTTCGACCGGCTCGCGGCCGACCCCGGCGCAGCCCGCCGGCGACACGATCACCAATTCGCTGGGCATGCGGCTGGTCGCGATTCCGGCCGGAGAGTTCACGATGGGATCGCCGCCAGAGGAAATCGAACGTCTGATCGCCCAGTCGCGCGCCCTGGGACTCGACGCGCAGTACCTGGACCTGATTCGCAGCGAAGGCCCGCAGCACCGGGTGCGAATCGCCCGGCGGTTCCACCTGGGAGTCCACGAAGTGACTTTCGGTCAGTTCAGGCAGTTTGCGTCCCAGGCGCGCTACGTCACCGAGGCCGAACGCGATCGCAGGGGCGGGATCGGATTTGTCGCCGGCAACGACGACTTCGCGCGGCGCGGCGAGTTCACCTGGCGCAACCCCGGCTTTCCGCAAGACGACGAGCATCCGGTGGTGCTGGTGAGCTGGAACGATGCGAACCAGTTTTGCCAATGGTTGACCCTGCGCGAGGGGCGAACCTATCGTCTGCCCACCGAGGCCGAGTGGGAGTATGCCTGCCGTGCGCGCACCCAAACCCGATACTACAGCGGCGACGATCCGCAAACCCTGGCCCAGGTGGCCAATACGGCCGACGCGCGAGCCAAGGCGCGTTTTCCCGGCTGGGAGCTGACGATCGCCGGCAACGACGGCCATGTGTTCACAGCGCCGGTGGGCAGCTATCCCGCCAATCCTTTCGGCCTGCACGACATGCACGGCAACGTCAGCGAGTGGTGCGCCGACTGGTTCGGCCAGAACTACTACCTCCGTTCACCCGGCGAGGATCCGCTCGGTCCCGACACGCCCGGTTTGCGCGTCCTGCGCGGCGGGTGCTGGAATAGCCGGCCTCAATACGCGCGCTGCGCCGACCGGGGCGGGTGCGAGCCGAGCGATCGGAGCTGCGTGACGGGGTTTCGCGTTGTGCTGGTGTCTCAATAGTCTGTGATCTGCCTGCGGATCAAGGAGACGTGTCATGAAAGGGGCAGTCGTATTGCGATTTGTTGTGGGATTGGCGATGGCAGCGGCCGGCCTGATGGTGGTCGACCACGCGTGGCCCAGTCCGCCCATCTCTTCCCGACCACCGACCGGAAAAGGCAGTGGCAGCAGTGGCCACAGTGGTCACAGCGGCGGGCACAGCAGCGGATTCAACATCACGATTCCCATCATTCCCTCGATCCCCATTCGTCCGGTGCAACCCAGCTACACCCCGCAACCGCAGTACTATACGCCGCCGACGACCACGACCATCGTGACTCCGCCGGCGAACGTTCAGCCGTTGCCCAACGAGTTGCCGCCCCCGCCGATTGCCCCTTGCCTGAACGTGTGTCCGTTTCCATCGACCTACACGCTCGTCGCGGATGACCTTCAGCAGATGCTGGGCCAGACGCGCGCGCGCAACGGCCGGGCCATCGCGGCCATCGTCCGCCTGCTGGGCGGCGCAGCGGCAGAACTGATCAAGTCGATCAAGGGGCTGCAAGCTCCGGCCGACGCCGGAACCCTGGAAATGGCCATCCTGATTCAGATCGGGGGCCAGATCAAAGTGCTTCCCGGACTCAGCCCAGCCAATCTGCTCAGCATCGAGACCCATTTGGCCACGCTGGGGTTCAATAGCGAGTTCATTCGCATCTTGGGGACGGCCGTGCCCGGCGAAAATCCCATTCCGCGCGGCGGCGATGTGACGATCATCCTGGTTCCCGGCATGCCCTTGGGCGTTCTGCTCCCCTTGGGCAACGGGGCCGTGCTGGTCGGCACTGGTACGGGCCGAGGGGGGATCATCGTAGGCACGGGCAACGTGTTTCTGGCGGCCGGCATGGGCGCCATCGGACCTCCCGTGCGCGAGGCGGCCGACGCGCAGCCTACCAGCAGCGGCACGGTCATTCGCAACCGAAACGATGTGACGATCAACTACACCGTCAACGACTCGGCCTACAGCATGGCCAATGGCTTTTCGCAGGCCCTGGCGAAAGGCGGCGCGTGGGTCGTGGCCTTCGACAAGGGGGGCAGTCTCGGCACGGCCCGTTACACGTTGGACGACGGCACTTACGACTTCACCTCCACGCAGGAACAGGGGTGGGATCTGTATCGGCAGTCGTTCGAGGTCACGATCGACAACAGCCAGAGCAGCGGCCAGTTCAACTACTTGCTCAACAACCAGCGGCAGGTCATCGGGCCCCGGCAGAAAGCGGTCCACAAGAACGACTATCCGATCGTGGTGCGATTCGACAACGGCAAGGGGCAGGTGCGGCAGAAGCAGATCGATCAGGGTGTGTTCAAGGTGGCGATCACCGACGACGGCACGCTGGACCTCTTCCCGCCGAACTCGATGCCCAACCCGACCGAGACGGCTTCGGAGGGCTTGCCAGCGGGCTTCAAGATGTTCGCCAATCCCTTTGTCAAGAAAGGCCAACTGGCTGCCAATGCGAGTTCGGCTGGGGGCTCGTCCGTCAACCTGTTTGGCGCCGACACGGGCACGCCCTGACCACGAGCACGCAACCGGCTATCCTTCCGTGAGCACGGCGGCGATCCGCTCCGCCGTGACGGGTCGGATCACGCCGCGCTCGCAGATGATCGCCCGAATGAGACGGGCAGGCGTGACGTCAAAGGCGGGGTTGTAGACCTCGATTCCGTCGGGCGCGGTCTGACAGCCGAAGCCGTGGGTCACCTCGCGCGCGTCGCGCTGCTCGATGGGGATCGCATCGCCCGAGGCCAGGCTCAAGTCGAATGTGCTGCTCGGGGCAGCCACGTAGAACGGGATTCCGTGCGCGGCGGCGAGCAAGGCCACGCCGTAGGTCCCGATCTTGTTGGCCGCATCGCCATTGGCCGCAATGCGGTCCGCCCCCACGACCACGGCCTGCACGCGGCCTTCGCGCATCACCTGGGCGGCCATGTTGTCGCAGATCAGCGTCACGCCAATCCGGCGTTGCCGCAGTTCCCAGGCCGTGAGCCGGGCCCCCTGAAGCAGCGGCCTGGTCTCGTCGGCATAGACATGGATCTGCTTGCCCGACTCGACCGCCGAAAAGACCACAGCCAAGGCCGTGCCGTAATCCGAGGTGGCCAGACCGCCGGCGTTGCAGTGCGTCAGCACACCACCGCGATCCGGCAGCAACGGAGCGCCGAAACGGCCGATCGCGCGGCACATCTGCCGATCTTCCTCGTGGATGGCGTGTGCCTCTTCCAGGAGACGCGAAAGAATCACCTTGGGCGGCAGGTCGCCGCGCATCCGCAGCGCCGCCTGCTCCATGCGTTTCAATGCCCAGAACAGATTCACGGCCGTCGGCCGGCTGGAAGCCAGATAGCGGCAGACCTCATCCAGCCGGGCGAAGAAGGCGGCCTCATCCGCATCGGCCGCCGCCTGCAGCCCCAACACGACGCCGTAGGCCGCAGCGACGCCAATCGCCGGGGCTCCGCGCACACGCAGTGACTTGATCGCCTCCCACAGGGTGGCCGTGTCGCGGCAATCGATCTGGACAAAGGTCGCCGGCAAACGCGTCTGGTCGATGAGGCGCAAGAAACCTTCGGACCCTCCGCGCCAATGCAGCGTGGGCACGTCTTCCGAGCTGACAGGGGCGCGACCTTCGGCCGCCGCGGGCAGGTTGTGATCGCTCACGAGGTCTTTCCTTGGAGCGCGGCCTGAAAAGCGGTATCCTTGGCGGCGATCTTCTCCACCAATCGCTGCTTGAAGGCCACATACTTGGCCTGAAGCCCCGCGTCCGAGAGGGCCAGGATTTGCACGGCCAGCAATCCTGCGTTGCGCGGACCACCACCCCCCGCGGCCACGGTGGCCACCGGCACATCGCCGGGCATCTGCACGGTCGAGAGCAGCGAATCCAGGCCGCCGAGCATCTCGGTTACCACGGGGATGCCGATCACCGGCAGCGTGGTGTGGGCCGCGACCACGCCGGCCAGGTGAGCCGCTCCGCCAGCCGCAGCCACCAATACCTTCAAGCCGCGCTGGCTGGCGCTGCCGGCCCATTGGCGGACCAATTCCGGGGTGCGATGGGCGCTCATCACATGGACTTCGTAGCCCACACCAAATTCGTCCAGGGCAGCCGCAACGCCCTTGATTTTGGGCCAATCGCTGTCACTGCCCATCACAATTCCGACTTGAACTGCGTTCGACATGGAAACCGAGGGGCTAGGGGCCAGACGGACAGAAGGGGCAGACGGGCCCAAGGGCCGGAGCAAACCGGGAAGACATCGCCCTGGCTCTGCCTTCTCCAGCCCCGGTCCGCGCCCCCTCACCATTTCTTCACTGTCTCAGACCGTGGGTTGTACGGCAAGGCGGAAAAGACTGCAACCCCGCGGCCGGTCACTTCAGCTTCCAACCGCTGCATCGACCGCAGGGCTTCGATGCGCTGTCCCTCGACGAGGTTGTTCTTGGGGGGGCGTGATTACGATTGCTCCTTCCCCAGTCCTTGCACGACTTCCGCCTGCTGGTCGTTCATCAGCCCCAACTCGACCGTCTGCAAGCGCACTCGGCCCAATACGACATACCTCTGCCAACGGCCGGCGAGGGTTGCGGAACAAGGCGGAACGCGGAATGACGCGGGCCAGGTCCTCGTCGGCCACAGGAATCCGGGCACGCACACGATCGCACACGCCCACTGGGCGCCGAATCCCACGGTCTCGCGGCGAAAGGCGGTCAACTCGGCCGGTGTTCGCATCAGACCCGTTTGCGAGTAGGGGGGGGCGTTTGCTGGCGGTTAGAAACGGAGTGTCGCAATGGTCTGGCCCGTTGTCCCGAATCATCGGCCTGGCAGTGGTCGGCCTGACGGCATTACTGACCTGAGGCGTAATCGCTGCGATTGGCCCAAAGCGACTGGGGCATTTTACCAGAGTGCGTGGAAATTATTGACAGGGTACACAATGCGGGTAGGATAGAAAGTGAGATGGGTTGAAGGCTAGTTCGCAGGGGGTAGTTGGCCCCCTTTCTGGGGCTGGTTGTGCCGCTGAGTATCCCGCCCCGTCGAAGACCCTGCATTCGCCGCCCATTCTGGCACCGACTTCGGCCCACGTAGTACGCCTATGAGTTGGGACAGTCCCCGACACCTGAACACGCGTTTGGCAGTCGGGCTGCTGTTGACGGCCGTTCTGCTGCCGGTGGCGATCCAGGCGACGCACTACTTCCAGGTGAACCGGTCAGCGCGTGGGATGTTGTTTCGTGCGCAGAAGGCCCTGGCCGATGGGAAGACGCAGGAGGCCATCCGCTGCTTCAAGTACTACGTCCACTACCAACCCGATGACGTAGCCGTCTTCAGCCAACTGGCGCTGCTGAATGCCGACCAGGTGCAGGCGGCGGGCAGCTCGCCGCTGGAACTGGGGCAGTCCTATGCGATGCTGGAGCAGGCGGTGATCCGGGAGCCGGACAATCTGCAGTTGGTGCGGCGGATGGCGGAAATGAGTTTTCAGGTGGGGCGATTGGGGGCCGCGGCCGGTTATTTGAACCGGCTGGTGGGGCTGTTCCCCGACGATGTGGGGCTGCAACTGAAGTTTGCCCGATCGTTGCTATCGATTGGTGATTTTCGGCGCGCGGCCGAGATTCTGGAGATGGTCGTGGCCAAGACTCCCCAGGATGTCTTGGCCTTTGTGGATCTGGCGGGCGTGCTCCGAAACCGTTTGAGCCGGCCGGAGGAGGCCAACCAGGTGGTCGAGCGGATGGTGGCCGCCAATCCTGAATCCGGCCGGGCGTATCTGGAACGCGGACGGTATCGCTGGAACGCCGGGGCCAAGGAATTGGCCGTAGACGACTTTGCGCGGGCTGTGACTCTGGCTCCCGACGATTTGGACGTGCTGATTACCGTCAGCGAGTTCCACATGGTCCAGAATCAACTCGACCAGGCCGAACAGTTGCTACAGCGGGCCCGGGAGCTGAAGCCGCAGGATCGGCGCGTGGAACGGGCTTGGGTGGCCTTGAAGAACGGCCGCGGACAGACGGAGGAAGCCCTCGCGCTGCTGCAGAAGTACGTGGACCAGTATCCGGAAGACGCCGAAGCGCTGGTCAGCCTGGCCGACATGCAGGTCCGGCAGAACGAGATCGCGGGCACCCGAGCGTCGGTACGGCACATGGAGAAACTGAATCTGCTGCCGGTCTATCCGGAGTATTACCGGGCGCGGATTCTGGTCATGGAGCGGAACTGGCGCGATGCCGCCGAGATTTTCGAGCGATTGCGGATGATTCCGCGCAAGCCGGCGGTGATGGGGCGGCAGATCCAGCTTTTGCTGGGGATGTGCTATGAACAACTGGGGCAGCCGGATCGTCAGATGGAGGCCTACGAGCGCCTGCTGGCCAGCGAACCGAACCTGCTGGCGGCGCGTATTGGCCTGGCCACCGCCTTGTACCGGGCGGGGCGCAACGAACGGGCTTTGGAAGAGCATTTGCGGGTATTGAAGGCGCTGGGCCTGGATCAATTCATCAAGTTCCGCCAACTGCGCACCAATCTCTATCAATTGCTCGTCTGGCACACCACCCGGTTGCCCACCGAGCAACGCGATTGGTCGGATGTGGAGCGGCTTGTGGACAAGATCCGCGAGATCCCCGATCTGGACCCGGTTGAGGCGTCTCTGCTGCAGGCGGATTTGATGCTCAAGCGGGGCGAGACGGCCCAGGCGCGCCAGTTCCTGGCCGAGGCCGAGAAGAAGCATCCGGACAACGCTCGTTTGCACTCCGGTCTGGCCGCGCTGGCGGCTTCGGACGATCCGCAGCAGGCCTTGGCCCTGTTGCAGCCGGCGAAGCCTTCGGCGGACACGGTGGAGCTTCGACTGGCGCGGGCCAATGTGGCCATGCGTCTTGGGGCCGAGCGCGGGGCGGCGCTTCTGCTGCAGATCGAGAAGGACGCCGGGGACTTGCCGCAGGAGCAGCAGATTCGCCTGTTCCAAGGTTTGGGGTCCGTGTGGTACCAGCTTCGCAACCGCGACCACACGCGGCGCCTGTGGGAAAAGGTGGCCGCCGCGCGCCCCACGGATTTGCAGATTCGGATGATGCTCTTCGAATCGGCGCGGGAAGTCGGCGATGAGGCCGGCATGCTGGCTGCGGTGCGGCAAATTGAGAAGGCGGCGGGCACGCAGACCGCCGAATGGCGCTATTGCGAGGCGGCGCGGCTTGTGTGGCAAGTGCGGCACCGCCAGGCCGATCAGATCTTGTTGGTCAAGGCGGCGCGCTATGCCAAGCAAGCCGCGGCCATGCGTCCGCGCTGGCACAGCCTCGCCTGCCTGGAAGCCGAAATCGCCGTCTTGGAGGAGCGTCTGGACGAGGCCATCGAGGATTTCCGCCGCGCCGCGGAGATCAGCACGCTCAGCCAGGCGCATCTTGGGCAGTATGTGCGACTGCTGTACGTTCGCGGACGCTACGACGAGGCGCGCGAACTGATCAACCGCTCCGGCCGGGTGGGGGCGTCTCAATCGCTCCGCATGCTCGATTCGGAACTGGAGATGCGGTCTGGCCGCGTGGACGAGTCGCTGGAGTTGGCGGCCAGCGTCCGGGACTCGAAGAACCCCATCGACCAGCTCTGGTACGGACAGTTTCTGGCGCGGGCCGGCAAGAACGATGAGGCCGAGGCGGCGTTTCGCCGGGCCATCGGCCTGGGACCAAATATTCCCGAGCTCTGGCTGGCCCTGATCGGACAGCTCAACACGGACGGCAAGCGCGAACAGGCACAAGAGATCGTGCGCACGGCCCAGACCTATGTGGCAGAGGACCGTGCGCCGCTGTTGTTGGCCCAAGGCTACGAACTGCTGGGGGATCAATTCCGCGCCGAACAGAACTACCTGGCGGCGGCCGCCATCTTCCCCGAGAACTTCTCGGTCATCAATCAGGTCGCCAACTTCTTTGCCAAGACCAAGCGCACGAAGCGGGCGATGCAGTACTTGCAGCATATGTTGCAGTTGGGGGAGCGATCCCGCCAGGCGGATCGGGCGGCGATGACCTGGGCGCGGCGCACGCTGGCCACGCTGATGGCCGTCGACGGCACCTACGCTCAGCAGCAACAGGCCCTCGCCCTGCTGCAACAAAACGCCGTCGATGACAGACTGGGGGGCGAAGATCTGTACGCGAAGGCCAAGATCCTCACCGCACAGCCTCTGCAAAGATCGAAACGCGCCGCGGCCGAAACCATGGTCGCCGCGCGCCGCGAAGGCGTTCGGCTGAGCGTCGAGGACCGCGTTCTGCTGGCACGCCTGTACCACGAAGGCGAACGGCGCGTCCAGGCCCAGGCGGTGATGCGCGAACTGATCGCAGAGAAGCCCAAGGAAGGCCGTTTCCTGCGCATCCTGCTGGAGATGATGCTCTCCTACCGGACGCCGCCCAGTTCCTTGGAGCCCTGGGTCGCGCGCCTGGAACGGCTCACTCCCGAGGACCCCTTTACCATCGCGTGCCGGGCACGGATTCTCAACGATTCGGGTTCGAGCGACCGGGCGGTGGCGCTCTTGGAGAAGCTCACGCCGAGCCCTCTGGACGAAAGGCAGGCCGAGCGTGCGAGGCTGGTCGCCGAGACCTTCGAACAGATCAAGCAACCCGATCGCGCGGAAAAGCTGCTCCGCCAATTGGCCGAAAAAGTGCCTGCCGCCTGGCTCGACCTGGCGAAGCTGCACGGTCGGCAGCAGCAATTGTCCAAGGCCCTGGACGATTGCCAGGCAGCGGAGCACAAGGTGCCCTGGGATGAGTTGCTGTCGACCGCTTTGGCCGTGGTCGACCAGAATCGAGCCAAGGTCCGCAAGGCGGATCTGCAACGCCTGCGACAGTGGGCGGAACAAGGGCTGCAATCGTCGTCCCAGGGAGCCGCGTCGGACGGCCCGGACCAGCCCGGCAAGCCCAGCGGGCCCGTTGGGGACTCGCAGCGGCACACGCTGCAACTGGCGCAGGCGCACGTATTGAGCTTGCTGGGGGAGGTGGAAGCTTCGACCACGGCCTATCGCGCGCTGTTGGCAGACAAGAGCCTGTCCGAGCAGGCGATGGCCGTCGCCCAGAACAACCTGGCGCACCTGATGGCCCTCGAGCAGCTATCGAAGAACCGCGACCGCCAGCCGGCGCGGCCAGAAGAGAGCGAATCGGCGGCGAGCACCGGGACCGGCTCTCCGTCGGCCCCGGCAACGAAAGAGGATGGCGCCACCGGCAAGAAGCCGACGAAGAAGGCGGACAAGACGCCCCAGGCAGCCGAGACAGGCCAAGAGGAGGGTGCCCTCAACACGGAGATTCAGGCCGCTCTGGCCCTCTCCGACAAGGCGATCACCGTTCTGGGCCCCACCGCGCAACTGTGCGACACGCGCGGTCTGGTGCTCCTGGCGGCAGGTCATGTCGGCGAGTCGATCGAGCAATTCCAGCAGGCGTTGGAGGAGCACCGCACAGGCTTGACCTTCTTCCATTTGGCGATGGCGTTCCTGGCCAAAGGAAGCAAGCAAGCCGCGGCCGACGCGCTGGAGGCCGCGTCCAAGAAGCACCATCTGCAGCCGGCGGAGCTCCCGTTGCTGGAGCAGCCCCTCTATCACAAGCTGGTTGCCGAACTCAAGGAGCAGGATCGCGAGTCGCCTTCGGCTCCGGAGAGCAGCGGACCCTAGGATTCGCAGGAGGCACACACGATGTCGCAAGAGCAGGTGTCGGCGCAGGGCCCTCAGGGCTGGCCGCAGATCCTCGGTTCCTGGCCCGCGGAACTGCCGCGCCGGGGGCTGATGGTGACCAGCTTCGGCGAGCAGATCCCCTTTGATGGTTTCATGCTCAGCGGCGAATTCGTGCTTTTGCAGCGGCCGACGCCCGACACGCTTGGGGCGCGAACCGTGATCCTTCCGCTCTCCAGCCTGACGGGCTTGAAGATCACCGATGTGGCGAAGCCCAAGGCGTTCCAGGCCATGGGTTTCAGTGCGGCAGTCGCCGCCCGGTGACACGCTCAGGGATGCCTCTTGAGCCCTGGTAATCTCGGGAGCGATCCGCTATAGTCATATTTGAGTACCTCGCACCACCAGTTGGCACAGGTGTGCAACCAAGGGGTTTTGGGGTCCACGCATCGCAGCCTTCAGAAATAAGGAGCATCACGTGGCGGACCAGAAGAAGCCGGAAGTGGATCTCGTGGCGGACGCAGCGGGGCAGCCTGGAGCCCAACGAGTGCAAGTTCAGATCGACGACTCCAAGGCCTTGGCGCTGTATGCCAACTTCTGCCGAGTCACCGGCACGCCGGAAGAGTTGATCATCGACTTCGGCCTGAACCCGCAGCCGTTTGGCGTCCCCACCGAGCCGATCCCGGTCACACAGCGGATCATCACCAATTTCTTTACGGCCAAGCGTATGCTGCACGCGCTGCAGTTGACCCTCCAGCGACACGAGGCCACCTTCGGGGTGCTGGAGACGGACGTGCAGAAGCGCGTGCGGTCGACGGGTGTTCCGCCGCGCCAGGGCGGACAGTAGTCTGCCGGCCAATAATGCCTATGCTCCTTACGCCGCAAGGCGTAAGGAGCATGTGGTGGAGGGGTGACTGTCGGCCTTCTCGTTCTGCAACGGGGCCCGTTTCGTAGAACCGTGCGCGGCAGCCTACGGCCTGCGCCCGGCTTCTGGATCGATCGGCGACGCGTGGCGGGGCTCTATGCGTTGAACTGCATGCGGCGTGCCTGCATGCCGGCCTCTTCCGCCTCCGAGATCCGACCGGCCTTCTGACAAATGAGGCTCAAGGCCACAAAGCTGAACGGATCTTCGGGCTCCAACTCGCAGACGCGTTTGGCATGCGTCACGGCCTCGTCGAAACGCTTTGCCCTTCCGCACCAGACACTCATCGCCGCATGGGCCAAGGCGTGATCGGGATGGTCCTGCAAGAGCGCAGCGATTGTCTCAATCGCCTGCTCCAAATTCCCTTGCTCCTGAAGGGCGACGGCCTCGTCGTAGGTCTGGTCCGCGGTCGGCATTGATGGTCTCCGGGAAAGGGGCTTCACAAACGCATTCCCCCAATGCTACGTGGGCGTGGCAGAGAGGGGAAGCCCTCCCGTTGCGTAGGGGGTGGCGCCCCTGCTCGGAATACGGAGACTGGGCAATCCTCCTTCTCATTCGAGATTAGTTGGGATTGCGTCGAAGGCCCACCTATTGTAGGTATACAAATCGTTTCTACCTGCAGATCAGGGTGATTCGCTATTGCCGGAATAACCGATAAAACCCACTGGCAGAGCTGGAGCCCAGGGTCGATGGCCCGATCCTCCGCCTGTCCCGCCCGCGACAATCGGCGTCGCGAGGCTCCTATTCAACCCTCACCCCAGAGGACATCGCCGTGAAGGCACATCCTTCGGCTGTCATCAGCTCGACGGCCTCTGTCGGCCACGACGTTCAGGTTGGGCCGTTCTGTGTGATTGAGCCCGGCGTTCAGATTGGCGACGGGTGCATTCTTGAGGGCTCGGTAACCGTCAAGACGGGAACCAGCTTGGGCCCCAACAACCGCGTATTTGAAGGCGCGATTCTGGGCGGACTGCCCCAACACGTCCATCTGCCCGAGCATCCGGGGCGGGTGGTGATCGGCTCGGGCAATGTGATTCGCGAATATGTGACCGTGCATCGGGCCTTGGAGGCGGAAAAGGCCACGGTCATCGGCAATAACAACCTGGTCATGGCCTACGTGCACGTGGCGCACGACTGCCGCATCGGCGACCACACCATCTTCGCCAACAATGCGACCCTGGCGGGCCACGTGACCGTGGAAGACCGGGCCTACCTGTCGGGCGGCGTGGGAATCCACCAGTTCTGCCGCGTGGGATCGCTGGCCATGGTCGGCGGGCACGCGCGGATCGTCAAGGACATTCCGCCCTTTGTGACCATCGACGGCCAGACCGGCTATGTGGTGGGATTGAACCAGGTGGGGTTGCGCCGCGCCGGCTTCAGCCGCGAGGAGGTCGAGCAGCTCAAGGCCGCCTACCGGCTGATCTACCGTTCCGGACTGATGTGGAACGATGTCCTCAAGGAGCTGCAGGCCCAGTTCGCCGCCGGCTCCGCGGCGCGCTTCCACCAGTTCCTTTCGACCACCACGCGCGGGATTGTGCCCGAGCGGCGACTGCCGCCGGGCGCAACCCTCAAGCTGCGTCGCGAGGCGGAGGTGGACGAGGCGCCCCAATTGCGCGCCAAGGCCGGTTGAGCGTTCGGCTGCCTACCGATAAACCAAGGGCCGCGACGTCGACGTCGCGGCCCTTTTTGTTCTCTCTCGTCGCAGGCGTTCAGCGGCTAGCCGCTTCCAATCCCTGATCGTGCGTGGAAACGTCGTGCCGTACTCGGCTAACCAGGCTGCATCGTGTTCTTCTTGCTTACGCCGTGCATCCTGCACATTGTGCTGTGACTCGACCTCCAGATCGGCTTCCTCTTCCTGATTGGCGAGAATGCCGCTAATGGTGTTCGCTTTCTTGATGATATTGGCGGCGTTCTCACCAAACGACCGCATTACGGCGTGGCATTCGGGCGAGGCTAACGCACGAGCCCATTCTTCGTCCTTCGCGCCCTCAAGGAAGATCTCCAGTTCACGCTCGTCTGGGTTCACCATGCTTCACCTACCTTCCGCCGGCCTGTGCGCGGAGCTACCCCGCAACCCGGCAATGCTCGTGATTCTACTTCGGCCCCCGGCCTTTGCTGCTACCCTCGCCTACAGCGTCGTCGGCCTTCTCGCCTTCGCCTTTCGGCCAGAGCCACCCATGCACGTGATCGACCACGGCCTTCAGGCGGGTATCGCCGATACGTTCGCGGTACACGCTTGCCATGTCGTTGGCACGCGGCGCGTGGCCCATAATTGCGGCCACGGCCGGCATGTCCAGGGCCTCTTCGGCAACGGTCTGGAATCCATGCCGAACGCTGTAGAAGCTTCGCTTTCCGTTGATTCCGAGTTTCTTCAGGAGTTGCCTGAACACTTGGGCCACCACGTTCAACGACACAAAATGGCCGTTCTTGCTTTCCTTGCTTCGCGTCCAGGGCCTTCCCCAGTGCGTCAGGAAGATTAGCTCTCCGTGGGCCGCGTCCTTCGGTTCCGGCCGCACCGCAAGCGACTCCCGTACTGCGGCGATCGTTTCCGGCCAGAGTGGGCATCGCCGCGGGATCCCCGTCTTGGGCCTCGGGAAGTCAACCCAGCCCCGATCCAGGTCCAGGGCAGCCTTCGGCAGGGAAGCCAGGTCGCCAGGCCCAAAGCCGCAATTGGCCGCCAGAAGCACCATCGCTTTCAGAGGCACGGCTGCGGCGTCGATGATCTGGCGCATCTCGTGGGCCTCGAACATCCTGGGCCCGGCAGCCGCCCGTGCCTTGCGCAGCGTCTTGGCCGACGGCTTGCGGAACTCGGGGCCGAACCGGACGGGGCGGTCGATCAGGCCACTCTCGAAGGCGTACTTGAAGATTGACCTTACCCGCTGGATCTCGTTTCCCAGCCGAACCGGCCCCCAGCCCTTCGCCATAACGGATCGCAACTTGGCGAAGTCCTCTGCCACGAGGTACGCGACCACCGTGGGCCGGCCCAACTGGTCGGCAACAAGAGTGCCTGTGGACACCAGTTCCGCGAAGGTGCGCGGCGTGATCTCCCCGGCCTCGACCAATCGCCGCTTGAAGTTCAGGAACTTGTTCACCGCATCCTGGACGGTCAGACCCTCGGGCTTAGCCTCTTGTTTGCGGCCAGTCAGGAGGATGTTGTCCTTCTGGTCCACCCACTCAGCAAGGGCCCGCTCCCCGTTGGGATCGTCAGCCGTCTTGCCGAAATAATGCAACTTGCCCTTGACCTTTTTCGCCCACCTTCCAGTGGCATGAGAGAAGAGCGGGAAGTCTGGTCGCGGCTTCTTAGCCTGAGTCGGTTTGCCACTGGGCCGCGGTCTGGTAGACTTGGCCATGGTGCCACCTCGCAGTAGAAGGGTTTGGTGGTGTCAGTTGACACCCGGTCGTTACAGCGGCCGGGTGTTGCTTCCCATGAAATCAGCCTACCAGGTGTCAAGCATGGACAGCGACACCACCCAAGACGCACCGAAAGGCTTGATATAGAGCAACTTAGCGCCTGTAGCTCAGGGGATAGAGCACCGGTTTCCTAAACCGGTGGTCGCAGGTTCGAATCCTGCCAGGCGTATTGACGTTCGTCCTCGTTGGCCCCTCTCTTTTCCCGTGCCCCTGCTCCGCCTCAACCCGCGGCCGCCGGCCGCCGCATTGCGGCGACCCCTCCGTGTGCATCCGTGGCTCTTTCTTCCTTCGTGCCCTGGTGTCTTGGTGGCCTTCTTCTCGTCACGATGCTCAGATCCGCCGCGCGGCCCGATAGGGAACCGCCGATGAACGCAGATATTGCGTCTCAGGTAAGTAATGCCGTCAGGCCGACCATCGGGAGGCCGGTTTTCCCGGGCAACGGCCGGGACAGCCACGACATTCCTTTTCTGACACCCAATAAACGCAAATAGAGAACAGTTCTCGTGTGTATCTGCGTCCATCCGCGGCTCCATTCCTTTCTCTGCCATCTCAAATCGTGTAGGGCGTGCCGAGCGCAGCGAGGCCCGCCGCAATCTCGGCTTTCAGCTCTCAGCCGTAGGTCAGGCACCCCCGTGCCTGACCAGCTTTCAGCTTTCGGCTCTCCGCTTTCAGCCTTCGACTCTCAGCTTTCGGCTTCTTGCCGCATCTGCGTTCATCCGCGCGCATCTGCGGTTCCATTGCTCCGCTTTCAGCTTTCGGCTTTCGCCATTCCGGTTTCGCCAAACCGCTCACATGGATGCAACAACCCAGCCACAAGAGTTGTGCGGCTTGCGTCCGGTCCATCGCGCCCAACGACTTATGCAAAGGGGCCTTGCGTCACCCCTCCCGGCCCGAACTCCAAAGCAGCGCCCCAGACCGCGTTGCATGTTGCGTGTTGCTAACCGCCGCCGCCGCGCTCTCGCCCCTCGCCTTCAACCCCACCCCCCCCCAAAGGCGGATCGCGATGCCGTGGCGAAAACGGCTCTTCGCCGGTATAATGGCGGGTTTCACCCCGTTCAACTCGTGCTTGCCTACATGCGCCGTAACGACATCCGTAACATTGCCATCATCGCCCACGTCGACCACGGCAAGACGACCCTGGTGGACTGCCTGCTGCGTCAGAGCGGCGAATTTCGGGCCAGCCAACTCGTCGGCGAGCGGATTCTCGACTCCAACGAACTGGAACGCGAGCGCGGAATCACAATCCTGGCCAAGAACATCGCCCTCCCCTACAAGGGCGTGAAGATCAACATCATCGACACGCCCGGACACGCCGACTTCGGCGGCGAGGTGGAACGCGTGCTGCGTATGGCCGACGGGGCCCTGGTCCTCGTGGATGCCGCCGAGGGGCCTATGCCCCAGACCCGGTTTGTGCTCTCCAAAGCCTTGCAGTGCGGCCTGCAGCCGATCGTGGTGATCAACAAGATCGACCGCCCCGACGCGCGCCCGCACGAGGTGCTCACCGAGACCTTCGATCTGCTGATGGATCTTGGGGCCGAACACGTGCTGGCCGATTTCCCCCACGTCTTCAGCAGTTCGCGCGACGGCTACGCCACCGACGACCCCGATCGCCGCACCGACTCCATGCAGATCCTGCTGGACCTGGTGCTGGAGGCCATTCCCGGCCCGCAGATCGAGGCCGAGGCCCCCCTGCAAATGCTCGTCACCACCCTGGACTGGTCGGACTATGTGGGGCGGATTGCGATCGGCCGCATCCGCTCGGGCAACATCCGCCAAGGTCAGCAAGTGGCTCTCATGCAGGCCGAGGGCAATGTCACCCCGGCCAAGGTGGCCTCGGTCCACGTCTTCGACAATCTTGGCCGGCGCCAGGTCGAAGAGGCCACCGCCGGCGACGTGGCGGCCATCGTGGGCCTGGAATCGGTCACCATCGGCGACACGATCAGCGATTTCGAAATCCGCCGCGCTCAGCCCCGCGTGGAAGTCGACCTGCCGACCCTGCAGATGATCTTCACCATCAACACCTCGCCCCTGTCCGGCCGTGACGGCAAGTATCTCACCAGCCGGCACCTCCGCCAGCGACTGGAACGCGAGTTGGAGAAGAACTTGGCCCTCCGCGCCGACCTGGTCGAAGGCTCCGACTCCTTCATGGTCTCCGGCCGTGGGCTGCTGCACCTCTCGGTGCTCATCGAGACCATGCGCCGCGAAGGCTATGAGTTGGCCGTAGGCAAGCCCCGAGCCATCTTCCGCGAACACAACGGGGTCATGGAAGAACCCTTCGAGTCGCTGGTGGTCGAGGTTCCTCACGACCGCCTGGGCCCCGTGATGGAACTCGTCGGCGCACGCCGCGGCAAGATGATCGAAATGAGCAACCACCAGGAATACAGCTTCCTGAACTTCAGCATTCCCGCGCGCGGCCTGATCGGACTCCGCACACGACTGCTCAACGCCACGCAGGGCACGGCCATCATGCACCATCGCTTCGAGGCCTACCGCCCCATGGAAGGCGACATTCCCGGCCGGCCCAACGGCGTGCTGGTCTCGATGGTCAGCGGCCGGGCCGTGGCCTACGCCCTCGACGGCCTGCAAGAGCGCGCCGAGATGTTCGTGGCCCCCGGCGACGAGGTCTACGAAGGCATGATCGTCGGCGAAAACAGCCGTCTCGGCGACATGCCGGTCAATCCCACCAAGGAAAAGAAGCTCACCAACATCCGCGCCGCCCACGCCGACGAGAACGTCCTGCTCAAACCGCCGCGCGTGATGACTCTCGAAATCGCCCTGGAGTACATCGAGGACGATGAACTGGTGGAAGTCACGCCCGCCAAGATC
>CALARR010000310.1 GCA_937889015.1 uncultured Planctomycetales bacterium | reverse complement strand
TGCGTTCAGCTTCCTGGCGTCCAGAGCTTACCGCCGCTGCCGCCGCCCCCTGGACTGTCGGGCGTCCACAGCTTGCCCGACTCGCCGCCGGCCTGCGCGCCGGGAACCACAATCGAAGGTTCTTCGGCCGCGGCGGGCATGGCCGGCATGGCGGGCGAGCCGTCCGGGCGCATCAGCCCCATCTGCACCAGCAAGCCCTGCAGCGAGTGCGCCACGCCTGGCTCGCGGATGTGTTGGGTGTGGATGTGCTCCATCACCCGCCCAAACTCATTGGCTTCGCCGCGTTCGACGCGCAGCGACAGTTCCAACAGGTCCCATGAGGCCGACGAGCGTCCGATCGCTTCTGTGGCTTTGCGGCCCCGATCAATGTACTCCAATCGCCGATTCAGATCCTGCCCCCATTGTGCCAGCAGGCGATAGGCGGAGAACTGCTCGTCGCGCCCGGCCAGACTCGGCCGGTCGACCACCGCCTGCCCCAAGGCCTCCAACGCTCCAGGCACGCGGAAAGCCAGCGCGCGTCCAAAGGCCTTGCAGAGATCCTCGTCGCTCAACCGGGCCACGTCCAGACGCGGCAAACGCACCAGGCTCAACGAATCGACCGGATGCTGCTGCGGATCGAGGGGGCCGGGGACAGGCAGGCCCAATTCCTGCCGCAAGGCGTCAAAACGCGCCGTGGCCGTGGTCCCTTCCGTCCACATTTCCAGAACGAGCAACACCGCCAACAGACGCACGCGGTATTCGGGCAGCGGCGCCGCCTCGCGCGGCGATTTGCCGTCCAACGCGCCCAGCGGCCGGTTGGGCCACTCGTGCATCAGGGCCGAACGCTCCACGGACTTCGTCAAAGCCTCCACCTGCTGCTCCGGCACGTCGCCCGCATACCAATCGGCGCGCAGCAAATCGCGGCTTGCCGACATGTGCCCCACGGTCTCGCTGGTCGGCTCGGCAGCCAGCGCTCCCGAGGCCAGCGCGGCGATCGCTGCTCTGACCTGGTCGACTTTGCCGGCAATCACGGCAACCACGCTCAGGCGCGCTTCGCGATCCGTCTCGCGCCCGTAGAGCAACATCTGACCCAACACGCGCGGAATCTCGTCGACATTCGGCTCGGCGACGGGCCCCATCTTCGGCCGATCCAGCAGCATGAACAGTCCCTTCGGTGGCGGTTCGTCGGACTGGGCGAGCATGGCCGGATTGAGTGGAATCGGTACGATCCGCGGCGAAGACAAGAGCGTCTCGTGCAGCTTGTCGAACTCGGCGACCGTGTAGACCAGATTCCGCACTTCGCACATGTCGCCCAGGGGATCTTCGGACAGCAGCATGGCCGTGGCCAAGGCCTCGACCGCATCCTCTTCCGGGATCGCCAGACTGGCCAACTTGCGCAGGGCTGCGGCGCTGGCCTCGCTGTCGGCCACCCAAGCGCGCAATTGGCCCAGGTTCCGCCAAACGACCGCCGCATCCGGCACCTTTGCGGCCAGGGCCTCCAGCCGGTCGGCGGCGCGCAGCCATTGGCCGCTCGCCATGGGCTCGATGGCCTGGACAAATTCCTCTTTCCAGGGCACCTCGCCCGGATCGGTGGCCAGCGGCATGTCGTCCTTGATCAGAACGGGGATTTCCGGCGAGGCGTTCAAACGCACTACGGCTTGCAGCGGTTGGCGGTCCTCATGGTTCACCGCCGTCTGCAGCAACAGCAGGGCGCGCGCGGCGATGATCTGCCCTTCGTCCAGCAACGCGTGCGCTACCAACCCCAAGGCCGAGTAGAGCCGGCCCGGCAGCCCTTCGGAACAGTGCTCCAAGGCCTGCTGCAAGATCTCCATGGCGCGCCGGCCCCCCTCATCTTCGGCGGCCAGCATGGCCCACTCCGACAAGGCCAGCGGGTTGTTGGGAGCGATCCGCACAAAGGTCGTCACCGTTTCCCGAAGCTGGTCCGGCAGATCCAGGACGCGCAGCAGCAAGGCCTTCGTGGCCAGCAAGCAGGCGCGCTCAGGATGGGTCTTCTCCAACTGCTCAACGAACTGCAGGCAGGCAAAGTGCTGTTGCCCTTCCAGCATCCGGTCAATCTGTTCCAGCTCGCTCAGGATGTCCTTGCAGCAGGGGCAGAACTTGACTCGCATGCCCGTGCCGCCCGGGCACAGGGCGTAGGCGTCCAATGGCATTGTCGGCTCACTTCTTTGGGTAATCCAGTCCGCGCGAGGCTCACCAGGAAGTCCAGCGAGCCGAGGGGGAGCGGTTTCCGTGGAAACTCGTATCCTAGCAAACCATCCCGTCAAACACGAGGACCACACCCTTCGGGGGGCGAGAAATACCGTAACGGCTACCCATGGCGGGTCGCGCCCAATCTCAACTCCCTTTCACTACTCTGGCGGCTCGATGTCCACGGGACTATGCAGATGCTGCGTCGATTCCTCGATCCGCAGCACCCGAACCACGGACCAAGCCAACAGGCCGGTCACGAACCCTACCGAGAGCAGCATGATGGTCCATCCGCCGATGGTCATAGGGCCTTCTCCCCTTCGCGCGAGGCCTCCTGCCAGCGGCTTACCGACCGCCGCACGATTGCCCCCAGCAAGCATGCCACGAAGACGATGAATCCGACCGAGACCTGCACCCACCGGTCTTCGCGCAGGGCCTGCAACTGGTTTCCACCTGTGGCGAGCTGCTGGTACAACCACAGCCCGAACACGATCAACAGATAGCTCGGCGAGACATACTTGATGACGAATCCGAACACGCGCGGGATGCGGATTTCAGCCCCCCGATCCAGTTCCTGCATGCCGCGATCGATCCCCAGCACCCAGCCGAAGAGGATCGCCTGGAACGCGGCCACCAGGTAGATCCCCAACGTGCCTACCCAGAAGTCGAGCGTGTTCAAGGCCACCAGGTCTTGCGAACCAAAGACGACGAAGCCGGTGCCGCTGACCGTAATCAGCGCCAACAGCCCCAGCGCCCCACGCCGTCGCAGTCCCAGGCCTTCTTCGAACAGGGCGATGGCCGGCTGGACCATGGCCACCGAGCTGGTCAGGGCTGCCAGAAACAGCAGGAAGAAGAACAACGCCCCCACAACCCCGCCCAAGGGCATCGCCTGAAACACCATGGGCAGCGTCTTGAAGCCCAAGTTGAAGGTCGAACCGGCGACCTCCAGCACGGCATCGGGGCCGAGAAAGACGAACGCCGCCGGAATCGTAATCAGTCCGCCCAAGGCCACCTCGCAGAACTCGTTGCCCGCGGCGGCCGTCAGCCCGCTCAAGGCCACATCGTCATCCGGCTTCAAGTAACTGGAGTACGTGACGATGATCCCGAACCCCACGCCCAGGCTGAAGAAGATCTGCCCGGCCGCCTCCATCCACATCTGCCCATTCAGGAGCGATTCCCAGAATCCCACGCGCTCGGTCTGTGGGTTCCACATGAAGCCCAGGCCGTTGAGCAGATTCCAGTCGGGCCGATCGGGGTTCGGCGTGCCCAAACTCAGCACACGGACCAGCACCACCAGCGCACACACGACCAAGGCCGGCATGGCCCATCGGCAGCACCACTCGATTCCCTTAGTCAAGCCGCGGTACATGATCCACAGGTTCAGCAGCACGCAGCAGGCCAAGAAGCCCAGCATGCCGCCGCTTTCCATGAAGGCCGTGCGTGCGCCGCTGCTGCCCACAAAGCGATCGAAGAACTCCAGGTACTTCTGCTGATCGCCGCCCAGGTCCAATCCGCCGCTGAGCATGTGCCAGGCGTAGCCCAGGCACCAGGCCTCGATGAACACATAGTACATGTAGATCACGACCGGCACGATCAGGGCCAGGGTGCCGAACGCCGAAGAGATGGGCCGGGGCAGGATGGTGCGATAGATGCCCACGCCCGAGTGAAAGCCCCGCGATCCGCCATAGCGCCCGGTGGCCCATTCGGCCCAGGCCAGCGGCAACCCGAGGAGCAAGAAGGCCACGAAGTACGGGATCATGAAGGCCCCGCCCTCGTACTTCGCGGCCAGGCCGGGAAAACGCAAGAAATTTCCCAAGCCCACCGCGCTGCCCGTCACGGCGAGAATCACCCCCACGCGCGTGCCCCACGTTTGTTGCGGCAAGTGGTCCGACATAGATGGTCACATGGCCCCAGGACCTACAGCGGCAACCGCACTGCAGTGCCACTCGCGGCACTGCGCGCTACGGCTTCGGTGAATTCCATGTACCGCACGCCCAGGGCAAAGTCGGGCAGATTCGGCGATGCGGCGCCGCCAATCGCCTCGACGAAATCGCGTTCCACGCGCCAGCCGGCCGTGGCCTCGTCGGGCAGGTCGACGGAGCTCAGCGCGGACTGCCCCTTGCGGCCGGCCAACAACCGCTCCTCGGGTGTGAACAGGTACTTGATCGTGCCCTCGCTGCCGTACAGGTGCATCTGCATCCCAGGGCCGAAATGAATCGCGCCGCTGAGATGATACAGGGCGCGCGCCCCGCCCGGCAATTCGCTCAACACCTGCACGCTGTCGGGCGTACTCACCGGGGCCATCTGGCCGCTGTCGGCGTCCCGCCGCTGGGGCGTGAACACGGCCGTTTGGGCCAACACGCTGACCGGGTCCGGCACCCAGCGGATGAGCGTCTCGTGCAGAATGCCCAGGACCAGCGCATTCACTCCGCTCAACTCGCGTCGCTGCCGCCAATGCAGCGGCGCCAGCGGGTCGGCCACCGCGTCGTTGCAGCCCAGCACCACCGCTTCGCGCCATTGCCCCAGAAAGCCCTGGTCCAGCATCTGCTGCACGATCTGCCGACCGCGCAGGCCGAACGGACTGGGAACGATCCGGGCCGTCAGGTCGGGTCGCGCGCGTGCCGCGGCCAGCATGCGATGCGCCTCGGCCGCGTCCATGGCCATGCGTGCCTCGGTCAACACGTGCTTGCCCGCGTTCAACGCGGCAATCGCCACCGGCGCGTGCAAGTACGGCCAGGTCCCGATCACCACCGCGTCGATCTGCGGATCCGCGACGAGGTCTTCCCAGCGGTCGTAGGTCTTGGGGATCCCATACTCCTCGGCCGCGGCGCGAGTGGATTCAGGGCGCCGATTGGCCACCCCCACAATTTCTACCCCGGCGCAGGCCCTCAACCCCGGCACATGCCGCAAACGGGTGTTGGCCCCCAGCCCCACGATTCCAATCCGCAGGTTCATGGCATAGTTCCAGGTTTATCCCCTGGCCAGTCTCGGAGCGTAGTTTTAGAATGCAGAGTTTGCCCATTATGAAGGATTTGCCACGGATCGGCCATGGCGGCTAGCGATATTATTGTTAAAGGGGCCCGGGAACATAACTTGCGCGATGTGGGGCTCGTGCTGCCCCGCAATCGGCTGATCTGCTTCACGGGGGTCAGCGGATCGGGCAAGAGTTCGATGGCCTTCGACACGCTCTATGCCGAGGGCCAGCGGCGCTACGTCGAAAGCCTTTCCAGTTTTGCCCGGCAGTTCCTGGGCCAGATGCCCAAGCCGGACGTGGATCTGATCTCGGGCCTGAGCCCCTCGATTTCCATTTCGCAAAAGACCACCGGGCAGAGTCCACGTTCCACGGTCGGCACGATCACGGAGATCTACGACTATTTGCGCGTGCTCTACGCGCGTGTCGGCAAAGGCCACTGCCCCGACTGCGGCCGGCCGATCACGGCCCAAAGCCGCGAGCAAATCATTGAACGCATTCGGGCCTTGCAGGCCGGCACGCGACTGCTTGTGCTGGCTCCGTTGATCCGCGGCCAGAAGGGGGAGTACCGCGACCTGTTCGAGGATCTGCTGAAGCAGGGTTTTGCACGTGCGCGCGTCGATGGATCGGTAGTCAACCTTGGCGACTCGCTGCGGTTGGACCGCCAGATGCGGCATAACATCGAGGTGGTGGTGGACCGCCTCGTGATCGGCCCGAAGACTCGCCCGCGCCTGGCCGAGGCGGTGGAACTGGCCCTGCGTCTGGGCCAGGGCAATATGCTCGTGGCGCCGGAATTCGGAACTCGGAATTCGGAAGTCGGGAGTGAAGAAGGGGAGGACGCGACGGGGAAACGTCGTGGCAAGAAACGTGCGACGTCCGCGCTCGACGTCACGCCCGATACGATCCCGGATCTTGCTGCCACTTCCGACTTCCGACTTCCGACTTCCGACCTATCCTCCGATCTTCATTTGTCGGCCCACTACGCCTGCACGCACTGCCAGAAGAGCTTCGAGCCCCCCAGTCCGCAACTGTTCAGCTTCAACAGTCCGCAGGGCATGTGCCCCGATTGCAGCGGCCTGGGCGAGATCTACAACTTCGATCCCGACCTGCTCGTGCCCGATGCCACGCGGTCCTTCCAACAGGGCTGCGTGGAGCTGGTTGGCACCTGGAAGGGCATGGGCCGCTGGCGCCGCCACATCTATCGCGGCGTGGCCGAATTCCTCGAGCGCAATCAGGGTTGGGATCCCGGCACGGTGCTGGAAACCGCCTGGGAGGAAATGCCCCGCGCTGCGCGCGACGGCCTGCTCTACGGCACCGGCGACGAGCACATCACCTTCACCTGGCGTTCTGGGCCGTCGGGCTACAAGTGGGGCGGCAAGTTCGAGGGCATCATCCCCAAGTTGCTCTCGCAGTATCGCACCACGCGCAGCCGCATGCAGCGCCGGCAGTTGGAGAAGTACATGCGGATCGTCGGTTGCCAGACCTGCCATGGCCGCCGGCTCAAGCCGCAGGCCAGCGCGGTCACCCTCAAGAGCCGCACAGAAGCCTTCCAGCCGCGCGCGGAAATGTCGTTGGCCGACCTCTGCGCTCTGCCCGTCAATCAGGCCGAGCGGTTCCTTTCCGACCTGGAGTTAGAAGGCTCGGCGGCCACGATCGCCGCCGAAGCCTTGAAGGAGATCCGCGGCCGGTTGGGATTCCTGAAGAACGTGGGGCTGGAGTACCTTACGCTGGCGCGCACGGCGCCCACGCTGTCGGGCGGCGAGATGCAGCGCATCCGCCTGGCCGGCCAGATCGGCTGTGGCCTGGTGGGCGTGCTGTATATTCTCGACGAGCCCTCCATCGGCCTCCACCCGCGCGATAACGACCGCCTGCTGGCCACCCTGGCCCAACTCCGCGACCAAGGCAACACGGTGATCGTCGTCGAGCATGATGAAGACACGATGCGCGCCGCCGACCACATTGTCGACTTCGGACCCGGTCCCGGCGTGCGCGGCGGCCACGTAGTCGCCGCCGGCCCCGTCGCCGCGCTCGTCGCCGAACCACGCAGCCTGACCGGTCAATACCTGTCCGGCCAGCAGAAGATCGCCGTGCCAGCGCAACGCCGCACGCCCAGCGACAACAAGCTCGTCATCCGCAACGCCACCCACAACAACCTCAAAGGCATCGACGTCGAGATTCCGCTGGGCGTGTTCGTGTGCGTGACCGGCGTGTCCGGATCGGGCAAGAGTTCCCTGGTGCAAGACGTCCTCAGCGAGGCCCTGCAGCGCGACCTCAACGCGGGCATCGGCAATCCCGGCGCCCACGCCGGCATCGACGGGCTCACGCATCTGGACAAGATGATCGCCATCGACCAGTCGCCCATCGGCCGCACGCCGCGATCCAATCCGGCCACCTACATCAAGGTCTTCGACGACATCCGCGACCTGTACACGCAACTGCCGGAATCCAAGGCGCGCGGCTACAAGCCGGGCCGGTTCAGCTTCAACGTGGCCGGCGGGCGCTGCGAGGCCTGCGAGGGCAACGGCTCCAACCGCCTGGAAATGGACTTCCTGGCCGATATCTGGGTCACCTGCCCCGTGTGCGAAGGGCACCGCTTCAATCGCGAGACGCTGCTGGTCCGCTACAAGGGCAAGTCCATCGCCCAGGTCCTGGAAATGGATATCCAGGAAGCGCTCGCGCATTTCGCGAACATTCCCCAGATCCGCCACAAGCTCCAGACCCTGCACGATGTGGGCCTGGATTACATGAAGCTCGGCCAGCCGTCGCCCACGCTTTCCGGTGGCGAGGCCCAACGCGTGAAGCTGGCGCGCGAGCTGGTCAAGAAGAGCACCGGCCGCACCCTGTACTTGCTGGACGAGCCCACCACCGGCCTGCACTTCGCCGATATCCAACTGCTGTTGAAGGTCCTGCACGACTTCGCCGACGCCGGCAACACGGTCATCGTCGTCGAGCACAACCTGGAAGTCATCAAGACGGCCGATTGGCTCATCGACCTCGGTCCCGAAGGCGGCAACGAAGGCGGATTCCTCGTTGCCGCCGGCACGCCCGAGCAGGTGGCCCAGGTACGCGCCTCGTACACCGGCCGGGCCCTGCGCAGCCTGCTCAACGGCCACGCCCCTGGGCCCGTTCGCCAGCCGCCCGATCGGTCCGCGCGCGCTCTGAAGGCCCCGACGCTCGATGCCATCCGCGTGCGCGGCGCGCGCCAGCACAACCTCAAGAGCGTGGACGTCGATATCCCGCGCGACAAGCTGACCGTCTGCTGTGGTCCCAGCGGTTCGGGCAAGAGTTCCTTGGCCATGGACACGATCTACGCCGAGGGCCAGCGGCGCTACGTCGAAAGCCTCAGCGCCTATGCGCGGCAGTTCGTCGGCCAGATGCAGAAGCCCAAGCTCGATCACATCGAAGGCCTGTCCCCGGCCATCGCCATCGAGCAGAAGCACATGGGCCACACGCCCCGCTCCACCGTAGGCACGGTGACCGAGATCTACGACTACCTGCGGATCCTCATGGCGCGTCTGGGCCAGCCCTACTGCCCCGCCTGCGATGTACCCATCGGCAGCCAATCGGCCGACGAGGTGATCGCCAAGATCATGGATCACCCGGCCGGCACCAGGCTCTTCCTCACCGCCCCCCAGGAAGTCCAGGTGGGCGACCGCTACGAGACCCTGTGGGAGGAACTGCGTGCCTCCGGCTACGCGCGCGTGCGGATCGACGGGCAGACCTATCCCTTGGACAAGCCGCCGGCGATCGATCGTCGCCGCAAGCACGAGGTCGAAGTCGTGGTGGACCGGATCGTGGTGCGTCCCGATGCGCGGTCCCGCGTCGCCGGCAGCGTCGAGACGGCGCTCGCCCTGGGCAAAGGCGTGCTCCGCGCGGTCTATCCGGACGACCGGCACCCGGAACCGCATTGGCGCAGCGTGGTCCACAGCCAGCACTATGCCTGCGACCGCTGCGGACGCAGTTTCGAGCCCCTCTCGCCCCACCACTTCTCCTTCAACAGCTCGCTGGGCTGGTGCCCGGCCTGCGAAGGGCTCGGCACGCAGACCGGCACCAATCCCGCGGCCCTGATCCGCGCCGCCGAAAACACCTTGGCCCAAGGCGCCGTGGCCCTCTGGCCCGAAGTCGACAGCCGGTTGTTCCGTCCGATGCTCGAATCGTTGGCGCGCGCGACCGGCATCCCCACGGATGTGCCCTTTGCGCAGCTCGACGCGCGCCACCGCCGCCTGATCATGCACGGCACCGGCGAACAGTGGTTCGAGGTGGACATGGACCTCCCGCTCCCCTCTCCCGCTCGCGGGAGAGGGGCCGGGGGTGAGGGGATCTCGAGATTCCCCTCGTCCGCAAGCGAGCGACCGGCCGGGGGGGGTAGCGGCCTGCGGTTCCGGTTTCAGTACAAGGGGCTGTATCCGGCCCTGGAAGAAGCCTCGCGCATCTCGCCCAGCCTCCGCACACAACTCGAACACCTGGTCGACGAAGTCGAGTGTACCGTCTGCGCCGGTAGTCGGCTCCGCGACGATGCGGCCGCCGTGCGGCTCCACCACCGCACCATCGACGAGATCTGCCGCGCGCCGCTGGGCAAGCTCCAGCAGGAGTTCCGCGCGTGGCAACTCTCGCCCACCGAGCGCAAAATCGCCGGCGAGCTGGTGCGTGAGATCAACAACCGCCTGCAGTTCCTGGTCGATGTGGGACTCGACTACTTGACCCTGGCCCGGCCGGCCCCGACGCTCTCGGGCGGCGAAGCCCAGCGCATCCGACTGGCGGCCCAAGTCGGCAGTGGGCTGTGCGGCGTGCTCTATGTGCTCGACGAACCGACGATCGGCCTGCATCCGCGCGACAATCGCCGCCTGCTGGAGGCCCTTAAGCGCCTGCGCGACCTGGGCAATACGCTGCTGGTCGTGGAACACGACCGCGAAGTGGTGCAGAACGCCGATCAGTTGCTGGATTTCGGTCCGCGCGCCGGGCGGCACGGCGGAGAGATCGTGGCGCGCGGCACGCCTGCGCAGGTTGCCTCGCGTCGCACTTCGGTCACCGGCCCCTTCCTTTCCGGCCAGAAGGCGATTCCAGTGCCCAGCAACCGCCGCATGACTGCGAGCCTACTTCCGCCATCCTCAGACAGGCCGGGGGTGAGGGGATCGCAAGCCTCCCCTCGCCCGCTTGCGGGAGAGGGGCCGGGAGTGAGGGATTCCGCCCCCAGGCTTCCCACGCCCCCATCCGCCACCGCCAAGGGCCGCAAGATACCCGCCGCGCCGGCCGCCGCCGAGATCCTCGTTCCCCATGCCGCCGTCGAGCCGGTTCCGCCCGGCGGTGGCTGGCTGGAAATCCGCGGCGCGAGGCACAACAACCTCAAGAACATCGACGCGCGCATTCCCTTGGGAGCCCTGACCGTGGTCACCGGCACCAGTGGCAGCGGCAAGAGTTCTTTGATCGAGGACGTGCTCTACAATTCCCTTGCGCGCACCCTGCACCGCGCCAAGACCTTTCCCGGCGCCCACGATTCGATTTGCGGCCTGGACCAGATCAACAAGGTGATCCGCGTCGATCAGCAACCGCTGGGGCAGACGCCCACCTCCAATCCGGCCACCTTCACCGGCGTGTTCGATCTGATCCGCAACCTCTATGCCCAACTGCCCGAAGCCAAACTCCGCGGCTACAGCCCGCGCCGCTTCAGCTTCAACGTGGCCGGCGGGCGGTGCGAGAAGTGCGAAGGCAACGGCCAACAGCGGATCGAAATGCACTTTCTGCCGGACGTGTGGGTCGAGTGCGACACGTGCCAGGGCCAGCGTTATAACCCTGAGACGCTCGCCGTGCAGTATCATGGCAAGTCCATCGCCGATGTGCTGGACATGCCCTGCGGGGAAGCGGTCCGACTCTTCCAGAACATCCCCAAGATCCGCCACATCCTGCAGACGCTGTGCGACGTAGGTTTGGACTACGTCACTCTCGGCCAGGCCGCGCCGACGCTCTCTGGCGGCGAGGCGCAGCGCGTCAAACTGGCCGCCGAACTCTCCCGCCCCGACACCGGGCGCACGCTCTACCTGCTCGACGAACCCACCACCGGCCTGCACTTCGAAGACATCGCCAAGCTGTTGGACGTGCTCAACCGCCTGGTCGATCTGGGCAATACCGTGGTCATCATCGAACACAACCTCGACGTCATCAAGACGGCCGACTGGGTGCTGGACCTGGGTCCGGAAGCGGGCCACGAAGGGGGACATGTGGTTGTCGCCGGCACGCCCGAAGACGTGGTGACCCACGCCCAACACTGGACCGAGCAGCAGTCGCCCCGCGCAGCGATTCCAGCGTCGAAACGTACCAAGTCCCGCGCCGTGGCAACCTCCGCGCAGTGCGGCGCCACCGTCCCCCCCCTGCTCCGCTCCCACACGGGCGAGGCCCTGGCCCCGGTCCTCGCGGCCGGGCCCCTGGTGCGCCGCACGCTCCACGACTTCGCCGCCGACGCCGCCAAGCTGGAAGGCGACCTGGACATCAACGAAGTCGGACGCGACGCGCGCATGCCCTGGGAAGCCGACGGGCGCCGCTGGCACTGCCAGGACCGCGTGGGCCGCAACGGCAACCCGTGCCGCTGGGACGGCCGCATCCTGGCCGACGTCGTCGATCGCATCCAGGAGTCGGACCTCTTCAGCGACACCAACTGGGACTCCCGCTCCGTGGTCGAGATCTCCGGCCTGAAGAAGTCCGACGGCTGGTTCTTCCATGCCATCACGGCGGAAGAGTGGTTGCTGAAGATGAAGTTCCGCACGGCGCGCAACACCTTCCGTCGGGAAGACCTCGTAACCCGTCTGGATCTGAAGCCCCTGAACGACATGCCGGATCTGCCGCTGTACGGCACCGAGGCGCGCGTGCGCTGCAAGAATCTGCGCGGCCCCTGGCAGGAAGTCGAGCTTCGCGTGCACAGCCTCTCCGAAATCGACCGGCCGGAGTTCCGCGAATTCCTCGATCAGGCCATCCGCGGCTTCGGCAAGTTCGCCGACCGCGCGCGGCAGAACCCCGAGGACTTGATGCCCTGGAAGGTCCTCGGCCGCAAATGGCACCTGGTGCGCAAAGGCTTCGCCCTGAACAAGACCATTCAGTGGGAACCCGAGGTACTGGAGGAACTGCTGGAACTGCTGGCCGACATCTGCCCACAAGGCCAGTTCCTCTGGAACAACAAGCAGATGGTGCCGATCTACGTACCGCAGCAAAAGGAGCCCTGGGCCACGGTGCAGACCAAGAGGCCCGACGGCGTCTACCTGAACCTGGTCGGTCCCAAAGGCCGCATCGCCTACGGCCGCGTGATGCACTTGGGATTCGACCCGGAACTGGATGCCGAACGGCCGGACGGCGACCTGATCCGCCTCAAGTTCCGTACCCTGGAACAGATCCACGCCCCCGACCTCGCCACCCTGCTCAAACAACACCTGGCCGAAGTCGCCAAGAACGAAACCAAGAACCATCCCAGCTAGGTCAAAAGGCCCGACAGGACTGAATGGCCGACAGGTTTGGGAACCGGCTCCAAAAACAGCTAGCCTTCAACTCGTGCAACTGGCCATCGATCCATGTCCTCCGCATTGATTCCCCAACGCTTCCTGTTCCGCTTTGCCGTACCCTGCTACTATCGCCAGCCGGTGTGGAAGCCGGGCGATGGTGGATTGGAGCCCCTGTATCGCCTGCCGAACCTCGCCGAGTTGGAGGGCCGTGCCGCAGCAGCCGATGTGCGCGCCGCCTGGAGCGAGGCCGGTCTGGCCTTTCGCGTCGAGGTGCGCGGCAAGCAACAGCCGGTCTGGTGCCGCTCCACCCGACCGGAAGACAGCGACGGCGTGCGATTCTGGATCGACACGCGCGACGTGCACAACGTGCACCGCGCCGGCCGCTTCTGCCACTGTTTTCAGTTCCTGCCTCTCGGCGGCGGGATGCGTATGAACGACCCCCTGAGCCAAATGACACCCATCAATCGTGCACGCGAGCAGCCCCGTACCATCAAGGCCAGTTCCCTGGCCGCGCGCGCCGCGATCCTTCCCGGCGGCTACGTGCTCGACGCCTTCATCGCCGCCGAGGCCCTCACCGGATTCGATCCGCAGGAGCACCCGCGTCTGGGCTTCACCTACGCCATCAGCGACCGCGAACTGGGCGAGCAGACCTTTGCGGTAGGCGGTGCCATGCCGTTTGCGGAAGACCCGAGCCTCTGGGGGACCCTGGAGCTGACTCGCTCCACCTGACCCAGCCGCATGGCGATCATTGGCTGCGCCGGCATCAATCGCTGCGGCCGAGCACGTAGTCCACCGCAGCCAACAGATCGAGCCGCTTGAAATGCTGTTGGGTAGCCGGGTCGTAGACGGGAACGCCTGTCTTCTGAAACACGCGCATCATGGCCAGCGGCAGGTTCGCGGCCTCGCCTTGCCAGTTGTAGCCGCTCTTGGCAATCGCTTCGCGCAGGATCATCGACGCCGCGGCCATGTACGCGTTGGAACTGGAGGTTGCCCCGGCAGGCGCAAGGATGTCCGTCTTCGCCGAACGGTCCTTGTACACCCTGTCGTCCTGGGGCCTGGTCGCCCCAATGGCGAAGCAGTCGGACTGGCAGGCGGGCCAAGAGATGCCCGTAGTGTGCTCGTTGTTCCCGCAGGGCGCGCTGACCCACACGTTCAGCTCGCGCAGCCGCCGGAGTTTGGCGTCGATCGCCGTGGGTACGGGCTCCGTGTGCGGCTTGTCATCCACCGGCGACAGATTCACAGTCGTGATGTTGTGCTTCTCACAATGGTCGATCACCCACTGCAGCCCGTCGGCCAACGTCTGCGACTCGTCCTTGCGCAGGTGGACCACGCTCACGCAACGAATGTGCGCGACATGATTGTTGTAGGCCAGTCCCCAGACGCCGTCGTAGTTCAACGACGAAGGGTAGCCCACCGAGGTGCCATGATACCCGGGTGGAACGGGGCGCGGATCGTCGTTGTGCTCAAAGGCGTTGTAAGTGGCGACGACTTTCTTGCTCCAAGGCAGCGGGGCTTGCCACTGCGGAACGCCCAGATCGCAACCGTCGTCGAGGATCGCCAGGCACTGTCCCTTGCCCCAACTCAGCTTGTCGTGGTGCTTCTGCCAGGTCTCGACGACCCGCATCCGCTCAAAGTCAGCCGCGTTGTATGGCCTCTGCGCCAGCACCGCGCCGGGCCCCACTTCCAGCAAGACCACAACTGCCAACACTACCTTACGCATGAATACGCCTCCTTTGAACCAGGATCCTCTCCATAGGCCCGGATACACTCCCAACGGTAGCCGCTTCTATGCTATCAGAGCGAGGTGCGTCCCTCCAATTGGTCGCAGCCAAGAACGTTTCCCGTTCACGAAACCGCCGAGGTCAAACGAGTGAACTGGAACCCGGCTTATTGGGTCCAGCGTAGCCAATGAACCGAGGGCCGGGCACCGACCGCAGGTTGGTCACGGAAGCCCGGTCCTTCGGCGCTGCCGTTGGTCGGCCGGGGCCATTCACAACGCAAAGTTCAATAGATCCCGACCCTAGGCTGAATCCGAGGCAATCGCCACACAAAGTCCAATAAATTCTTGACAGCCGACCGGCAGGGCGTTATTCATAGGCGCAGGGCTCTGGACACGAATGATGTCACCCTTCTCAACTCGGAGGCGAGGCAGGCACCATAGAACCGCCACAGCCCGCCTGGGCGGCCGCGAGAAACTGACACTCCCCATGGTTCTGGTGCCGGCTCGCAATACGGCTCGGCAAGCACATCCCTACTGACCGTCAACAAAAGGGTCTGGCTTATGCGCCATGTTCAACTTGCGGTCCTGGCATTGGCTGGCCTACTCACCATGACGCCCGCGGCAGAAGCCCAGAGGTCCTCTGGGCGGCCATATATCGGCTACGTCTATCCTGCCGGCGGCCAGCAAGGCGCCACGTTCCAGGTCAAGCTGGGTGGGCAAAGCCTGGGTGGCGTCAACAGCATCGTGGTTTCCGGCGGGGGCATCCAAGTCAACCTGGTTGATTACTTGCGTAAGCTCGGGCCGCAAGACATGCGACTGTTGAGCGACCAGATGAAGGCCCTGAAGCGCGATTCGCGCGGCAAGAAGCTGGCCTCCAAGTCCTCCGCCGCGTCGAGTGCGGACCCCATGACCATGGATTCGATGACGGGCGTCACGCCCGCGCCGCTGGCCATTCCGGCAGCCGGCGTGGGCGATGCCACGGCCATGATTATGGCCCGCATCCAGGCGCGAATGACTGAGTACGTCAACAAGCCCGCCTGCTCGTCGATCTCCACCTTGGTGATCGCGGAGGTCACGATCGCTCCCGACGCAGAACCCGGTCCACGCGAATTACGTCTGGTCACGTCCCAGGGAGTCTCCAACCCGTTGGTTTTCTGCGTCGGCCAGGTGCCAGAGGTCTCGCGCAAAGCGATGCTTACCAGTCACTTTCAGGTACTCGGCAAGGAAGGGCTTGCCCTGCGCAAACGCCCCGACTCCGAGATCGAGCAGCGGATCACGCTGCCCTGCACGGCCAACGGCCAGATCGCTTCCGGCGAGGTGAACCTGTATCGCTTCGAAGCGCGTAAAGGTCAACGACTGGTAATCTCCGCCCAAGCCCGGGAGTTGATTCCCTATATCGCCGATGCCGTTCCCGGCTGGTTCCAACCGGTGCTGGTCCTTTACGACGGTGGTGGCAAGGAAGTGGCTTACAGCGACGACTACCGCTTCAAGCCGGACCCGGTCATCTTTTTCGATGTGCCGCAAGACGGCGAATACGTGCTCAGCGTTGCCGACGCCATTTACCGCGGCCGCGAGGACTTCGTCTATCGCGTGACCATCGGCGAACTCCCCTTCGTCACCAGCATCTTCCCCTTGGGGGGTCGCGTGGGAACCCCGGTGAAGATCCAGATGAAGGGTCGGAATCTTCCCAAAGGCAAGTTGGCGCCGCCCCCCAAGGACGCCGAGGCAGGGGTGCATTGGCTCACCACGCACAACAAGGGCACCGTCTCCAACCGCGTTCCCTTCGCCCTCGACACGCTCCCGGAAGCTCTCGAAAACGAACCGAACAACAACCGGCCCCACGCGCAAAACGTGGAGTTGCCGATCATTGTCAACGGGCGCGTCGATCAACCGGACGACTGGGACGTGTTTCAATTCACCGGTCGCGCGCGCGAGACGGTCGTCGTCGAGGCGTTCGCGCGACGACTCGACTCGCCGCTGGATTCCATCATCAAGTTCACCGATGCCAACGGCAAGGTGCTGGCTATGAACGACGATCGTGAAGATGCAGAATCGGGCCTGAACACCCACCACGCCGATTCGTACCTCATGACCACGCTGCCTGCCGATGGAACCTATTACGTACACCTGGGCGACGCCGCGCGCAAAGGTGGTGAAGAATACGCGTACCGGCTGCGGATCAGCGCGCCGCAACCCAGTTTTGCCCTGCGCGTGGTGCCTTCCAGCGTCGCCCTCCGCGCCAAGAGCAGTGCCGCCCTCAGCGTCTATGCCATCCGCAAGGACGGCTTCACTGGCCCCATCACGCTGGGTTTGAAGGACCCGCCACCAGGCTTTTCGGCCTCTTCCGTGACCATGGCGCCAGACCAGGTTGTAACGCGTCTGACCATCAAAGCCGGCTCTGAGGAGACAAAGAAGTCTTCCAAACGCCGCAGCCAGCCCAAGCGCGACGAGGACACCAAGTCGGCCGGCCAGCCTGAAGCCCCTTCAGCCGATTTCGTCAGCCTGGTCATCGAGGGCCGCGCCAAGACTCCGGATCAGGAAATCACGGCCGTGGCCGTGCCCGCCGAAGACAAGATGCAGGCCTTTCTTTGGCGACATCTCGTTCCCGCCCAGGAACTGAAGGCTCTGGTCGTCCACTCGTCCAACAACGCTCAGCCCGTGCGAGTCCGTCAGACCCCGGCCCCAGAGTCCCCCGCGTCCTCGTCGGGCGAGAAGGCCAAGTTCAGCAAGCAGCAAGTCGGCGGACGTCTGCGGCAGCTCAAGGTCCTGTTTGACGAATGGCTTCTGACCGAAGACTTCTACGACCAGAAGGTCGCCGAATGCTACAGCGGTCGTTGAGACCGGCCAGCGTTCCTGTTTACCACCTCGTCATGCGCGACCGTCACATCCGCCTTCAGCGTGGATCGCTCTTGGAGCCGGTCCGAAAACCTGCCGACAGTTCGGACTTGCAGGGCCGCCCGAGGTGACCATGGCAGTTCTGGGATAGGTTCGCGTTTCGCGGGTCCGTGGATCTGTTGGGCAATCACCGCTGCCCCACACCGCCCCCTGAGCAGATGCAACAACGCCGCGTTCTGGCTGTATCAGGCAACACTCCACCCATCGCAGCAACAATGACCCTTCCAGCGAGCTGCGACGAGGCAACGCGACGTCTCTGATTCCAACTCGTTTCGGGGCGTTGCAGCGAGCGTTCCGTCCCACCCGATCCTCCAATCGCCCCCCCGACCAGCAGGATACGAGCCGCGTGCATCATCGCCTTCGGTGCCGCTGCGTACCACGCGTTCGTCACGGCGTGTTGGGTGGCCTGTATATTCATCGAACGTCCGGAAAGAAAGTCGCCCCAATCGTTACAGCCCCACCCACGGCCCCCCCTTGCCAGAACCAATCCCGGCGAACCCGCGTTGTACCCCGCTGCCTGGGCAGTATAATGACTGGGTTCGGTGCAGTAGTTCGGGTTATGAC
The DNA here is from genome assembly GCA_937889015.1 of uncultured Planctomycetales bacterium. Classification (GTDB taxonomy): domain Bacteria; phylum Planctomycetota; class Planctomycetia; order Pirellulales; family Thermoguttaceae; genus CALARR01. The sequence continues at coordinate 11,057 of CALARR010000310.1, read as the reverse complement.
GGTTCCCATACATCTGCCGATGGGATCGAAGGAGCTTTCACGATAAATGACAGATGTACCGCCCGTTGTGCCCGATCAGCGGATTTCAAGATGAACCGACCGTTCTACTCCCGAAACGGCTTTAAGATCCTTGTAGCGATCGTGTTCCTGATGCCGGTGATGTTCGCCGGCACTCGGCAGGCGCTGCGCAGCAACAAGAACGACGTCAAAAGCTGGCTTCCCGCGGAGTACGAGGAAACCACCACTTTCAAGTGGTATCGTGAACGGTTCGAGAGCGACATGTTCGTTCTCGTCAGTTGGGAAGGGTGCACGCTGGATGATCCGCGTCTTCCCTTCCTGGCGCGCAAGCTCGTTCCGCCAGAGGAAGAGACGACCTTCACCAGCCGGCCTGAGCCCAGTTTTCCTCCGCGGTTCTTCAAGCGCGCGATCACGGGGGCGGATCTGGTCAACCAGTTGGTCGAAACGCAGGGGTTGACGCGCGAAGAGGCCATTGACCGCCTGAAGGGGTTCGTGGTCGGCCGCGACGGAAAGCAGACCTGCCTGGTGTTGACCGTCGACCAGGATGCCGAGGCCATCTGGGATCAGGAGATGGCCAAGGAGCCGACGCTCATCGCCCAGTGGTGGGCTCGCCTCTCGGGCAGCGCCAGCGCCGAGCAATTCGCGCGATTCAAGAACCGCAAGTACCTCCATGCGGTCGTGGACAAGGTCTATGACGTCGCCCAGCAGGACCTGGAACTGCCTCGCTCCAAGATCCGCATGGGCGGCCCGCCCGTCGACAATGCGGCCATCGACCGGGAAGGCGAGCGGACTCTCTTGCGCCTGGCTGGCGTCTCTGCCGCCGTGGGCCTGTTCATGGCCTGGTGGTGCCTGCGGAGCGTGGCCCTGACGGCGATGGTCTTCACCACCGGCATCTTCAGCGCCGGCTTGAGCCTGGTGATCGTTTATTATTCCGGCACGCCGATGAACGCCATCCTCTTGACCATGCCCTCGCTGGTCTACGTGGCGGCGGTTTCGGGCGCCATCCACCTGGCCAACTATTACCGCGACACGGTGCGGCAGGGCGGCTTCGTGGCCGCGGCCGACAAGACCGTCAAAGCGGCCTGGCTGCCGCTGGCGCTGGCCACCGGCACCACGGCTATCGGCCTGGCCTCGATGTGCATCACCGAGCTGGTTCCCATCCGCCTGTTCGGCCTGTTTTCGGCCATTGGCGTGGTGGTGAGCTTCGGTGTCTTGCTCACCTACATGCCCTCGCTCCTGGAAATGTGGCCGCTGAGGCGGATCGCCGAGCCTTCCGCGCGCCGCTTCGACCCAGGGCTCTCGCCCAAGTGGCGGTCCGTGGGCGAATTCATCATTCGCCACAACGGGGTGGTTGCCGTCGCCTGCGTGTTGCTGATGGTCGTGGGCGCCTGGGGCGTGACCAAGGTCAACACCTCCGTCAAGCTCATGCGGCTCTTCTCGCCCGAAGCGGACATCATCCGCGATTACGCCTGGCTGGAAGAGCACCTCGGGCCGCTCGTTCCCATGGAGGTGGTCGTCAAGATCGACAAGGAGAAGGCGCGGCTGGACATCCTCACCCAGATGCAGTTGGTCGCTGAAGTGCAGCAGGCCATGCGTGGCCTGAACGACGTGGGCAGCGTGCAGGCCGCGCCGACCTTCGTTCGTTCTCTGCCTCGGCGCGCCAGCATGATTGAGCGCCGCACCTGGATCGTGCAACTGGAGAAACACCGTCACGACCTGCGCGAGTATCTATACACCGAAGACGGCACGGAGTTGTGGCGCGTCAGCGCGCGCGTGGCCGCCCTGACCGGCACCGACTACGGTGCCTTCGTCAAGGACATCCGCGAAGCCGTGGACCCCGTGATTGCCAAGTGGCGAGACCGGGGGATCGAAGGCATCGAACCGGTCTATACCGGCCTGGTGCCGCTGATCTACAAGGCGCAGAACTCGATGCTCGACGGGCTGATCCTGAATTTCGTGGGCGATCTGATCCTCATCGGCGTGGCCATGATCTTCCTCACGCGCGATTGGTCGGCCGGCTTGCTCCTGGCGTTCCCCAGCCTGTTCCCCATGGCCTTGGTGTTCGGCGCCATGGGCTATATGGGAATCGTGGTCGACGTCGGCACGGTCATGGTGCCGGCCGTGGCCCTGGGCGTGACCGTCGACGATGCCATCCACTTCATGCTCTGGTGCCGTCACGGCCAGGAACGGGGCTTGAACCGCGAGCAGTCCATCATGTTCGCGTACGAAGACTGTGCCCGTGCCATCTACCAGAGCTGGGGAGTGATCGGCTTGGGACTTTCGGCCTTCGCCTTGAGCAGTTTCACGCCCACGCAGCGGTTTGGCTACCTGATGTTCATCATGCTCACCTTCTCCTCGATCGGCAACCTGGTCATGATGCCGGCCCTCCTGGCCGGTCCGGCCGGCCGCTTCTTCTGGAAGAAGAGCGAGAAACTGGCTGCGGCCCATCGCAAGCGGCACGAGGAAATCGCCGTCGAAGAAGAACCACCGGTCGAAGTGCTGGAAGAAATTGAACCCCTGGCTGTCGTCGGCTGCATCGCTCCCGAGGAAGAGGCCGCCACGGCCCCCAAGATTCACCACCACACGCGGCACGGCAAACGCCGCCGTAAGTCGGTCCAGCAGTGAGCGCTCAGGGGACGGCTACCGCGCTGGCCGGCAGCAGTTTGCCGGGCATACGTCAGGACTGATGCCTAGCGTGCCCAAGGCCAGACGCGGCGCCTTGGGATCGATCCGCTCCTGGATCAATTCCCAGATCATCCGCACAAATCGCGGGTGGGTTCCCACCACGGCAGCACGCACCAGATTCAGGCCGAAGTGTTCGCACACGGCCGCCGCCTCGACGTCCAGGTCGTAGATCACTTCCATGTGCTCGGAAAGGAAGCCGATCGGCACCAGAACCACGTCCCGCACTTGCCCCCCCTGCCCCAGTTCCGCCAGGCAATCGCCCACATCCGGCCCCAGCCAGGAATCGCTGGGCCGGCCGCTGCGGCTCTGGTAGACCAACTGCCACTGGGCACGCTCCAACTGCTGCGACACCAGGCGGCAGGCTTCGCGCAATTGCTCCTCATAACGGCAATGAACGGCCATGCTCAACGGCAGACTGTGGGCCGTGTAGATCAGTTGCACGCGAGCGCGCCGATCGTCCGGCACTTGCCCCAAGGCGTCGCGCACGCGCTCGGTCTGCGACTCAATGAACCCCGGATGATTGTAGAAGACACGGATCTTGTCCACTTCCGGGGCCGTCGGGCCCACGGCTTCACGGGCCTGCTGAATGTCCTCCAGATACTGACGACAGCCGGAATAGGAACTGAAGGCCGAGGTGACGAAGCACAACGCCCTTCGCACCCCGTCGTCGGCCATCTGCCGCAGGGTGTCGGTCAAGAACGGATGCCAGTTGCGATTGCCCCAGTAGACCGGCAGGCGCGGGCCGCCCTGGTTCAAGTGGGGCAGCAGGGCCGCCAACAGGGCCCGATTTTGGGCATTGATGGGGCTCACGCCGTCGAACAACTCGTAGTGTTCGGCGACCTCCAACAGGCGCTGGCGCGGAACAGATCTTCCGCGTGTCACCTGTTCCAAGAAAGGGAGAACGTCCTCAGACCTCTCCGGCCCGCCAAAGGAAAGCAGCAGCAGGGCATCGTAGGGACAAGCGTCGTCGCCGGAGGATGAAGCCCCGGTGGTGCGAGTTGCTTCGCCTTGGCGCAGCCCTTCACGCATGCCTGGTTCATCCTTCTGGCGGAGCAGTGACCCCGACGGGGTCTGAACAAACCGCGTATTCCTCGGGAAATTCTAGCAACTCGCCCGAAGCGCTGCAAATGGCGCTGCAAATTGTGGCCGGATTGAGCCTAGAGGAGCGGACGGCCCTGATGAGGGCCCTAGGCGGGACTGTGGTACAATAATCGACTGCTGGGCAGGCCGCCGACGGGTGGCCGCACGGTCTGGCGGGTTCTAGGGGAAACACCTTCGCCCCCGGAGCCCGCCGGGCCGGCCCGACCAAAGGAAGGTGACACATGGCGAAGCAATCAGACGCTAATCAAGCGGCCCGTTCCCTCCCGCCCTGGCATCCCTGCGACGATGGGCTAATCCCGATCGCCGAAGCCGTGGAGCGATTCTGCGCGGCATCTGTGCGGGATCTGCCAGAGCGTATCAAGTGTCAGATAACCAGCCCTAGCTACGTGCTTGCCGGAGATGCGAACCGGAACGCGGCCGGGCCGGGGGTGAAGGCACCGCCTCGCGTGGAGATGGTCTGCCGTTGGCTCACCACGAACGGCTACGTAGCTGACGGAATGGAGCTACACCAGCGATGGCCAAAGCTGATCGATGACCTCAAGCAGTGGGAAGAAGGCGCGCGCTGCGACACGGCACCGATTGGTTCAAACTCGCTATTCGCGAGCGAATCGACCCAGAGCGAATACTGCCGCATCGTGGATAGCGCCCATGAGTTTGCCGACTGGTGCCGACAGTTGGCATCGACGGTTCGGGCGAAGCTGAAGGCCGCAGGGGTCACGCATGAATTGCCCCCTGTTGAATCCCCTGCACGGGCGGGCGGCAACGCCACCGGACGGGTCTCAACAAACGCCCTGATGATGGAGGCACTAACAAAGTCACCCGAGAGTCAAGGTTGGTCGATTCGACGGTTTTCTCGCGAGATCAAGCGTTCGATTTCATCGATTCAAGGCTGCGGAGCTTGGCGTAGGCTAGAAGAAATGCGAGCAGACCAAAAGGCAAGGCGCGCCTTAGACAGGTCACGAGGGGCAGGGCGCGTAAGGCGCCGCAAGAAGTGAACACTTCACAAAATTTCCGTTTTGTTACAAGGCCGCACGCCACAACAGGTTGCGGCCTTGTTCGTTTCTTGTGTTCGGTGTGAACTAGCGAACGAACACGGGTGTGGGTAAACGGCCTTAATGGAGACGACCCGTGCCCGAATCGCAAGAAACCGTCGAGAGTTTGGCGGCCCTCGTGGCCATCGCAAGAGCGGCACACCTGACCGGCGACCGGGGCTTGGCTAAAGTTGCACGCCAGCAACTCCTCGAACGCTACGGCGTAAAGCTCGCAATACAACTGCCACGGCCACCCTCGCGGGAGGCCAGGCAATGACCCACCCCGCCCCCGAAAGACTCTTGTTGAAGCCCCAGGAAGCGGCGAACGCCCTAGGGATCTCGCTCCGCACTCTGATGGCTTGGGTGCAAGCCGGCGAGGTGCCCGTGGTCCGTCTGGGCGAGCGGTGCCTACGCCTCCCCGTCGATGGCCTACGGGCATGGGTCGCGGCCCGCACGTCATGGCCTACGGCGATTGCCGACGGCGATGCACAGACAGGAGGCGACGCATGAGCACCACCACCACCGATCCCAATATCTTGTTGCAAGAGGCGGCGGCCGAGTCTCGCGAGTTCTGGACCGACGACCAGATCGCGGAGGCCATCGCGCCGGCACTAGAGCAGAGACCGGCAGCTAGGGCCAGAGAGTTCTACGAGCGTCAGGCGAAGGAGAGGCAGAAGGGCGGGCAGGGAGGGAAATTGCTTCCGGCAAATTTACCGGAAGCAAAAGGAGACGCCCGCGACCAAGCCGGCAAGGCCGTAGGCGTGCCACCCAATGACCCCGAGGCCGAGCGCGGCTTGATCGGGGCGACGATCATCGACCCGAGCGTCTACACCCGACTGGACCCAGCTATCCGGCCAGTCGACTTCCACGATACGCGCCATACTGCGATCTGGGCGGCGATCCAGGGCCTCGTGTCCGATGGGGTGGCGGTGGACCTCGTGATGCTGGGCGACAGACTGACTAAGTCGGGCCGACTCGCAGACGCAGGCGGCATCGATTACTTGGCAGGACTGGTATCAGGCGGCTACCTGGCGGCACACGCTCCGCATTACGCCGAGATCATCAAACGTGACTCCGAGCGGCGGCGACTGATCGAGGTCGGCCACGAGATCGTCAGGCAGGCGATGCAACCTCACGCGGAGCCGGCTGCGATCATCGAGGATGCCAAGGCCACGCTGGGGACCAGCACGCGCGGCGGTTGCATCGATTACCAGGCTATCCGCGCGGCCGACCTACTGTCTCAGCGGTACGCCCTGGACTACTTGGTCCCCGGGGTACTCGTGGACGGGCAACCGTGTCTGATGGCCGGGGCGCAGAAGACGCTGAAGACCAGCCTACTCGTGGACCTTCTGGTATCGGTGGTGTCTGGACGACCGTTCTTGGGCTACTTCCGGCCTGAACGGTGCGTAAGGGCGGCGCTGATGACCGGCGAGAGTGGCTTGGCGACGATCCAGGAAACGCTTCTGCGGATCATGCAAGCGGCTGGGATCGATGCTGGATACCTCAATGGGCTGCTTGTCACCGACAAGCTACCACGCTTCGGACAGGTGGACCACCTGGAGGCTATGCGGCGGTTCATTGCCGACAATGAGTTGGGCCTCGTGGCAGTCGACCCAGCCTACATGACGATGGCCGGCACCGATAGCGGCAACCTATTCTGCCAAGGTGAACTGCTGGCCGGCATGACTGGGGTATTCCAGGAGGCCGGCGCTACGCTGATCCTCGTGCATCACACGAAGAAGAACCTGGGCCGTGACGCATACGGCCCACCGGAACTACAGGACGCGGCGTGGAGCGGGTTCGCTGAGTGGGCGAGGCAATGGCTGCTGATCGCACGCCGGGAACAGTATCAACCTGGAACGGGCGAGCATCGCCTCTGGCTGAGCGCTGGCGGCAGCGCGGGCCACAACGGCCTCTGGGCCTTAAACGTCAACGAGGGCACCAGGGACGATCCTGGGGGCCGTAGATGGGACGTGACGGTACACCATGCCTCAGATGCCATCGACGACGCCAAGCAGCGGCACGAGCAGGCCAAGCACTCTGCGGCCACACAGAAAGCCCAAGAGCGACTGGAGCAGGATCGGGGCGACATCGTGCAGGCAATGGTGAGGATGGGCACACCGGACACCAAGAACGCCATTCGGGACAGGACAGCCTGCGGCCACCGACGCTTCGACGCGGCGTTTGCCAGTCTCGTGAGCGACGGCACCGTCAAGCCGGCTGAGATCACCAAAGCGAACGGACAGAAATACGCAGGATGGGCAGTCTCGGAGGTATCACCGTGAGCACTCGCCCCACTCGCCCCACTCACTCGCCCACGCGCCGGGCGGGTGGCAGAGCACACACTCGCCCCGCCCCCTTTATAAAAGGGGCGGGCGGGCGAGTGTGTGTGTGCCCTCGGGCGACTGCTGCGAAAGCCGGGCGAGTGTCGTTGCTGGCTGACTGGCCACCACCTGAGCTAACACTGCCGACCCTCGAAGAACTGTTGGCTATCGATGGCAGCAAGGGCGACGAAGGGACAGACACGCGATGACCTACACGGAACTGGAACGCGCGGCATTGGAGGCGCATGCCTCAGGGATTACCTGGAATGAGTTCTGGCGGCTGTTCGGGCGCGACGTGCGATGTATCGAGGCTGGCTTACCCGACGCCTACACGCGTCCCACAGAGAGGTTAATGAGCATCGTCGCGTCGGGCGGCGAGATGGTCGAACCGATAGGGGCCACCCCCGGGGGTACTTCTATCGCGACAAGGTGACGCTGGTAGAGACCGCAGGTGGCCCACGTCGTGAATTCTCGTGTACCCGAATGAAAACAGATTTTGGAGATCATCGCCATGACACCAGCCAATAGGCCCCAAACAGCGCCCAAACACCTTCGCGCGGCCACGCGCAGGTGGTGGCAGTCCGTGGTTGGCGATTTTCTGTTGGAGCCGCACCACGTCAAGCTACTGACATTGGCGGCTGAGGCGTGGGATCGCTGTCAGCAAGCAAGGGAACTTCTGGACGCGGAGGGGCTGACCTACCTGGACCGATTTCATGCTCCGCGAGCGCGGCCAGAGGTTGCTGTTGAGCGTGATTCACGGATCGCGTTTGCTCGATTGCTGCGAGAACTAGGCCTGGACATCGAGGCGCCGGCAGAGACGCCCAGAGCTGCGACGGTCCAAGGGGCACATCACCGGAGGGCAGTTTAATGGGAAGGGTTTCTCGGAAGAACAAGATTCGTACCGGCTGGCCGCGTGGAACCATTTTTCAATTGTGCGTCGGCTGGGACTTCTTCCACGATGGCCTGGAAAACGATCGTGAGGCCCTACGGGACGCATGGCGAGATCCGGCGATGCGACAGGCTGTTTATGATCGCCAGGCGTTGCGCGGCGTGGGTGGCCCGCCTTGGGCAGAAACAGAATTTGGAGTGTAGCGATTACTGCCGGCCGTGGTGGCTGGCATGACACCTGAGACGCGGCAGAAGCCGCAGGAGCAGTGACGATGGGTTTCGACGTATCGAGTCTGTTGGATCGAATTGCGGGCACGAAGGCCGGTGAAGACGCTCTCGAAGAATTGCAGGCGGCAGCGGATGCCGAGCGACTGACGGCCCGGCGGCGGCTGGCGGAAGAACTGGCCGCGCTCAAGGCGGAACGGGCGACGCCTACCCCGGCGGCGGATGAAGCGGAGCGGACCGCGCAAGCCTTGTTTAATACGCTGAGCGCGCAACTGGCCGATGCGGCGGCGAAGCTCCGAATTGCGCGAGGCAACCGGATCAACCGGGACGCGCGGCTGGACCGCAAGATCGGGCGGCTCGAATGTGAGTTGCGGAAGACGGCACCACCGATGATCGATGCTTTCGTTCAGGAGATGAACGCGGCCCACAACGCGACTCGTGAGATGCAAGCCGATAGCTCCGAGGTCTTCAGCGGCAAGCGCGACGCGAACGGCAACAAAGTCATGGAAGCGTGGTCAAGTCTGCCGGCGATCCGGCGGCGGCTCGATGCCATCAACAAAGCCCGGCGCGCGGCGGAAGATCTGAAGCTAGAGGCACTCGATGCCTTGGAATTGGAAGCCGAGTTGGCCACCCTCCGTAACTCGATCCCCGAGGCCAAGAAACTCGAAAGGGTCGCATGAGTACAAACGCCATTTACGACACTTCGGCAGTCATCGATGAACCTGGCGGCGAGTGGGGTCTGCCTCGGCTTGGCTTCAACGCGCTGCCCGAAAAGGTCAAGACCTGGCTGGCGTTGAACAGACTTCGCATCGAGATCGTTCCCGCGTGCGAAGACCATCGTGCGGCGCGCGACGTGCCAGCGGCGCGAGGCTGGCATGGTTTCTGTAGGCGTGACTTGTCCGCCATCGTCGTGCGTTTGGACTGCGCGCCGAGCACGCTGTGCCACGAGGTCGCGCATGCAATTGACTTTCGACTGGGCAACACGTCTTCCGGCGACAGGTGGGGGCGGTTGCAAGCTGAGTGGCTCGATGCCGACGAAGAACCATGCGAGTCGTTTGCAAAGGCCTTTGCCGCGTGGTGCCTGGACTCGACGCAAGTTCCACACGACGTGGCGTTGTACTTCCGCCGTCTGGTTGACGGCTTGTTCTAACCTTGGTGTGTGTCCGCCCCATGAGCCTGGCAGCGCTTCGGCGCTGCTGGGCGACGGGTGGCCGAACAGAGAAGGGTTCTAGCGATGCGATGTGAGTTTATCTATTCCGGCATGACAAGAGAATACGCGCGAGACCTGCGCCGGCGTGTTGCCGAGCAGATCAACGATCATTTGGATGAGCGGCGAGACTGGCAGCGGCTTTCGGATGACGAGCGGCTTGGAGTCGAGATGCGCGGCGCGATCTTGGCTGGACAACTGCGAGCGGTTCGAGAGGTTCTCTGCCGGCCGGCGATTTTGGCATAAGGAACAAAACTAATGAAGACGTTTCTAGACAACCTGGCGCGGCTGCACTCGAGCGCGTCGACGGATATTTGGGCCTTGCGTGAAAATGCCTTCCCCGGTGTTGTCGGCCGTGCTGATCGTTTTGATGGTCAACCGGGCGCGGCGCTGCCGAAGACTTCCACCAGGGGCGTGGTTGTCACACTTCCGATCTTCGGCGTGATAACCCAACACGTTGGCGACTGGTTTGGCGACGTGGCCGGCGAGGCTGTTGCACAACGGCTCGACGCGCTGTTGGCGGATCGGATGGTTGCGATGGTGGTCCTGAACATCGACAGCCCCGGAGGTTCAGTGTACGGCGTGACTGAGTTGGGCGACCGGATCTTTGCCAAGCGTGACAGGATCATTGCAGTAGCCAACAGCGAAGCGGCGAGCGCTGCCTATTGGCTGGGTTCGCAGGCCGGCAAGTTCTATATCACACCCGGCGGCCAAGTTGGCTCTATCGGGGTATGGTCGTCCCACGTCGACGTGAGCCGGTGGGAGGACATGCAGGGCGTGAAAACGACGCTGATCTATTCCGGCGAGCACAAGGTGGACGGCCACCCGTACGCTCCGCTGAGCGACGTGGCGAGGGCCGACATGCAAAGTAAAGTCGACGGCTATCATCGCGCCTTTATAAACGCGGTGGCGCGTGGCCGTGGCCGAACTACCGTCGATGTGCGAACCGGGTTCGGCAAAGGGAAAATGTTCCGAGCCGACGAAGCGAAGCGGCTGGGCATGGTCGACGGAGTGGCCACCCTGGACGACGTGGTTCGCATTGCGGCCGGGGACGGTACCTTGAAGGGAAACTTCGCGGTTTTGGGGACGCGGCCCAAGACGCGGCTGGCCAAGATCGACTTTGACCTTATGACGATGTAGCTATCTGCTAGTGGCGCGGCGGTTGGGGCCACTCCTTCCCCGCCGCCCGCGCTGCCGTTTGCCATGTTGACAAGAGGGGTGGGGATCGGCAATAATGGGGCCGTCAAAAGTCAGTTGGCCGACTTGGGGCCAACGAACATAGAAGGCTTCTCTCCCATGCTGATTCTATCCAACAGCATACCCCAAAGCCCCCGTGGCCCGAGCCGAGCAGTGATGCCGGCCGCGCGGTCTTCTACCGCGTTGACAGGACCCCGGGGGCCTTGGCGTTTCTTGGGAGGTTATTGCTATGGTGACGGCTCAAGTTTGCAGGGTTCCCACGAAGCCGCAAAAGACTCCGAAGGCGTTGCCGAAGCCGGCGGCGGCGCGATCCTTCGAGACCACACATGGAAAGGTGGTCGTCCTGACGGACGCCAGCGAGTCGCTTGAGGCGGCGCGGCT
>CALARR010000309.1 GCA_937889015.1 uncultured Planctomycetales bacterium | reverse complement strand
GGTGGACACACCCGGGAGCTTTGCAGGTTGACTGTTTCGCCCTTGCAGGGCTGCGGGGGTTTGTTGGGCGATCCTTCCCCAGGCCTGGTCGGCCTGGGCTGGTGGATTGCGGCCCTGCGGGCCTGGGGGATTTTGGCTGTCGGCGGTCAGCTTTCAGCTTTCAGCTGTCAGCTTTCAGCCGAGAGGGACCGCGGGAACGTCGGCGGCCGAGTGCTTGACGGCGGCGAGGACGCACGCGCTCGAATTCGGCCCGAAGGGTCGTGATCTATCAGCCCCGGGCGCAGCCCGGGGGATACGTGCGCCGTTATCTCACCGGGAGCCCTGTAAGGGCCCAACCCACACAGGATGCAGGCGAAACGTGATGGTTGTTCGGGCCGCAAACCGGCCACCGTTTCGCCCTTGCAGGGCTGCGGGGGTTTCTGGGTCGCTCTTTCCCCAGGCCTGGTCGGCCTGGGCTGGTGGATTGCGGCCCTGCGGGCCTGGGGGATTGTAGCTGTCAGCTTTCAGCTATCAGCTCTCAGCTTCTAGCTTTCGGCTCTCCACTTTCCGCTTTGGGCAGTAGGGACAGGGAAGTGGTTGATCGATTGCGGCTCGGCGGGTCCATTTGCGGGCGAGGAGAAACCGGTGTACAGTACGGTCTGTCCGTACGGCCCCCCGCCGGTCACGCGAGCCAACGAGAGAGGAGAATCGAGCGATGTTGAACTGCAGGCGTGGAACGGCAGCTTCTTGGGCGTTTTTCGCGTCGGCCCCCCTGTGCGCGGCGGCGGGGCCCCTGGCGTTTTCCGTGGATGAGAAGACGCAGAGCTACACGATCACCGAGCAGGGGCAGCCGGTGCTGACCTACCGGTTCGGCGAGGTTCCGTTGCCGGCCGGGATCGAGGCGCCGCACTTCAGCAAGCGCGACACGCCGTACAACGGGGCGTACTTCACCGACGGGAGCCGCTACGGAGGCGAGCGGAGCGACTACATCTATCCGCTGTACGGGTTCCACGGCGAACCGCTGACGGCCGACTATCCGAAAGACCATATGCACCACCGCAGCCTGTGGTGGAGCTGGTGCGAAGTGCGGCGCAACGAGAAGATCGGCGATCTGTGGGCCGTGTGCAAGATCCGCGCCTATCCGGTCAAGATCAACCAGATGGAGGCCAGCGCCGATCAGGCCGTGCTGCAGGCGGTGAACGTGTGGCGATACGACGACGACCCGACCGACGTGGTGAAGGAGACGGCCACGATTCGCGCGTACAAGACCGAAGGGGCGGCGGGGGCCCGAAGCCGCACGATCGACGTGGACGTCAGGCTGGAGGCGTTGGTGGACGGCATGGCGTTGACGGGCCGGCAGACGGTTGATTACGGCGGCTACGGCGGCATGACGGTGCGGATGCATCCGGAAGTGAAGGAGTTTTCGCTCCGCGCGGTCCACCCGAATCCGGACCAGTGGCGCGGCGACAACCTGGCGATCGTGGAACGGGTGATCGACCGGGCGGCGTTGGGCGACGCGGCCTGGATGGCGTTGTACGGCAAGTATCCGGCCGCCGGGATCGAGGCGCCCGAGTTCACGACGGTGATGATGTTGGAGTCGAAGTCGACGCCGCTGTATCCCAACAACTTCCGCTATTACCGCTCGACCTGCATTTCGTTGGCGTTCCCGGCGAAGACGATCGTTCCGCTCCCCAAAGGCAAGCCGCTGGACTACAAGACGCGGTTTGTGGTCTCGGAGGGCAAGACGACGCTGGAGCGGGAAAAGGCCTTGTGGCAGGCGTATCAGCGTTAGCGGCGTTTCCAGGACCATCACGGACACGTCGGGCGGCCCAACAGGATCGAACTGCCGACAGGTCTTGTGATCGGCTCTTGGTCGCGATGCGACTTACTTGATGTCGATCTCGTACCAGACGGTCTGATACTCGGGCTTGAGGACGAGCTGCGCGCCGCTGACGGCCTTTTCGACGGGGACGGACTGCTGGCGATTGCCGCCGGGATCGAGGGCAAAGCACTTGACGCGCGCGGGGTCAACTGCCAGCGTGACCGTGGCTGGGATGCCCTCGACACAGACCGGGCCTTCGCCCCAGGTGCCGAGGGTGATCGTATCTTTGGACACCTGCTGGACGGTCATGCCTTTGTTCTGCGCCAGACCGGTGGCCGCCAGCAGGATGTTGGCCGGCTGGGGCGACTCGCCGAATCCGGTCGCCCGGCGCGAGACGAGCGAGACCGTGGCCCAATCGAGCCGCGTCTGGCCTACGGCCAGCGTGACCTGGCCCAGTTGAATCGTGCGGCCGGCGGGGAAACCGGTGAAGAGCTTGGTGTTGGGCGTATTGACGGTCCAATAGCCGGCGCCCGGCTGCTCGACGTTCCAGGTTAGTTCGCCCGTATCGCTGACAAAGACCTTCTGGTCCTTGGCGATGGGGTCCACCGTGGCAGGGTCGGTGCCGAGCCGGCCCGAGAGGTCCACGGCCGTCTTGTGGAGGAGGGCCATGCGCGGATCGAAGCCGAGCGAGCCGACGCTAGCGCCGACGGCCTTGGAGCGCACGAGCCGATCGAAGTAGGTGGGATAGTCGATCGCCCCGACGACGGTGGATTTGGCCTCCTGCACATCACCGCGGAGGAACATGGCCGCGCAGACGGGGAAGTGGGCCAGGACATCGGTGCGCGCGATGATGGAGAAGAAGTAGGTGTTGCGGTCGGGAGCGAAGTTGGGCTCGTGGTTGTAGGTGTATTCGAATACGCCGTCCCAGCCCTGCAGCCGGCCATAGGCGCGGAGCATGGGTTGACCTTCGGCGCCGTAGAGGTTCGGGAAGGGATGGTTGTACTCGCTGACCGTATAGGCCTTGCCGAGCACGCGTTGGCCGGCCAGCCCCTGGATGTTGCTCAGCGAATTGACCATCGACAGATTACGGATCCGCCACTCGGTGGTGACGGGGTGGGGATGGCACCAGTAGGAATGGATGTCGACGTAGTCGAGCTGGGCCTGAACGAAGGGGGGGCTGTAGCCGAGTTGCGTGCCGGAGACGATCGGCTTGACCTGCAACTCGTGCTTGAGGTAGTTGGCCATGCCCAGCCAGTAGTTTTGCTCGGTATCGACGAGGAATTGGTAGAAATCACGTACCGCCTGTTGAGGCGCGTATGCGCCGAGCTTGACCGCGGGAACCGTGGCGTCTTCGAGCCGGCAGGCGCCGTCGAAGGCGGTCTTGGCGCCGGTCTGGAGCGAAAGGTCGTCGAGTTCGTAGGTTCCGACCTTGAAGCGGGTGAGCTGAAACTGGGCCTTGTCGCAATCGTCGGCGGCATGGAACACGTAGGTGCAGGTCTTCCAGGCAGAGCCCACGTCGATGACCTGGTGCAGGCCCAACGAGCGCCAGCCATGCCGGGCATCGGCGATGGCCAGGCCCAGTTTGGCGTCGGGCGTGCCGGGGGCGCAGCGAACCTTGAAGGAGAGCGTGTAGAGCTGGTCCTTCTTGACCGCCAGATTCCGGAAGAGCTTGGGGAACATCTCTTGGCCGTCGCGTGTGACGGCGATTCGCAACAGGCCCTGGGCAGTTTCGGCCGTAGCGGCGGCCGATCCCAGCGCGAAGACCCATTGCCGGCCGTCGACGGCCACGGGCTGGTCGAACCGCCCTTCGGCGATCTGCTCGTTGGCCAAGGGGGCGGCGTCCCATTTCCAGGCCGCCAACATGGCGGCGGTGGAGGGATACTTCTTGCGCAGCCAGGCGTTCCACTGGTGGCGGAACTCGGCGGCATAGGGATCGGGAAGGCGGTCGATCGCGCCGCCGAAGTAGTTGCGGAACAGGGCGTTCTCGTTGTTGATTTCGACCAGGGCCACGCACGGATCGTTGGCATAAGGCAGGCCGGTGTAGGGATTGACGTGCGTCAGCAGCTTGCGCGCGTACTCCTTCTGCAGTTCGATCATGCGCGGCTCGAAGTTATCGAGGCCCTTGTCCATGCCGGGCTTGCCGGGCGCGACCGGGAACCCGTCGCGCTGGTCCCAGGCGCGCGCGACGTGCAGATTGACGTTGACGTAGATGCCGCGCTTTTTGAGGGCCGCGATGAGGTAGTCCAGCCGATCGATCTGCTGCGGATCGAGGTTGCGCTGCGTGGCGGGGTCGTCGGCGATGAGGCTGGGCTGCTCGGCCTGGATGAAGTTCTTGTACTTGGCGTCCATGTAGTGCAGGCGCACGCAGTTGATGCCGAAGCGCGCGAGGCGCGCGGCCAGGCGGTCGGCGTCCTGGTGGCTGGGGAAGTTGGCCGGGCCGGTGAGATTGGTGGCGTGCAGGCGGACCGGACCGGCAGCGTTGACCAGGCGGCCGTTCTCGCTGCGGAGAAAGCCGTGCTTGCCGGCCGGGGCATCCAGCAGGTGGGCCATGCTCGTGGCATTGTCCGGGGCGTCGTAGGAAATCACGAACGGAAACAGCGGCGAAGGCTCGCCGGCCGGGGCAGGAGCGGCCGAGAGAGCCAGGGCGGCCAACGTGGAAAGGGCAAGTTGTACCAATCGCATGGCAGTCATTCCTTGAGGATCGAATGCGGGCGAAGCCGCTCGTGCTTTGTCAGAGCCTGGTCCGGGGATGCACCGACCCAGGTTTGTCACCATTCGCTCCGCGAAAGGGACGCTGCTTTCGCGGAGCGAAAGCCGACACTGGCCGCCAACCGCCCAGCGCACTGGAGTCTTGTGAATCCCGTATCTAACTGTGACAACGCACTAGCGTTTGCCGACGAAGTAGTCGAAGTTGGCCAAGGGGACGGGCTTGTCCTGGCCGGCGGTGATCTTGTCCGGCTTGGCAGTCACCAGG
>CALARR010000308.1 GCA_937889015.1 uncultured Planctomycetales bacterium | reverse complement strand
GCGTATTCGCGGCGCGGCCCACCCCAGACGCCGATCAGGAAGTACATCGGCAGCAACATCACTTCCCAGAAGACGTAGAAAAGGAAGAAGTCGAGGGCCATGAACACGCCCAACATGCCGGTTTCCAGCAGCAGGAACAGCACGCAATAGGCCTTCACGTGCTTGGCGATGGGCCAACTGGCCCACATGGCCAGCATGCTCAGAAACGAGGTCAGCAGCACCAGCGGGAAGCTGATGCCGTCCAGGCCCATGAAGTACTGGACGTTGAAGGCCGAAATCCAGGGCAGGCTGAAGACGGTCTGCATCTGGGCCACGCCCAGGCGGAATCGCGTCGGATCGTCCTGGACGCCGGGCAAGGCTATCCATACGGTGAGCAGGAACACGGCCACCGTGACCGCCAGCGCAAAACGCTTCATGAGCATCTCTCGCTCGCGCGGCATCAGGCACAGCGCCAGGGCGGCCGCCGAAGGCAGAAAGATGACCGTACTCATCAGGACAACGGGATCCCGAAACATGCTTTTCGATCCTCACACGAGCGTTTGTCAAAGGAGCCCCGCCGCATCGGCGTGCGGGAATCCTGCTTTTGATCACATTCCTGCGATAGCCAGATTCCAGTACACGATCAACACGAACAAACCGACCGTGCCCACGACGATGTACATCACGTACTGCCGCAGACTTCCGGTCTGCATGGCCCGTAACCGCAGTCCCAAGCCATAAGTCCAGCGCGCCGTGCTATTGACCAGCCCGTCGACCAGGAGCCGATCGATCCAATCGTCGAACGTCGAGACGGCCTTCGCGGCTCGGGCCGTGTTGTCGGCCAGCCAGTCGATGCCCTGCCGGTCGATGGCCGCTGCAAAGTCGGCGAGCCACAGGGTGGGGCGCACGAACAGCCACTGATACAGTTCGTCGAACCACCACTTATGCCAGAGGAAGCCGTAGATCGGGGCGAACTGGCGGCGCGCATCCTCGGGGTCCAGGCGGCGGGTCCAGTAGAAGGCGGTGGCCAACAGGAACCCTACCAGGGCCACGCCAAAGGCGGCCAACGTGGCCGGGACGTGGATGCTATTGTCGTGCGAAAGGTGTTCGGCCGGAATGACCAGCGACGGCAGTTCGCGGCCCGCGGCAATCCCCTCACTGATCCCTGCCGGCCGGGCCTGCTCCAGCATGGCCGTCAGACCGATCTTGCCCGCGATCACCGCCAGCACCGCCAGCACGACCAGCGGTCCGTACATGGAAAGCGGCGACTCGTGGGCGTGTTCGTAGACGTGTTTGTCGCGTGGTTGGCCGGCGAAGGTCAAGAACCAGAGCCGGAACATGTAGAAGGCGGTAACTCCAGCGCCGGCCGTCGCCGCGTAGAACAACCAGCCGTGGAGCGGGTTGTGCTCGGCAAAGGAGAGCATCTGGGCGATCATGGCGTCTTTGGAGTGATAGCCGCTCAATCCGATCAGCAGCGGAACTCCGGCCCCGGCAATGGCCAGGCAGCCGGCGAGCATGGTCCAAGCGGTCCAGGGCATCTTGCGCCACAGTCCGCCCATCTGCGGCATTTCGTTGGTGTGGCAGGCGTGGATCACCGAGCCGGAGCAAAGGAACAGGAGGGCCTTGAAGAAGGCGTGGGTCAGGAGGTGGAACAGTCCGGCCACCCAACCACCCACGCCTAGGGCCAACATCATGTAGCCCAACTGGCTGACCGTGGAATAGGCCAGCACGCGCTTGATGTCGGTGGCCGTGATGGCGATGGTGGCCGCGATGAACAACGTGACGCAGCCGACGTAGGCGATGACCAGCAAGACCTCGGGAGCGAACGCGGGGTAGAAACGGCCGACCAGGTACACGCCCGCCGCGACCATGGTCGCCGCATGGATCAGGGCGCTGACCGGTGTGGGGCCTTCCATGGCGTCCGGGAGCCAGACGTGCAGCGGGAACTGGGCGCTCTTGCCTATGCAGCCGCAAAAGATGCCCAGGCCGGCCAGCATCAAGAGCCCGTAACCATAGCCCATCTCGCGCCAGCGCGGCACCTCGGCCTCGACCGCCGCCACGGCGCGCAAATGGCCGGGCGTGGCACGCACGATCTTGGCGACCTCGTCCTGCGCGGCCGCCTTGACCATGCCGTCGGGCACGATCAGGGCATGTCCGCCTTCGGCTGGCCGCACCTGGCTGAAGATGCCGGGCCGAACGACGTGCCCCTCGGCATCCTTGACGTCGGCAAAGGAGAAGGTGCCCAGCGTGGTCCAGATGACCATCAGGCCGACGATCATTCCGAAATCGCCTACGCGGTTGACAATGAAGGCCTTGTTGGCCGCGTTCGAGGCGCTTTGCCGCTCGCGATAGAAACCGATGAGGAAATAGGAGCAGATGCCGACCAACTCCCAGAAGACGAAGACCATGGCGATGTTGCCCGCCACGACCAGCCCCAGCATGCTGAAACAGAATAGCGAAAGGTATTGGAAGAACCGCGCATAGCGTCCGGCGCGGACCAGGGGTTTGCCTTGGACCTGCACCAGGGGATCGGTCACGTCGTGCAACTCTTCGTGCATGTAGCCCGAGGAGTAGACGTGAATGCAGGTCGCAATCAACGTGACCATGCAGAACATGGTCACGGTCAGGGCGTCGATGTAGTAGCCGATGGTCAGTTCCAGCGCGCCGAAGCGGGCCAGGGTGTACCAATCGCCGGAAATTGCGGGCCGGGCAGGAGCGGCAGGGGCGTGATGAGCGTCGGTTGTATGGTTCGCCGAGGTCGGCGCGTGCACGACGTGTGCCTCGTGCTGAGCGGCGGGTTGGGCGGGCTGGGCCAACCAGACGACCAGGGCCACGAGCGAGAGCACGAATCCGGCGCCGATCGCCGTGGTGGCCACGTGCGCGGACAGCCGTCCGTGTTTGCCCAGGCGCGGCCCCACGAGCACCAACAGTGCAAAGGAGGCCAGTGGCAACAGCCAGGCCAGTCCCAACAGCAGCGGCAGGATGGAATTCGGAGACATGAAGGTTTGGAGAGACTGGAGATAACGCCTTGGTTTCTAGCCCTTGAGTTCGTCGCCGCGATCGACGTCGATGGTGACGAAGTTGTTGTAGTAGTTCAGTGCGATCGCCAGGGCGACGGCGGCCTCGGCGGCGGCCAGAACGATCACGAACAGGGCGATCACGTGTCCATCCAGGCGGATGGCGTTGGCGCCGTCGGCGCGCAGGAAAGGACTGGCAAAGGCCACGAAGTTCAGGTTGGCGCCGTTGAGCACCAGTTCGATGCCCATCAGCACTCCCAGCCCGTTGCGCTTGATCGCCATGCAAATCACGCCGCACACAAACAGCACGGCTCCAACAACCAGGTAGTGGGCCACGCCGACGGGTTGAGTAAGGAGACTCATAAGCGATGGTTGGTGGTTAGTGGTCAATTGCCGGCGAAGAACCTCGACCGCGGACATCGGTGGTGTCCGAACGGCTGCGGTTCACCGCGGGGCGCCTTCGCTGCTGCGTCTGCGGCTTCGGGCCAGGTAGGCCGCCGCCACGAGGACGACGACCAGGTGTACGGAAATAATCTCGAAGGGCAGTAGATAACCTGACATGCCCTGGTTCAGTCGGGGATCAGGCTGCGACAGCCGGTCCACACGCACGCCGAGGAAACCCATGCCGATGGGGGTGGCGGTAGGTTGCTGGATGGCCAGTGCAGCCTGCGGATCGGTTGGCGCCGCCCAGTCTTTGACGCTGAAAGCCGCCTGGAGCAGGATGGTCAACAAGGCCCCGCCCAGGATGGCGGCCATGATCCATTGGCCGCCTCCGCTGCGCATGCTGACGAACGGCGTGCGCGCGGTGAGCATCACGCCGAAGACCAGAAGCACCAGCGTACCGCCGACATAAATCATCAACTGCATCGCGCCGACGAAGTCGGCCCCGGCCAGAAAGAACAAACCGGCCACCGCCGCCAGGCAGAATACCAGGTAGAAGGCCATGCGCACCACGTTGCTGGTCAGGACAACGGCCAGGGCGAGCAGGCAGGCCAGCGCTGCCATGATCAGGAAGAAGACGCTGTGCCAGTGGATGCTTTCCATTCTAGTGGGCTCCTGGGGCGGACGCCGTCGAGACTGCCGGCGTTTGGCTGGCCGCCGGCAGCAATCGCACAGACTTCAGGATCAGACCGTTGGGCCAGGTGTAGGTCCACAACATCGCGCCCAGCAGCATGGCGGCAGCCAACGGCACGCAGTATTTCAGGCAGACGGTCATCACCTGGTCGATCCGCAGCCGGGGCAGCGTCCAACGCGCCCAAACCATCACGATCATGCCCAGGCAAGCCTTGGCGGTGAAATTGCAGGCCCCCAGGAAATTGCCCAGGAAGGCCAGGATCGGACCGTTGTCGGCGGTCAGGCCCAGCCAGGACGTGATCGGCAGGGGGCCGTTCCAGCCGCCGCAGAAGAGGATCGCCGCCAGGCCGCTGACGACAAACATCGAAGCGTACTCGGCCATGAAGAAGATGCTCCAGCGGAAGCCGGAGTACTCGGTGAGGAAGCCGGCCACGAGTTCGCTCTCGGCCTCGGCCAGATCGAAGGGGGCCCGGTTCACGCTGGCCGTGGCGCAGGTGAAATAGACCCAGAAGGTGACGAACGTGAATGGATCGTGAAACACCAGCCAGTTGCTCAGCCAGCCGGTCTGCATCTGCCCGATGCTCACCAGATCCATCGTCCCGGCGGCCATGACGGGGATCACGGCACAGAGGGCCAGCGGCACCTCGTAACTGACGACTTGGGCCGCTTCGCGCATGGCGCCGAACAGCGACCACTTGGAGCCGGAGGCATACCCGCCAAGGATCACACCGAAAACTTCCACGCCGGCAACGGCCAGGATGAAGAAGATGCCCACATCCAAACGCTGGGCCACCCAGCCGTCGGCGAAGGGCAGGGCGAGAAACACGCTGAACGAGGCGCAGAAACTGATGTAGGGGGCCATGCGAAAGAGCATCGCGTCGGCGCTGCCCGGGACCAGGTCCTCTTTGCACAGCAGCTTCAGCCCGTCGGCCAGGGCCTGAAGCCAACCGAATCTCCCCCCGACCCGGGTCGGGCCCAGCCGATCCTGTACGCGTCCCGCCACCTTGCGTTCGACCCAGGTATAGCCGCCGGCAACCACCACGGCCACGGCCAACAACAGGACGCACTGCACCAGGGCCACCAGCAGGTAAGCCAGCCAAGGCGGGGTGATGTATTGAGCCAGGTATTCGGCCATGTTCTCGGCGATCCGTAATGGAACCGGCGGCGGTCACCGCCGGTCGTCCTTCGATCATTGCTCGTCGCTGCGGTCAGCGATCGATTTCTCCCAGCACAATGTCCAGCGATCCGAGGATGGCCGGAACATCGGCGATCAGGCAACCGCGGCACAAAGGACCGATCGCCGACAGGTTGCAGAAACTGCTGCTCCGCGCGCGCACGCGCCAAGGAATCGCCGAACCATCGCCCACCACCATGAAACCCATCTGGCCCTTGGGGGCCTCGGTTTCCAGGTAGGCCTCCCCCTTGGGCAGTTTCTGGCTGAGCTTGACCGGTTCGCCGCATGACCCCGCCGCGCGGCGGTAGAAATCCATGCCCTGACGCACCAGCTTGACCGATTGCACCACCTCTAACATGCGGACGTAAAAGCGGTGCCAGCTATCGCCGAGCACGGCAGCGCGGGGCACCGGTGGATAGTCTTCGTCCTGCGGATAGTGGCCGTTGGTCTGCGCGATGACCTCGAACCGGTAGCCTTCGTAGGTCCGCGTATAGATCGGCTCGCCGTCGCGCCGCAGGTCCCAGTCCACGCCCGAGCCGCGGAGCACTGGGCCCGAGCATCCGTAGTCAATAGCGGCGTCGGCCGTGAGCACGCCCACGTTGGCGCAGCGACGAATGAAGACTTCGTTGCTGGTCAACACGGCGTGGTATTCGTCGATGATCGGCATGAACTCCTGCAGAAACCCCTCGCAGCGTTCCAGCCAGCCGGCCGGCAGGTCGCTGGTCACTCCGCCGACGGTGATGTAGCTCAAGGTGAGACGGGCGCCGCACAGTTCTTCGAAAAGATCCAGGATCTTCTCGCGTTCGCGGAAGGCGTAGGTGAAGGGGGTGAAACTGCCCAGGTCCAGCCCATAGGTGCCCATGGCCACCAGGTGGCTGGCGATCCGGTTCAACTCGCAGGTGATCACGCGCAGGTGGCGCGCTTTCTCGGGAACCTCCATCCCCAGCAGCTTTTCCACGCACAGGGCCCAGCCCAGATTCATGTTCATTCCGGCCAGGTAGTCCATGCGATCGGTGTAAGGGATCCACTGCCGCGGCGAAACGTTTTCGCCGATCTTTTCCGCGCAGCGGTGCAGATAGCCGATGTGCGGCGTGACTTCGGTGACCACCTCGCCGTCGGATCGTAGCACCAGACGCAGCACGCCGTGCGTGCTGGGGTGCTGCGGCCCCATGTTGATGAGGATTTCGTCCGTCTGGACGTCGAACTCGGCCATCGCGGGATCAAGCGGCTGCATGTCCATGGACTACCTCACCCGAATCCCGTGATACTCGTCCGGCATCTGATAGTCCTTGCGGAGCGGGTGGCCGACCCAGTCTTCGGGGCAGAGGATCCGCCGCAAGTCCGGATGGCCGGTGAAAATGACCCCGCCCAGGTCGAACACCTCGCGCTCGTGCCAGTCGGCCGTGGACCAGATGCCGCTTACCGTAGGCGCCTCGGGCAGTTGGCCGGGCCGGTCGTTCTTCCATCGCGGCAACATGACCTTCAGCACCATGCGGTGCCGGTTCACGAGGCTGGAGAGATGGTACACCAGCTCCAGGTGCGGTTGCCAATCGACTTTGGCCGCCTTCTTGGCGTCGGGCTCAAAGTAGTCCACACTGGTGATGCAGTGCAGCAAGGAGAACTTCAACTCGGGCTCGTCGCGCAGGTATCGGCAGACCTCGGGCAGGGAGTCCACGCGGACTTCAATCCAAGGGTCGATCACGTCCAGCTTGGCGCCGACGATGGCCGCGGCGAAGCGATCTTGGAGACGTTGCAGGATGGCACTGGGGTCCATGAGCGTCCTGTTGGGCTAAGATTCCATCCCCGAAACACCGGGAGGCACGCTGAGCCGCAACGCCGGTTGTGGCTCTGCGAGCGCGCGGTTGCCCGTGGCCACGGCACGTACCCAATCCAGGTCGCCTTGGCTCCACACATAGGCAAAGCCGAGCATCAGGACAGCAAAGAACACAGCCATGTCGATCATGGCCACACGGGCAATCTGCCGGGCGGTGTCTTCCATCGATGCGGCGTGGGTCGAGGATGCCATCGAGAGTGCCGAAGGGGCGCCCAATTGATTGCATTGCCGCTCGATCGTGTGCTGAATCGGCGCGGTGTCGCCGCTGGCGGTCTGTGCGGCCTCCGCTAGTCCGAGGATCTGCGTCGTCGTGCCGAACACATTGGCCCACGGGAAGAAGAAGGCCACTTCCACATCAAAGACAATGAACACCAGGGCAACGACGTAGAATCGCAGGTCAAACTGAATGTAGCTACTTCCAACAGAGGGTTCGCCGCACTCATAGGTCTGGAGTTTTTCGGCGGTTGGTGCCTGGGCGCGGAGGAACCGGCCCAGCAGCAGCGTGCCGAACAGAAACGCGAAGCCCGCAGCCACTAACAGACACAGGTAGGCGACGATGGATGTCGGTGTCATGGATGTGGCGGCACCAGGACGGCCAAAAAGGAGGAAAACGAAAAGCCTTCATTGTAGGGCCAAGCCTGGCAATTGCAACCAGCCTGTGCGCGGCCTAGGGACATCATGTAGCAGCGAAGCTCCCCGTGCATTTCGACTCAGACGAGCGAAAGGGCGTCACGTCCTGGCAGGCGGGAGAGAAATCACGGACGCACCGTGGCTGAATAGCTACTGAACTGGACCGTCATGGACGGGCCGGGGCACCAGCTTGGAGTAGGCGACGGCGGTGGGATTGAGGGTGCTCTTACCCCAGGCAATCTCAACCGGCAGACGCGAGAAATCCACGATACAACCGTCGCGGCTGTAGCAGCTCAGGTCATAGGTGGAGCCCATGAAGATGCAGTCCACGGGGCAGGACTCGACGCATAGTGCGCAGAACATGCATTTTGTGTAGTCGATTGTGAAGCTGGTGACCTGGAAGCCCTTACGACCCACGGCTCGCTGCTTGCCAACATAGATGCAGTCGACGGGGCAATCGCGCGCGCAACGTTCGCAGGCAATGCAGGTGGTCAGGTCGAAGCGGTGGAAACC
>CALARR010000307.1 GCA_937889015.1 uncultured Planctomycetales bacterium | reverse complement strand
GGCCGGCGGCGTCGGCGGACTGGGCACCGTCGTGGGCGATGGCGACGGCACACTTGCCCCTGGAAGTCGCTCGATCTCGCCCGCGCTGGGCACGGAGGGCGCCGGCCTCATGGGCGGCACAGGCGGGGCCGCGGGAACTGCCGGGACGACCACCTGCCCCGGCGCCGGCGGCGGGCTGCCCTGACCTGGCGCAAGCTGCCGAAACAAGCCCACACCTTGACGTTCGCATTGCGGACACCGATACGGCATGCTCGGCCGCCGCAACTCAAATCCACAATTCGTACAACGATAGGTGTTCATGAGAATCTAAACCAAGGACCTATCCCAGAAACATCACAGCCACGTCGGGCGGCCCAGCAGGACTGAGGCGCCGACAGGTTCTGGGACCGGCTAAAAGAACCTATCCGAGAACCACCCCAGCTACCTCGGGCGGCCCAGCCGCACTGAGCTGCCGACAGGTCTTTGGACCGGCTCTAGGACTCCTGCAAACCGTTCAGCCGCCCGACGGCTCCCACCGTCGGCAATCTCCTTGCCAACCACCAAGCGCCCGCGACTATCGCACTCCCACCGCCGCCTTGGTATACACCTTGCCATTGTCGCGCAGCACAACCCAGCCCCAAACCGCATCCACCTCGACACCGCGCGTCGTGGAATTGTGGCGCGTCGTGTCAAAACGCTGTCCCGGATCGACCAACTCGATCCGGTTCGTGACCCCGCCGGCCTCGCACCGTCGCTCGGCCCAACCGGCCAACGCCTTCTCCAAAGGCGAGGCCCCCGGCCGGCCCTTGGGCTGCCAGCGGTAGTAGGCCTCCCCCAGATCCTGGAGCAACTGCGGAATCTGTTCCGCGCGCGCCGCTTGGAAGACGAGAATCTGTCCGACCAGGGCCCGGGCCGCATCTTGGCCCGACAGCAGGCCGGTCAGGAGCTTCTGCCGCTGGCCTTCGATGCTCCGCAGTTGCGACAGTTCGTCCCCCAGCAAGGCGGCAGGCCAGTCCCCTTGCCCGGCCGTGCCTGGCACGGAATTGCGATCATTGGCTGTGCCGGCATCAATAGTCGCCTGGCCCTCGATCCGCTCCAGCAACTCGACCAGGTGCGTCTGTTGCTGACACAGCGCATCGACCTTGGCCGCCAGCGGCTGCAGAATAGCGTTTAGCGACACTTCGCTCGCCGCGCTATGCGCCGCCGACGAGCTGGAGGCCGGCGTTGCCGGCAACAACTCCATCCGCCGCAAGACCTGCTCCAACTTCTGCTCGATGTCGGCCAGGCTCGGCCCAGGCGGCGTGCCGCTGGATGAGGGTGAGTCTTCGCCCCCCGGGTCCTTCTTGTCACGATGAAACAAGTTCATAAGACCTGAACCGCAAGACTGTCGGAGACACCAGCCCGTTATGACCAGAACTCTCAGAGCCGGTCCCAGAGCCTGTCGGCAACCCGGTCCTGCTGGGCCGCCGGCGCTGCCGTGATGGTCCTGGAACAGGCACTCAGTCTACGAACTCCGGCTCGACCGCGGTCGGCACTACGCCTGCGGCGTGCGCGCGCGCCAACAGCACACGCACCGCCTCGCGCCCGCGCGGCCCGAAATCCACAGTCCAATCGTTCACGTACATTCCCACAAAGCGGTCCGCGTCCGTCGGATCCAGGCCGCGACCGAATCCCAGCGCGTAGTCCAGGGCATCTTTGCGGTGCTCCAGCCCATAGCGAATGCTGGCCACCAACAGTCGCTGCACGTCACGGCAGACCTCCAGGCCCAGATCCTTGCGCACCGCGTTGGCGCCCAGCGGAAGCGGCAGCCCCGTCTCGGCCAGCCACCACTGGCCCGTGTCTACGACCAGGTGCATGCCAAACTGGCCGTAGGTCAATTGCCCTTCATGGATAATCAGCCCGGCGTCGATCGGCTTGCCCTGGTAGTTCCCCGCCTGCACTGCGGGGAGGATCTCGTCGAAGGGCACGACGACATACGCAAAATCCCCTTTCAGGCACAACCGCAACGCCAGAAAAGCGGTGGTCAGCGTGCCCGGCACGGCGATCTGCAACCCGGCCAGATCGCCCACCTCCAGCGCGCGCTTGGCCACGACCATCGGCCCGTAGCCGTCGCCCATGCTGGCCCCGCACGAACACAGCCGATAGCGGTCGGTGAGGTGCGCATAGGCATGCAGGCTGACGGCCGTCAACTCCAGTTCCCCGGAGAAGGCCCGCCGATTGAGTGTCTCGATATCCACCAACTCGTGCACAAATCGATACGGCCCCGTGTCGACCTTGTCCTTGGCCAGGGCATAGAACATGAAGGCATCGTCTGCGTCCGGGCTATGTCCGACGCGGATCAACCGGCGGGAATCGTTCACGAAGAACCTCGTACAAGAACACGGATCGGCCCACTTCGCGGCCACTTGCCGCCGATGCAGTATAGCCGCTTTTGGTGCCCTAGGCGAGGGGGACGGCAAGCAATCACTTCTGGAGCCGCCTGCCAGGCAGTAGAATGCCGCGAAGTGGCAAACTATTGCGGCCCGCATTGCCCCATGATCGTTCCGCGGCCGCGGGAGCGCCGGGCTCCAGCCGATAGGGCTGGAATCCGGACGGAACTGCGGTCGTTGGCTGCGCCGGCATCCATAGCCCCGAGCACGCCCATGACTCCACGCCAACGCTGGCTCGCCCTGCTCAACCGCCAGACCCCGGATCGCATCCCGACCGACTACCAAGCCACGCCCGAGGTTACCACGCGTCTGTTGGCCGATCTGGCGTGTGCCAACGAAGACGCGCTGTGGCGACGGCTGCACGTCGACCGCCGGCATTTTGTCGAGCCCGCTTGGTGCCCGAGCGAGCCTCCGGCAGCCGGTGCCGACCTGTGGGGGATCGTCTTCCGCAAGGTCGACTACGGATCGGGCATTTACGACGAGCCGCTGATCCAGCCGCTGGCCGCGGTCCAGTCGGTTGAGGATGTCCACGCCCATCGCTGGCCCAGCCCTGACGATTTCGACTACTCGGCCGTCAGCCAGGCCCTCGAGCGGGAGGATGGTACCTGGCCGGTGCATGCCGGCTGCTATGAGCCGTTCCTCCTCTACGGCAACCTCCGCGGCCTGCAAACAGCCTTCGAAGATCTGGCCCTCCGCCCGGAGATCGCCGATGCGATCCTGGGCCACATCTTCGATTTCTACATCGAACACCACCGGCGGATCTTCGAGGCCGGCCAGGGGCGCATCGATCTGACCTGGGTCGCCGAAGATCTGGGCGCCCAGACCGGCCCGCTGATGAGCCTGCCCATGTACCGCCGCTTCCTGCTGCCCAACCAGGTCCGCATGGCCGATCTGGCACGCCGCTTCGGCGTGCACGTGATGTACCATACCGACGGCGCGGCCCGCGCTTTCCTGCCGGACTTGATCGATCGGGTGGGGATCGAGATCCTCAATCCGATTCAATGGCGCTGCCCCGGCATGGAACGCCAGCGCCTGGTGGCCGATTTCGGCGACCGGGTGATCTTCCACGGTTCGATCGACAACCAGCAGACGCTGGCCTTCGGCAGCGTGGCTGACGTGGTGGCCGAGGTGCGCGAAAGCGTCGAAATCTATGCCGGCGCACGCTGGATCTGCGCTCCCTGCCACAATATCCAGCCCGTGAGCCCCACAGCCAATATCGTCGCCATGTATCAGACCATCCACGAACTGGGCGTTTGGCAGTAGAGGCAACCACATTGCCCCCCGATGACAAGGACTCGGCCTACCTCACGCCGGCCGCTCCCCTGCCGTGGGCGGGAAATTGGGGCGGCGTCTGCCCCCACCGTGGTCGGCCGGCTATAATGCGGGTCCGCTTGCGCACCGCCGCCAGCGGCGATCCGAGCCGTTACCGAACGATTTTCCCGGCGTTGAGAAGCACACACCCCGCGCATGCCCTCGGGCATCACGCGCCACGCAAGAGGAGCTCTCTGCATGATCCAGTCCGGTACGCTTTCGCGACGCGGCTTCCTGACGCGCGCGGCGACGGCCGTTGCCGCGCCGATCTTCCTCCGTAGTTCCGTCTTCGGCGCCGACGGCGCCACGCCGCCCAGCCAGCGCCTGACGCTGGGCTTCGTCGGCGTGGGCAAGATGTGCTACAGCCATCTGTGCCGGTTTGCCGACCTGGCCGAGGTCGAGGTCCGAGCCGTCTGCGACGTCCAACAGACCAAACGCCAGGCGGCCGTCAAGGCGGTCGAAGAACGTTATGCCAAACGCCCCGGGGCCACCACTCAGGGAACCAGGCTGGGCGTGTACAACGACTTCCGCGAACTGCTCGCCCGGCCGGACATCGACGCCGTGGTCATCGGCACGCCCGACCATTGGCACGCCATCGTGGCCATCCAGGCGGCCAAGGCCGGCAAGGACGTCTATTGCGAAAAGCCCATGTCGCTGACCATCGGCGAGGCGCGCGCCATGGTCAACGCGGTGCGGCGCTACGGTCGCGTCTTCCAGACCGGCAGCCAGCAGCGCAGCAGCCGCGAGTTCCGCTTCGCCTGCGAGATGGTCCGCAGCGGCCGGATCGGACAACTCACATCGATCAACGTGAATGTGGGGCGCACGTCCGAGGATTGCTACCTGCCCGAGGAACCGGTGCCGGCCGGAGTGGACTGGGACATGTGGCTGGGACCGGCCCCCTGGCGCCCCTACAACGCGATCCTCTGCCCGCCCCCGAGCTTCACCGGTTTTCCCCATTGGCGACTGTATCGCGACTATTCCGGCGGCGGCATGACCGACTGGGGCGCGCACCATTTCGACATCGCCCAGTGGGGTATGGGCATGGACGAAAGCGGCCCCTCCGAGATCATCCCGCCCGACGGCAAGGATGTGCAGCTTCTGACCTATCGCTACGCCAACGGCGTGACCGTCTATCATGGAGGCGGCGGCAGGGGCGTGCTCTTCCACGGCACCGAGGGCAAGATCGAAGTCAGCCGCGGCTACCTGCAGACCACCCCGGCCAGCCTCATGCAGAAGCCCATCGGCCCCAATGAAGTGCACCTCTACAACAGCCCCGGACATCACGCCGATTGGCTGCGTGCCATCCGCACGCGCCAGCGCCCCATCTGCGATGTCGAAGTCGGCTGCCGCTCCGTCTCTGTCTGCCACCTGGGTAACCTGGCCTACTGGCTCAAGCGGCCCCTGAAGTGGGACCCGGCCAAAGAACAGTTCATCGGCGACGCCGAGGCCAACCGCTGGATCGATCGTCCGCGGCGCGCCCCGTGGACGCTGGCCTGATCTGTCAAGCTCGCAATCCGATCGCATCCCATCCGCAAGAAACTCTCCCCCAACACGGGTTTTGCCATGCGAACCATCGCCTTTCTGCTTTCCCTGTCGGTCGTGCTTGTCGGCGCGCCGCGCGCCTCGGCCCAGGAACCATCTTTCAAGGATCTCTTGGCCGAATGCCTGCCGGGCATCGGTTCCGAAAACATCCCCGACAATCAGGCTGCCCAACAGCGGCTCCAGGACGCCTGCTATGCCCTGGGGGCCACTGGCCAGGAAGCCGCTCGCGCCGATGCCTGCCGTGAGATCTTGAAGAAATTGAGCCCCGACGTCCCTCGTCCTGCCCGTCTCTGGTTGCTCAAGCAAGTTCAGTGGATCGGCCGCGAGGAGTGCGTCGAGACCTTGGCGGCCTTGATCAAGGACAAGGACCCGCTCATTCGCGATGCCGCCCTGCGCGCCTTGCAGTCCAATCCCACGCCGCAGGCCAACGCGCAGCTCGTGGCGGCCCTGGGCGCGGCCTCTGACCCCGACTGGCGCACGGCCCTGATTCTGGCCTTGGGGTTCCGCGGCGAATCGGCCAGCGTGCCGGCCCTGGCCCCGCTGCTGTCGGCCGAGCCGGCCATTGCCGCCGTTGCCGCGCAATCGCTGGGCAAGATCGGCTGCGAAGCCGCGGCCCAGGCCTTGTCGGCCGCCTACGAACAGGCCCGGCCCGAACTCAGGCCCGCAATCGGCGAGGCTTGGCTCTGCTCTGCGGATCGCCTTCTGAAGGCCGGCCAGACGGCCGACGCCGCTGCCGTCTACCTCCGCCTGGCCGACGCCCAGCAGCCTCGCCCCGTGCGCTTGGCGGCCATGAAAGGCAGACTCGTCGCCGCCGGCGACCAGGCAACCCCGCTCGTGCTGGAGATGCTCGCTTCCCACGACGCGGACGCTCAAGCTGTGGCCGGCGGCTTCGTCGTCGAGCTTCGCGGCGCCGGCGTGCTCCCGGCCCTTTCCGCCGGCCTGCCCAAGCTGCCGCCTGCAGCGCAGGTGATGGTCTTGGCTGGACTGGCCGCGCGCGGCGACCGGGCCGCAATGCCGCTGGCCGTAACCGCCGCGCGCGCCTCGCAGCCCGAGATCCGCACCGCGGGCATTCTGGCCCTTTCCAGATTGGGCGACGGCACGGTCGTGCCCCTGTTGCTAGAGATCTTGGCGGCCAACAACGAAGCCACTCCCGCCGCGCGCGAGTGCCTGGAGCGGATCTGCGGCGAGGGAGTGGACGAGGCCCTGATCGTCGCCATGCAGAGCAGTTCACCGGCCCAACGCAAGGGCCTGATCGAACTGCTCGAAAAACGCCAGTGCACGGCGGCCGTGCCCGCCTTGCTGGCCGACGCCCAGACGCAGGACAAGGATCTGCGCCCCGCCCTGTTGCGTGCCTTGGGCAACCTGGCGCAGCCCAAGGATGTGCCGGCGCTCGTCGCCCTCCTGCTGAAAACACCGCGTGGCAAGGATCGCGACGACGTGGAGAAGTTGGTCATGTTCGCTTGCAGCCGGGGCGAAGATCCGCAGACCCTGGATCAGCCGGTCTTGGCGATCTTCCAGCCAGCCTCGGCCGAGGACCGCCTGGCCCTCTTGCCCGCCCTGGGCCGCGTGGGCGGAAAACGGGCCTTGCAGACCGTGCTCGAAGCCATCGGCTCCTCGGATGCGAACCTGCGCGACGCCGGGGTGCGCGCCCTCTGCAACTGGCCCGACGCCAGCGTGGCCGACGAACTGCTGAAACTGGCCGCCGGTGCGCCCGACAAGGCGCATCAGACAGCCGCCCTCCGCGCCTATGTGCGTGTCATCAGCCAGACCGGCAAGGAAGGCGACACCAAGACCCTCGACAAGTTCAAGAAGGCCATGGACATGGCCATCCGCACCGAAGACAAGAAGTATCTCTTGAGCCGCGTCTCCAACGTGCGCAATGTGAAGACGCTGCGCTGGGTGGTGCCCTATCTCGATGACCCGACCCTGGCCACCGAGGCTGGCCGATCGGTGGTCGAGCTGGCCCATCGCCGTGAACTCATGGAGCCCAACCACCGCGAGTTTACCGCGGCCCTCCAGAAGGTCCTGGAAGTCTCCAAGGACGCCGCCACCCTGGAGAAGGCCAAGCGGATCATGCAAGGCCTCTGACGAACAGCACTCCTCACGCATTGACCATGCCACAACCCGAGACCATTCTCCAATTCGGAACCGGCAAGTTCCTCCGCTGCTTCGTGGACCTCTTCGCCCACGAACTGAACCAAACCGAGCGCCCAGCCGGTCGGGTCGTGGTCGTCCAATCGACCGGCGCCGGCCGAGTCGCACAGTGGTCGCAGCAGGGCCGCTATCACGTGGCCGTGCGCGGGCTGGCCGCTGGCGCGCTCGTCGACCGTGTAGATGAGGTGCAAAGCATCGGCCGGGCCCTGGCCGCCTCGGCCGATTGGCCGGCCCTGCTCGATCTGGCCGCCAGCCCCGACCTGCAGGTCATTGTCTCCAACACCACGGAGGCCGGATTCGCCCTCGACGCCCGTGACGCACCGACCAGCGCCCCGCCGCGCAGTTTTCCGGCCAAGCTCCTCACGCTCCTCCAGGCCCGCTACCAAGCCGGCCAGGGTGGCGTGCGGATCCTGCCCTGCGAATTGCTGGAGCAGAACGGCCTCAAACTGCGCGATCTCGTGCTTGAACAGGCCGCGCGCTGGCAGTCGTCGGGCGATTTTCTGGAGTGGCTGCGCTCCGCCTGCACCTGGCATAACACGCTCGTCGACCGTATTGTCTCCTCCCCTTCCGCAGACGACCCGCTGGCCGCGTCCGATCCCTTGTTCGCCGTGGCCGAACCCTTCGCCTTCTGGGGTGTCGACGGTCCGTCCGCCCCCCAATCGCCCGTGAGCGCACCACCGCAGCCGGCCCAAGCCGGCCACGCAGATCGAACCGCGGAGGCGCGCGGCGACCGGCTCCTGGCTCATCCGGCCGTACACAGGGTCGACGACCTTGGGCCCTACTATCTTCGCAAAGTGCGGATCCTCAACGGGGCCCACACGGCCCTGGTGGCCAAGGCCCTTCCGCTCGGCCTGGTCACGGTCCGCCAGGCCGTCGAAGATCCGCGCATCCGCCCCTGGCTCGAATCGCTTCTGTTCGAGGAGATTGTTCCCCTGTTGGAAGACCGGACCGAAGAACCAGCCGGGTTCGCTCGAACCACCTTGGAGCGTTTTGCCAATCCGTTCCTCGAACACCGACTGGCCGACATTGCCCTGCACCACACGGTCAAGCTCAAGACGCGGATCGAGCCCTCGGCGAGCGAATACCGCGCGCGCTTTGGTCGTCCCGCCCAGCGTCTGGAGGAAGTGCTGGCCGCCGAGTGACAGAGGGGGCAGGACTGAATGGCGCTTCCTTACACTGGAAGTCCCATTGAGGTCTGACCCAGTTTTGACTTACCCCGGTTATGACTCCTATGGAAAGACGAAAGTGCCTGGCCCCAGCGATTTGCCCATCTGCCGGATTGCTGGATCTCATACGGAACAGCGGATAATGTCAAGGACATCGGGGGCATGTCCTCGCTGTTGTCGGAGGAGAAGAGGTGAGCAACATCAACAGGAAAACAGCACATGAGACTACAACACGCCCTCACGCTCCTTACCGCCCTGCTGCTCACGCCGTCGTCCGCGATGTGTGCTGAGAAACCCAGTATCCCACTCGCCGAGATCTGCAATGGCTCGCTTGACGAGTTCCCGGCACGGCCCGACACCGAGGGTGTCCATGTGGGGGCCCATCATGGCGGCGTGATCTTCGCGGAAGGCAAATACTGGTGGTATGGGCAGTGCCTATCGCCGAAAGCGGTGGCCGATATGGGCAGCGCCACCGAACGAGGCGTTGCCATGTACAGCTCCAGTGACTTGATCAAATGGCGGAATGAAGGAATTGTCCTTTCTTGCCGGAACGAGGGGGAGCTGAAGGGTCCGTTGCGTTTTGCCAGAAGCAAAATTGTCTTCAACCCCCGCGCCAGGAAATACGTTCTCTGGTGTCATTATGTGAGATTTCCAGGCGCCCATGGAGTGGAGGAGGGGACCGCGGATGCGGGGGTGGCCGTTTGCGATGCCATCAATGGCCAGTACCAGTGGTGCGGCATTCAGCGCCCCCTTGGGCCGAACATGACCGTCAAGGATTGCACCCTCTTCCAGGACGAAGACGCCAAGGCGTACTTCATCTTCGACACCTACCCGAAAGACCGGTCGCTGCGCCGTCGGCTCTACATGGCGGAACTCTCCGACGACTATCGGTCTTGTCGGCAAGTGCGTCCTCTGGAAGGACTGGAGGCACGCGAGGCACCGGCTATGTTCAAACACAATGGCTACTATTTTCTTATCACCTCCGGGGTTAGCGGCTGGAAACCCAATCCCGCCAGAGTGCATCGCGCCAAAGCTGTTTTTGGCCCCTACACGGATCTCGGAGACTTCTGCCGCGGAGACGACACCGGCGCCACCTTCAATTCCCAGCCGACCTTTGTCTTCGAGATCCGCCACAAACCCGGCACATTTGTCTACATGGGGGACCGGTGGAATCTGCGGAACATGGCGGGGAGCTCCCACATCTGGCTGCCTCTGAAGTTCACGTCACCGGACAATTTCGAAATGCACTACCTGAAACGCTGGGACATCAGCTCTTGGCGCGGTCTTGATTGATCTCTGCATTGTTAATGGCCCCGGCCAACCAACGGAAGGCCGAAGGAACCGAGCTCCCGATGATCTCCCTCGGTTCATTCGCTATGCAGGACCCAATACATTGAGAAGCCGTCATGCGTCTACGAGCCGAATTGGTTCTCTTGCTTTTCATCTTAACGGGCTGTTCACGAGCCGGTGACCCGAACATCGCGAAGATCCGTGAATTGGGTGGCGAAGCCGTGGTCATGCGTCCGTCGCAAGACGACGCCGTCACGGCGGTCACCCTCAGTTACTCCAACGCGCAAGACTCCGACTTGGCAATTCTCTCAGCGTTCGAGAAGCTGCGGCTATTGAACCTTGCGCGGACCCGCATCACCGACGCTGGATTGGCCGACCTCCTGGCCATCAACCATTGCGCCCGGCAGCCGGCGCACGGCTGGCACCACGACCCGCTCTGAACGCGCACCTTTCCCCAATACGATACCCAGGACCGCCAGGAGGGACTGGGCCGCTATTGGGACGAATACTACGGCCGGGCCCAGGAACTGGCCGCTCGATTCCCGCAGCACTTCCGGCTGGTGGACATGCACGCCACGCTCAACAGCGAGGCCGGACAGCGCGCGGTGCTGGATTTTGCGGGCATCGCCCCGGAAAAGCAGGTCCTGGCCGTGGGCGTACACGTGCCACCACGGCCGGACCGCCCCGCCCGGCCCCAGGCGAGCCGCACGACACACCATCCCCTGGACCCGCGCAAGTGCGTGATCCTGGTCCCCTTTCACGGGGCGATCATGCCGGCCTGCGAACGGGCCCTGCGCGAACTGGAGCGGCGCGTTGGCGGGCCGATTCGTTGGCTCTGCGGACCGCCTCCTGTGCCTGACGGCACACCGATAGCTCCGCTATCGGTGCCATCCTGCGGCGGAAAACACTCGACCGTCCCTACCCACAACCTCTATTCTTGCGCCTCGCGGCTACTTGCCTGCCGGGGAAGCGGGTTGGACGGATTGGTAGACCTTGATGAGTTTGACCGTGGCTCGATCGGAGACCGGGCCAGTCAGGACAATGCGGTTGCTGCCGGACTTGAGGGCCGGGGGAGCCTGAGGCAGGTCGCCTTGGCTGAGCACGGCCCGAGTGGAATCGGTGACCACCCAGTGCCGGTCTGCACGGCAGACCAGCTTCTGGCCGGCCTGGATCGCGACGGGGAAACGGAGGTCCTGGTCATTGATCGTCAGTAGCGGCGTGTCCAGGGTTCCCGCAAGTTCGATTTCCAGTCGGGCTTGCTCCTCGGGCCGGACGAAGAGATCCCAGGCGTGGCGCTCGCCTTCGGCCGCGGTGATCAAGCGGGGCATCTCGTATTCGCGCGCCAGGCAGTCCCAGCCAATCTGGGTGTGCGGGTTGGACTCGCCAAACGGAGCGTCGGATGAGATCAGGGTCACCTCGGCGCGAGCGCTGCCGGCAGGCGGCTTGTCGCAGGCGAAGGAAACGCGGTTCTGGCCCGACTGGAGCGCGGGCCAGTCTGCCAGAGGGACCGGACGGAGGATTGCCAGCCGATCGCCCTTCTCGTCGTAGTGCAGGCACTGGCCCGACGGTTCGAGTTCCAAGAACTGGCCCGACTTGAGGGTCACCGGAATGACGAGCGTGCGGCCGTTGAGGTTCAGGGCGGGGTTCTTCAGTTCGGTGGGCTGAACGGCCAATGCCTTGATGGGGCCGAGGACGACCTCTGTCTCACCGGCCGGCAAGTCGTTGAGGTAAAGGTTGAGTTCGGAGATGTGGGCCGTGTCGAGCCGGTTACGATAGAGGCTGTAGCCGGTCGCGTAGGGCCATTGGTAGTCGTTCATGCGTTCCACGTCGCGCTCGCGGAAGAGGAGTTCCACGTAGCGCCAGCCGGTGAAGTCGAGAGTGACATAGTGGTCGGAGAGGGCGGCCGAGTATTCGCGCGGAGTGCCGAGCTGGATATTCAGCAGCGCGCCTTTTCCATCGCCTTTGACCCAGACGCCCACCGCGCCCGCTCCGGCGAGATCACGGTAGGGGGCCGGAAAGGCGAGGCGTGCGCGCGCCCAGGCGCCGCGCCGTGAGTCGCTCTTGTTGGCGGCGCGGAGGCACAGGTTGCGGCCGCCCGTGGGCGAGTCGCCGGGGGCTGCCTGGAGTTCCAGGGATATAGCGGCGGAGCTGGTCGTGGAGCGGAATGTGGCGAGGTCGGCGAAATCGGATATACAGGCGGATGTGGAGCCGACTTTCGCGTGGCTCGGCTTCTGCGTTTCCTTGGGCCGTTGCTCGGTCACGGTCTGGGGACTGTCGTAGGGGGCCACGCTGTACAGGGCCTCGATGCGTGCCGCCAGCGGTTGTTGGGCGAAGGGATGGTCGCTGGTCCAGGATTCGGAGCCGTTGTCCAGGCCGCTGACGCGATGCGCGGTCATGCGGACGGGGGTGAACTGCCAGCGGCCGTCGGGGGCCTGGCGCAGGCGGAAGTCGTCGCCGGGCACGGCGACGCGCGCGATCGTGGCGGCGTCGAAGTAGCGTGCCAGGCGCAGGCGTTCGTACCAGCCGAGGGCCGTGATCTGCTTCAGGGTGTGAAAGTCGAGCGGTTGGCGCGAGACGTTCACGCCTTGGATGGACATGGCCGCGCCGAGGCCGAGATTCTTGGCGGCAAAGTACTCCATCTCGTCGAGGAAGTGACCGCGCGCCTGAGGGGACGGTCTGCGCGGGGCCCACCAGCCCAACTGTGGTTCGAGCAGATCGGTAACACGAGACCTGGCCGCCGAAGCGATGTGCAGGTCGTGGAATCGTTTGGCGGCCCAGACGGGGTGGTCCCACGCGCCGACGCGCGAGTGGAACCACCAGTTGTGCGCCCCGTGGCAACTGGCCTCGACCAACACTTCGCCCTGCAGTCGTTTGAAGATCGCGTGCCGCATGAAGTCGATGCCGTAGCGGCTGCGCATGCCTTCCGAACCGTCGAAGTAGATCTGGTCGATGCGGCAGGTGTTGAAAACAGCGGCGATGTGATCTGCCAGGTCGTCGGCAAGCGGCGAGCCCGGCTGGGGATAGAAGGCGATGTAACGCTGCTGCAGGTAGTCGGCGCGGTCGCCCTCGGCATGGGAAGCAGGGCGGGTCTTGAAGGCGCCGCGCTGGCATTTGGCGAAGGCAAAGGGCAGCTCACGCGAGATTTCGGCGTATTGGATGATCTCGCCGCCAATGCGAATCGCATTGCCGTTGCCCGAGTAGCTGAAAATGACATCGTGGCGGTCGGAGGGTTTTTCGCGCACGTAGATCACGGTATCGGTGGGCGTGAGGGGGCGGGCGAGGGTGTAGGTGGCGTCGGCGAGCAGGTGCGCGCTGGGTTCGGGCGTGACCCAGGGGTCGCGCGGGCTGATGCAGGCGGTGAGCGTGTGGATGCCCGCCTTGAGGCCGGCCGCATGGATCCGGGCGACTGCGTCCTGCATGTCCTGGAGGCCGTTGGGGAAGAGGGCCTTTTTGACGTCATAATGGCCGAGGGTCTCCCACCAACCGTGCAGGTGGATGTGCGTGAACCCGCCGCGGCGCGCCAGGTCGATCCAATCATCGACCGACGCGTGCGAGAGGTCGGCGAACAGATAGGAGCCGCGGTTGGTTTCTGCCCCCAAGGACCACGGGCCGCCCAGCTTGGAGAGGGGCACGCCGGCGTCGGCGGCCATGGCGCGGAGCATGGCCGGCATCTGCGGCTTGGGCCCGGCGGCCAGACCGGCACGCCAGCCGGTGACGCCATGTGCGGCCGTCGTCGACACGCGGAGTGCGACCGGATTGCCGCCCAGGGCCATTTCCACGGGCAAATCGTATCCGCGCAAGCAGACGGCGTCCTCGTCGTCCGAGAGCATGTTGGCCATGGCCCCGCGATACTTGGTGGCTGCCACCGCAAGGTTGCAGAAGGTGAGCGATTCGACCTCGGGCACGGTCAGCGACCGGACGGTGAAGGTGAGGAAGTCCTTGTGGGCTTTGACGGCCAAGGCGGCCGCGCCCTGCCGGTGCGAGAACTCGAAAGTCAACTCATCGCCTTGGAGCGAGGCCTTGCGCGCCACGATCGTGCGGCCGTTCTGCAGCCGGGCGGAGAGCATTTCCTGGGGACGCTCCAACAGTTCCCGGCCAGAGAGCTTGCTGCGCAGCGAGACGGCTCGGCCGCGCACATCGATGGCGAGCGCGGCGTGATCGGTGGCGAAGGTCGCGGCCAGCGCCGGGGGCGTCTTGGATTCATCGAGCAGCGTGTAGGCGGCGCTGGTTCGCGCGGAATCCTGAGCCAACGTGGCGACCTCGGCCGGCGTGAGGGCGCGGGAGTAGATCCGCACGTCGCTGATGAGGCCCTTGTGGCTGACCCTATTTGACCAGGCGCCGATGCGCAGGCCGTCGGCCTGGATGGGATAGTCCCACTTGCCTTGGCCCACGGCCTTGCCGTTCACGTAGGTGGTGATCTGGGGCAGGACGAATACGGCACAGACATGCGTCCACTGCTGCAGGGGAAGCTTGCGCAGCAACGGCACACTGGTTTCGGTCCAACTGCTGCCGGATGCGCCAGCGCGCTGGTCGGGACGGCCCAGGCGGAACGCGCAGGCGTCGTTGTTGACGAAGAGCATCAGGCCGCCCGGGCTCCAGGTACGCGTGGTGAGCAGATTGGGATAGCGGCCGGTGCCTTCCCAGACCGTCCAGAGCGAAATCGTGCACTGCTGTGCGCCGTTCAGATCGGGCACGGGCGGCAGGTCGGCAAAGGCCTGGTCGCCGGTGAAATAGGCCGCCGTGCCGAAATCGCCCTTGGCCCACTGGACGTTGGTCAGTTCAGCCTCCAGTTGGCTCGCAGAGCGATCGGTGGCCAGCGTGCCGGCACCTTCGTCCAGAGGCAGCCAAAGGCGCAACGCCGGATCGGGTGCGGCCGCCGCGGACCATTGTGAGAGCATCGCCAGGCAAAGCAACGTGGTCAGGCAGGCGCGCTTCATTTGTGCGGACTCCACGAGAGAGGCGAATTGCATGGCTTCTGGGGCAGGCAAGGGGAGCCTTTCGGCCAGGCGGGGCGGAAGGTTCCCTTGGTTGGCGGGGGATTGCTCATTCATGGTAGCAGGGCTGCGCGCACATGCAAGCGCGAGGATTGCCAACAGGCGTTGGGCCGGTCGGCGCGCCGGCCTTCTCGCGCGGCAGGTGTGGTTGCGGCACGATGTCTCTTCCGCGGAGCCACGCGCCTTACAAGAGGGCAGGGGCCCGTGCCGCGCAAGCAAGGTCGCTCATGCGGTGCGCAGCAGGTCGCCGTGCTTTGGAACCGGTCCCAGAACCTGTCGACGACTTCAGCGCGCCGGGCCGCTCGACGTGGTTGGGATAGTTCTGCGATGGGCTCTAAGCTCCCGCGCCCACCCGGGGCGGGTTCTGGCTGGCGCCGACGTGGCCGAAGTAATCCGG
>CALARR010000306.1 GCA_937889015.1 uncultured Planctomycetales bacterium | reverse complement strand
GTTCTTAGAGCCGGTCCCAGAACCTGTCGGCAATTCCGTCTTGCCGGGCCGCCCGACCTGGCTTTGGCAGTTCTGGGGTAGGTTCTTGATAGCTCATCTGACAATCCTGGCAATGCCGGCGGGGATGGCGGAATGGGGAGCCTGTGCCGAGCCGGCCGTGGTCCAGGTGGGCAACGACGCGCTGCGCGTGGGACTCGACACGGCCAGCGGCACGCTCCGCGAGTTGAGCGGAGCCACCGACGGCAGCCAGCAGCTTGGAGAAAGCCAAGCGCCCTTCGCCCTGTGGCAGCTTGTGATCCGCGAGGGGGACAAGACGCACGTCATCGGGGCCGATGAAGCGGGCCCGGTGCAGATCCAGAAACTGACCGACGGCCAGCCGGGGCTGCAATTGCGGTGGGACGCGGTGCCGCTGGACGGCAAGCCGTCGCTGCGCGTAGCGGCCGAGGTGCGGATCGAGCCGCAAGGCGTGCCGCTGAGCCGCTGGAGCCTGACCGTCGCCAAGCCGCAAGGAGTGCGATTGAAGGAAGTCCGCTTCCCGCGCGTGGCGGCCCTCAAGCCTCGCGCGAATGAAGAGCTAGCCGTGCCGCAGCATATCGGTACGCTGGCCAGCGACCCGCGGCAACTGCTGCGCGGCAAGAATGGCAAGGGGCAGCGACTGACGTGGCACTATCCGGCCCGGCTGTCGATGCAGTGGTTGGCCTGGTACGAGCCGGACGGGCTGGGATTTTATGCGGCGGCGGACGACACGCGCGCCTTTGCCAAGACGTTTGCCCTGTGGGGCGATGCGCAGCAGCAGGTGCATTTCGAGATGCTGCACGAGCCGGAGCAAGAGGCGGCCGAGTTGGCCGAGTTCCGCCTGCCCTACGGCATCCTCTTGGGCACCTTCCGCGGCGACTGGTCGACGGCAGCCAGCATGTATCGGCAGTCGCCGACGGCGCGCGTGTGGGCCGAGCGCAGCCGGCTGCGCCGCGGCCTGACGCCCGAGTGGGTCAAGCAGGTGGGCCTCTGGGAGTGGAATCGCGGACGGTCGGAGCAGGTCCTGGTCCCCGCCGCCGAGCTGCAGAAGTACCTGGGTGCGCCGGTGAGCGTGTTCTGGCACTGGTGGCACGGCTGCGCGTACGACGCGGGTTTTCCCGAGTACTTGCCGCCGCGCGAGGGGACCGAGCCCTTCCGTGCGGCCGTGGAGAAGGCGCAAGGGCAGGGCATTCACTCGCTGATCTATATGAACCAGCGTCTGTGGGGCACGGCCACCAAGAGCTGGGAAGAGGAAGGGGCGGAGGCGTTTGCCGTCAAAGGAGCGAACGGCAAGATCCGCACCGAAGTCTACAACCGCTTCATGCACGCCCCCTGCACGCCCATGTGCCTGGGCACCGAATTCTGGCGGAACAAGTACGCGGGCCTGGCCATCCAGGCCGTGTGCGAGCTGAAGGTCGACGGGATCTACATGGACCAGACCTGCATGACGCTGCCCTGCTACGACCCGACGCACGGGCACATCCTGGGGCACGGGCGGTATTGGACCGAGGCCTTGGGGCTGCTGGCCGGCACGATCCGCGACCAGTGCTCCACCCAGCGGCGCGTGGCCTTGGCGGGCGAGTATTGCGGCGAGCCGTGGCTGCCGTATCTGGACCTGATGTTGAACCTGGAGATGAGCCAGGAGCGGACCGCCGGCGGGGCCTCGCCGTGGGCCGTGATCCCGCTGTTCCAGGCCGTGTATCATGACAGCGCGGTGTACTATGGCAGTTACGGGCCCCTGCTCTCGCCGCCTTACGACGAGAAGTGGCCGGCCGAGAACGCGCCGCGCGATCCGCTTTCGCTCATGGACCGCAAGTTCTCCCGGCAGTTCTGCCTGGAGCAGGCGCGGTCGCTGGTCTGGGGACAACAGCCGACGCTGCCCAACTTCCTGCCGCACCTGCTGGTAGACCGGGCGGAGGAGATGGACTATGTGGCGCGCGTGGTGCACACGCGGCTGAAGGGGCTGAAGTACCTGCTCTTGGGCGAATGGCTGCGACCGCCCGCCTTGGACGTGCCGCGGCGCGAGATCGACATCTCCAAGATCGGCACCTACATCAAGATGGTCGAATCGAAGAAGACCGTGCCGATGGCCATTGCCGGAGCATGGCGCGCGGCGGACGGCGACGTAGGGATTGCGCTGGCGAGCATCGACGATGCGCCGCTGACATTGAATCTGCCGATCGACGCCAAGGCCTACGGCCTGGCGGAGAACGCGGTCGTGTATCGCACGGACCACACCGGCCGGCAGCGGCTGGGCGCGTGGCGGAAGCTTGGCCCGACGCTGCGCGTAGAACTGCCGGCGCGGGACGTGTGCTTGCTGGAGTTTTGCGCCCCGTGAAGCGAGATCGCACGAAGAGAGTCCACTCGTGGCACCCAAGCCATAAGTCACCTTTGGTATGAGACACAACACGGGCACGGCTGACGGCCGCAACCAAACAGAAGAGACCGCAAAGGACCACCCATGAGACCTCGTTTCGTTGCTGCGCACGATCCGTTGTCGTTCTGCACTCTGGCCGGGAGCGTGTTCTGCATCTGTAGCCTCCTGGCAACAGGCTCGCCAGCGTCGCCGGTCAACGCGACCCCTTGGGGGCCGGACACGCCGGGCCAGGAGATCCTGGCAGCGCCCGGCGATCCGAGCTTCGAAGCGGTGGCCAGCCGTTTTCCCATGCTGCAACTGCCGCGCGAGGCCTTGGGCGTGCCCGAAGGGCGCGACGAATTCGTGCTCCTGCCCGACGGGAGCATCGAGGTCGCGAACTGCCTGCACCATGTGCCGCCGGAGAACCGGGCCACGATCTATTGGCTGCTGGGGCCGGACAAGCAGCGGTTTGGCCAGGGGATTGCGCCCGACGCCAAGCGGTTGCACGAAGGCTATCTACCGCTGGTCACCACGCCTTTCCCATGCCAGGGATTGCAGTTCGAGCAGACGGTGTGGGCCTGGTCCGAGAACATGGCCCCCGATCCCGGCGCGCGGCTGTGGGCCTACGTGGAGCTGGCCGTGAAGAACCCCGGCGCGCAGGCGAAGTCGGTGGCCGTGGCCTGCCAGATCGACTGCGGCCTGCCGGTGATCAGCGTTGCCGGCGGCAGTTGGACGCTCGACGTGCCGGCGCGCGGAGCAAAGAGCCTGTTTCTGAAGATCCCCTACGACGGCACGCAGCCGCGCGAACCGTCGGCCAACACGGACAAGGCGAAGAAGGGGAGCCGCTACTCGGTGGAGCCTTTCTGCGGCGGGTTCCGCGGGGTCGAGGTCGTGGGGGCAGAGGAGTATCGGCAGCGGTTCGAGGAGGTGGCGGCCCGGTGGCGGCAGATCTGCAACCAGGGGATGCAGATTCGCGTGCCAGAGCAGCGCGTGAACGACGCTTATCGGGCGCTCAAGGGCTACACGTTCCTGTGCGTGGACAAGGAGCCCGACCTGTTCCTGCCCCAGGACCTGCGGCCACGCGAGGGCAGCGGGTACCACAAGTTCCTGCCACACGACGGGACCGGGTTCTACGAGGCGGTGTGGGGCATCTGTGCGACCGTCTATTGCCAGATGCTGGACGCGTATGGTTATCACCAGGAGTCGGAGCGGTATCTGCAATCGCTGCTTTCGCTGGTCACGCCCGGCGGCGAGTTTCCCACGCGGTTCGGGCTGTGCGATCACGGGGCCCTGCTGATCGCCCTGGCGGAGCACTACCGCTACACACAGGACCGCGAGTTCCTGGCGCGCGTGGCGCCGACGATGATCCGCGTTTGTGAATGGCTGGCGCAACGCCGCGCCTGGCAGAAGGCGGCGGCCGATCCGAACTCGGTCACGTATGGGCTCATCAAGTATCCGCCCAGCGGCGACTATCGCGATCCGGACTGGAACATCATGGGCGACGCCTACGTGTGCGTGGGCTTGGAGGCGGCGGCACAGGCCCTGCGCGCGATCGACCGGCCCGAGGCCGAGATGGTGGCGCGCGAAGCCGCGTCGTATCGCGCCGACCTGAACCGTGCCATGGAGCGCTCGATCATCGAACACGAAGGGGTCAAGTTGCTGCCGATCCTGCCCGCCACGCAAGGCTGGCTGAAGAAGGCCAACTACGGGGCCTACGGCTACTACACGCTGTTTGGCTCGATGATGCTGGAAACCGGCTTCCTGCCCATCGACGATCCGCGCGTGAGCCTGGTCAAAGATGCCTTGGAACAGCGGGGCGGGCTGATCGCGGGCGTGTGCGCCTTGCGGTCGCTGCTGTCGCCCAAGCCGGAGACCTGCCACGGGTTCGCTTTCGGCTACTGGATGACCTGCCTGCGGCGGAACGAGCCCGAGCGCGCCATTCTGGGGTTCTACTCCACGATGGCCCTGGGCATGACGCGGACCACCTATGGCGGCGTGGAGCACCCGTTCCTCGACGGCCAGAATCCGATCACCATTCCCCATCTCCGCACCGGCTCGCAGCAATTGCGCCTGCTGCGGTCGATGCTGGTGCGGGAGGAGGGGGACCAGTTGATCCTGGCCCAGGCCGCGCCGAAGCCGTGGCTCGAGCAGGGCAAGAGCATCTGCGTAGAGGACGCCCCGACGCACTTTGGCCCGATGAGCTACCAGATCCAGTCGCAGGTCGAGCAGGGAAAGATCGTGGTCACGATCGATCCGCCCAAGCGATCCGCGCCTGCCGCGATCGTGCTATGCGTGCGACATCCGCAAGGCAAAGCGATCCGCGCGGTGCGCGTCAACGGCCAGGCCTGCGACAAGTTCACCGCCGAGCGCGTGACGCTCAGCGCCGGCAAGGAGCCGATCCAGGTCGAGATCGAATGCCCGTGAGAAGCCCCGCGAAAGCCTGATCGAGGAAGGGACTAGCGACATGTCCGCAAAGCTGTTCTGTCTTGTCGTCGCCTGCTCATGGTTTGGCGGTGCGGCCCTCTCGGGTGACGAGTTGACGATCGTCCGGGAGGGGAAGAGCGACTACGTGATCGTCCTCCCCGACAAGGCGACGGCGGTC
Organism: uncultured Planctomycetales bacterium; assembly: GCA_937889015.1. GTDB lineage: Bacteria > Planctomycetota > Planctomycetia > Pirellulales > Thermoguttaceae > CALARR01. The sequence continues at coordinate 39,333 of CALARR010000306.1, read as the reverse complement.
GAGCGGACCGCTGCGCGCGAGCTTCAACAGCACCTGGCGCAGGTAGCCGGCTGCATGTTGCCCATCGTGTCGGAAGCCGACTCGCCTGGCGACAAGCCGCGAATGGTGGTGGGCAACAGCGAGACTGCACGGCGACTGCTGGCAGGGATGGACCTGAACTCGCTCGCGCCCGACGCGATCGTGATCCGAACCGTGGGGCGTGACCTGGTGCTTGCGGGCCATCCCCGCCGCGGCAGCCTGTACGCGGTGTATACGTTCCTTGAAGACGTGGTCGGCATTCGCTGGTGGACGGCCACCGAAGTCCACATTCCCAAGCGTCCCACGCTTCGGATTTCGCCGCAGGACATCACCTATCGCCCCCAGGTTCCCGACCGCTCTACGCGGTACCTGGAGTTGTCGGACGGCTGCTTCACCAACCATTCCCTGGTGACGGCCGAAGAACAGCGCGCCATGGGCATCTTCTCCGCGAGGCTGCGGCTCAACGGCCACGACCATTATTCCATTCCCGAGGAATACGGCGGTCCGAACGGACTGGTCGGCTGGGTACACACCTTCTATCAGATCAACGGCCTGCTGCCCGTTGCGCAATACTTCGACAAGCACCCGGAGTGGTACAGCCTCATCCAGGGCGAACGAAAGAGAACCCGTTCGCAGTTGTGCCTGACCAACGAGGAGATGCGCAGGGAGATGGTCCGGGTCGTCAAGGAGCGGATCCGCCAGAACCCGGGCGCGACGATGATCTCGGTCAGCCAGAACGACTGGCGCGGCAACTGCGAATGCGACAAGTGCAAGGCCCTCGACGACAACGAGGGGACGCCGGCGGGTTCGCTGATTCACTTCATCAATGCGGTGGCCGAAGAGGTGGAAAAGGAATATCCCCACATCCTGATCGAAACGCTGGCCTACCATTACACGCGCACCCCGCCCAAGCACGTTCGGCCCAGGCACAACGTGGTCGTGCGGCTCTGTTCGATCGAGTGCTCCTTCTCCGAGCCACTGGCCGGCGGAAACAACGAAATCAACGCCGCGTTTCGCCGCGACATGGAGAACTGGGGGCGGATTTCGTCCCAGCTCTACATCTGGGACTACGTGACCAACTTCTCCGACTACCTGGCGCCGCATCCCAACTTCCACGTCCTGGCGCCGAACCTCCGCTACTTTGTCGCCAACCGCGCGTTGGGGATCTTCGAGCAAGGCGACAGCGGATGCCGCGTCGGGCACTTCGTCCGCTTGCGCGCGTGGTACCTGGCGCACCTGCTGTGGAACCCGGACGCCAACGAGAAGCAGCTCCTGGAAACATTCACCAACGGCTACTACGGCGCGGCGGGTCCGCACCTGGTCCGCTCGATCGAGATCATCGACGAGGCCGGCCTGCGCGCGAAGGTTCCCATTCGCTGCTACATCCAAGACAGCAGCCCATGGCTCTCCCTGGCAGATCTGACGGAAGCCACCGCATGTTTCGAGAAGGCCGCGGCCGCGGTGGCCGGCGATCCGGTGTTGACTGAACGCGTACGGCGCGAGCGGATGCCGCTGGACTATGTCTGGCTGCGGCGTTACGACACGCTCCGCCGCGAGGCCCGGCAAAACGGCGTTGCGTTCCGCGGGCCCGAAGATCCGCAGGCCGCCTTGGCTGAGTTCCGTTCGCTCCTCAAACGGCACAACGCGGGAGAGTTCCGGCAAGGCCGCCGCGTGCCCGAGGATTTCGGCGACGATTTCCCCTACTTCTTCCGCCAGAGAATTCCTGCCGGCGATGTACCCGAACCGTGCAAAGGACTGGCCAAGACCGATTGGATCGACCTCCAAGAGGCCGACTACATCCCACGTTCCAAGCCGGGACTCTACACGATCGAAAAGGACGTCGCGGCCTCGAACGGGCTGGCGCGGCGCATGCCGAATGTCCACACGATCTGGGCCTGCCATAGCTGCGCGCTGGGCGATTATGGCGTGACCGACGGCAGCCGCTGGCAGGTATTCATGCGCGTGCGATGCGACGCCAACACCGACCAAGGCCCGGCCATGACGCTCGGCGTCTACGACGATGCCTCCCGGCGATCGGTGGTTTCCAGGCAGATCCCCGTCAAAGCCATCCGTGGAACGCAGTACCAGACAATCGACCTGGGCACGCACACGCTGGGCGAACAGATGTACGCCTGGGCGGCGCCCGTCGTGCGCAGCAAGGACGACGTCGAGGCGGTCTACGTCGATCGCGTGTTCCTGGTGCGATGCAAGCAGCCCTGAAGTCCTGTCAGGACACACAACGAGCAGTCACGTAAGAAGGAGAAACGACATGCGATTGCGGCAAGCCGTGGCTGGGGTTCTGACGCTCGGCGCATTTCTGGCTGGAAGGGTCCGGGCCGAAGAGAGAATCACTCTGGCCGAGGCCGGCCGGTCGGACTATCGCATCGTGATCGCCGCCCAAGCCCCGCCGGCCACGCGTTACGCGGCCGAGGAGTTGCAGACCTTCTTCCAGAAGATCACCGGTGCGAAGCTGGCGATCGTGACCGACGCCGAAGCGCCGCAGGACCGGGAGATTCTCGTCGGCCGTTCGTCACGGCTGGAGGCGATCAAGCCGGCCATCGATTTCGACTCCTTGCGTGCCGAGGGCTACGAGTTGCGCACCGTCGGCCAGCGGCTGGTGGTCGCCGGCGGTGAGCCGCGCGGGACGCTGTACGGCGTGTACGGTCTGTTGGAGGAGCATTGGGGCTGCCGCTGGTTCACGCCCGAGGTGGAACGGATTCCGCAAATGGCTTGCTTGCCGCTGCCGGAGCTGAACGAGCAGCGCAAGCCGGCGTTCGAATATCGCGAGACGTACCTCTGGGAGAGCTTCGACGGCAACTGGATGGCGCGCAACCGGCTGAATGGGATCGGGGGCCGGGGCCGGGCCGCGGATCGGTGGGACGTACACTCCCCTGCCCCGCGGATCGAGGCCCGGCACGGCGGCGGAATCCGTTTTGGCTCGGGGTTCTTCGTGCACACGATGGAACTCATCATGCCCAAGGAGCAGTATTTCGCCGAGCATCCCGAGTACTACTCGCTGCGAAGCGGGAAGCGTGCGCCCTTTCAGTTGTGCTGCACCAACGAGGACGTGATCCGCCTGTGCACCGAGGGGGTCCGCAAGGGGATGCGCGAACAGCCCGAAGCCACGGTCTTCTCGCTCAGCCAGAACGACAACCGCAACTATTGCGAGTGCGAGCGCTGCCAATCGCTAGCCGCAGCCGAGGAGTCACAGATGGCTCCGGTGCTGCACCTGGTCAATCGGGTGGCGGAGGCCGTGCAGCCGGAGTTTCCCGACAAGGTGATCGAGACGCTGGCCTACACCTGGACGCGCAAGGCGCCCCAGTCGATGCGTCCGCGGCCGAACGTGGTGATCCGGCTGTGCGACATCGAGTGCTGCTTCTCGCATCCGTTGGCCAGCGGCTGTTCCGAGAAGAACAGCGCCTTCGTGGCCGACCTGCAGGCGTGGGCCAAGGTTTGCGACCGGCTATGGATCTGGGACTACGTGACCGATTTCCGCAATTACCTGCTGCCCTTTCCCAACAAGCGCGTGATCGACGACAACTTGCGGCTGTTTGCCGCGAACCACGTGACGGGCGTGTTCGAGCAGGACACCTGGAACACGGCCGACAGCGAGCTGGCCGAACTGGGCGCCTACCTGATGGCCAAGCTGCTGTGGGATCCGAACTACGGCGAGCATCGCGCGGTGAACGAATTCCTCGACGCCTACTACGGCCAGGCCGCCTGGCCGATTCGCCAGTACCTGGACCTGTTGCACGACTATGCCGAGGGCCAGCAGATCCATTGCGGCTGCTACACAGCGGTGACCAGCAAACATCTGACAACGCCGCTGCTGGAAGCCGCCGACCGCCTGTGGGCCGAGGCGGATCAGCGTGTCCAGGGCGACGCGGCCCGGCTGGACCGCGTGCAGCGATCGCGGATGAGCGTGGACTATGCGATCGTCGAGCGGGCGCGCGAGGGGTTGAAGGTGCCCGAGCAGCGGCGCGGGCCGGAGATGCGTGCGGGGATCGAGTTGGCGCGCAGGCGAGTGAAGTCCTTTGCCGCCACCCTCGGCCGCAGCGCGCTGACCAAGATCCGCGAATCGCGCGGGCCGGAGAAGGATGCGTACATCCAGGATGTGTTGCAGGCGTTGAAATGAAGTTTGATTGCCCGTTGCACGAAGAGGTGCCACTATGAACCGTCGCTGCCGAAATGGGATGGCCTTGTGGTTGGTGGCCGTGATGGCCTGTTGCGGGCTGGACTTGGTAACGGCTGCACAGGCCAACGACGGCGCGCCGCGGCTGGTCTTCTGTGCGGCGGCCGACAACGACCTGTATTGCGTGCTGACCGCGTGCGGCGTGTCTTGCACGCGTTACGCCACGGCGGCGGAGGCGGTCGCAGCAGCGCCCCGCGGCGCAGGCGTACTGATTCTGGCCGATGGGTATCCGAAGAGCCTCACGCCCCTGGACACGGCCGTGTTTGACGAAGCGGCTCGCAAGAAGCTGCGGCTGTATGTGGAGTATCCGGCCGCCCTGCCGGATGCGCGCGTGGGCCAGCCACGCGAGGCGATAGAGAATCCGCTGAAGCACGCGGGCGATGCCTCGGCGGCGAACATGCTGGAACGAGTGGTAGTCACCGCCGATGTGTTCGGCGAATCGCTGCCGAAGATGCGTCTGCTGGCTGTCCACGATTGCCACTTCGTCGAGGTGCAGGCCGAGAGACCCTTCCTGGTGGCGGCGCGCGTGGCGGGCTACGACACGGCCGTTTTCGACATCGACGACGTGCCGACGTGGCCGATCCTGTTCGAGCATCCCCGGGGCGGGATCCTGGTTTCGACCACGAAGCTGAGCCAGTTCGTGACCGCGCGCTACGCGCCTTACGACGCCATGCAGGCCGTGTGGCGGATGATCCTGGGTTGGCTGCAGCCGGGCGTCCGGATTCCCACGGTGGAGTGGACGCCCACGGTGCGACCGACGTACTCCCGGGATGCCGCTCTGCCGGCGGATGCGGTGCGGCAAGCCGTGATTCGCGGCATCGACTGGCACACCAAGGCCAACATGCTTCCGGACGCCGAATCGCGAGAACACTACACCGACCTGGACCAGCCCATCATCCAATTGGAGCGCCCGGCTGCGTCGCGACTGGCGCAGCAGTCGGCCGGCGATGGCAAGTATGCGTTGCGCGAGGGCTTCAATTCCAGGATCTACTACACCGGCAAGCAGAAGATACGGGGGGCCGTGCGGACCGACGTGGTGGGCGAGAGCGCGCTGGCCTTTGCCCTGCGGTGGAAGGTCGACGGCGACGAGCGCAGCCGGCAGATCGCCGCCAACCTGCTGGATTGGATCTACGTCACTTCGCCCTTCTTCCAGAAGGATCCGAGCAAAGCCAATTTCGGCGCGCTGTACTGGTGCGCGAACAACCCGTCCCTGTACAGCGTCAACGACTGCTACGTCATCCTCAGCACGTTGGGCACGGCCGCGCTATTGGAGACCGACCAGTGGGACGAAGCCATGCTGCAACTCATCCTGAGCAACTTCCGCACCACCGGCGTGCACGGCTTCCGCAGCACCTTGGACAACCGGCAAGTGCTGGCCAAGGGCTGGGAGCACTTCTGGCGCAGCAAGACCCCCTTTCACATGCCGCACCTGCACGCCGGAATCTGGGCCTGTTACCTGTGGCTCTACGACAAGACCGGGGATCGGATCTTGCTGGATCGCACGCGCAAGGCGATCGCTACGACCATGGAAGGCTATCCCGACAACTATCCATGGGCCAACACCATGCGGAGCCGGGTGCTGCTGCCCTTGGCCTGGCTGGTGCGCGTCGACGACCGGCCGGAACATCGCGCCTGGTTGAAACAGATGGCCGACGACATCCGCAAATGCCAGGAACCCTGCGGGGCGATTCGCGAGGTGCTGGGGTCGCTCGATCCCAAGAAGACGAACTACCGGCCGCCCAATTCCAACGCCGAATACGGCACGCGCGAAGGGCCCGTCATTCAGCAAAACGGCGACCCGGCCACCGACTTGCTCTACGGCGGCAACTTCCTGGTGTTCAGCCTGCACGAGGCGTGCGCGGCCACCGGCGATCGCCAGTACCGCGAGATGGCGGACAAGCTGGCCGATTTCCTGGTCCGCGTGCAGATCACCAGCCAGAGGCACCCCGATCTGGACGGTGGTTGGTTCCGAGCCTTCGACTACCGGAAGTGGGACTACTGGGGCTCCAATGCCGGCGCCGGCTGGGGCGCATGGACGATCGAGGCCGGTTGGACGCAGGCTTGGATCTCCACCACCCTGGCGTTGCGCGAGTTGAACCTGAGCCTTTGGGACCTGAGCAAACACAGCCAAGTGGCCAAACACTGGCCGAAATGCCGTAAGCAGATGCTGCCCGACGAAGTCCTGCAGACGCCCGGCTCACAACAATAGACCAAGGGACATCGGTCGATGGCGGTGAACGCATACCTGATTCCGGAAGACAAGGCCGCGAGCCTGCGCGGACACTACCGTGCGACCCTGCTGGAGGATTTCGTGCCCTGGTGGGAACGCCACTCGATGGATCGCGAGTGTGGCGGGTACTTCAGTTGTTTGGAGCGCGACGGGCACGTTTATGCGCACGACAAGTTCACCTGGATGCTGGGCCGGCAGATTTGGATGTTCAGCCGGTTGCACCATTGCCTGCGGCCCGAACCGCGCTGGGTCGAGATCGCGCAGCACGGGGCCCAGTTCCTGCTGGCCCACGCCTTCACCGCGGAGGGTCAGATGTACTATCGTCTGGCGCGGGACGGAACGCCGCTGGTGGATCCGAAGGACGTGTATGCCTTGTGCTTCGCGGCGATTGCCTTGGCCGAATTGAGCCGGGCGACAGGCGAGATGGGGCACTGGCAACGGGCCGTGGCCTGCTATCAACGGGTGCGCGGTGGTTTGGGGCAGCCGACAGACACACCCTTGTTGGGTTACCCGATGCGCGCGCAGTTCCACATCTACGCGCACGACATGATCCGCCTGACCGTGGCCTCGGTATTCAACGAGATCGCGCCGGACGCTTGTTGGGAAGAGGATCTGACGATTTCGGCCCAGGCCGTGCTACGCTTGCACTGGAAACCGGAGTTGGGTGCCGTGCTGGAAAACGTGGCCCCGGACGGCAGCCCCTTGCTCGACCTGCCGGAGGGGCGCCTGCTGAATCCGGGCCATGCCATTGAGACGGCCTGGATGTTGATGGAGATGGCGCTGGCGCGGGGTGATCGGCCGCTATTGGACGCGGCGATCGACATGACGCTGGCGTCGCTCGAGCGGTGCTGGGACCAGGAGTACGGCGGTTTGCGCTACGTGGCCAATCTGGATGGCACGCCCACCCAGCCGGCCCACGCCGATCACAAGCTGTGGTGGCCGCACGCCGAGGCGTTGTACGCCCTGCTGCTGGGCTGGGCCAGCACGGGCCGCAAAGAGCTGGGGGCCTGGTATCAGCGCGTCCACGACTACGCTTTCTCGGTCTTTCCCGACCGCGAGTACGGCGAGTGGTATGGATACCTCAACCGCGACGGGAGCCCGGTGTTCACCGCCAAGGCCGACGGCCGCAAGGGTTTCTTCCACCTGCCGCGCGTCTTTTTGCGTATATGCCAGCTACTGGCGACGAAGTAAGGAACAGGACACCCACGAATGCTGAAGAGACCGCAGACCGCAGATTGCTCCGCGCCCAACGCCCCGCGCAAGGCTGCGCTGGGCCGATTCTACAAGTGGGAACTGTTGGCCCTGCTGTGCCTGGCCTACTTCTTTCACCAGGGAGATCGGGCCATTTATGGCGTGGTGGTGTCGTCGATCAAGAGCGAGTTGAACCTGTCGGGACAGGAAGTGGGCCTCGTGGGCTCGGCGCTGTTTCTGACCCTGGCCCTGGTCACGCCCATCGCCGGATACCTGGGCGACCTCTGGAACCGGAAATGGATCATCACCGGGAGCCTGATCTTCTGGAGCGGGGCCACGGCCCTGACCGGCGTGGTCAGCGGGTTGCCGGGACTGATCGCCTTTCGCAGTGTGGCCACGGCGGGGGGCGAGTCGTTCTATGCCCCGGCGGCCTGCTCGTTGATGGCCTCGCTGCACCGCGAGACGCGCGCCCTGGCCCTCTCGATCCACCAGGCGGCGCTGTACATCGGGGTCATGGTGAGCGGGTTCCTGGGCGGATGGATCGCCGACCAGTGGGGCTGGCGATCGGCCTTCTACCTGTTCGGCGGCGGCGGGATCGTGCTGGGCCTGGTCTTCGTCTGGCGGCTGAAGGAGGTCCCGCGCGACGGCCACGCGCCCAGCGGCACGCGCGTCTCGGCACGCGAGGCTTACGGGGTTCTGTTCCGCACGCCCACCGCCCTGTTGGCCACGGCCGGGTTCACAGCCATTGTCTTCGTGAACAACGCCTACATGATCTGGGCGCCCAATTTCCTGGAAGAGAAGTTCCAACTCACGCTGACCGAGGCGGGCGGCAAGTCCATGTTCTACCATCACATCGCGGCCCTGGTGGGCGTGCTGATCGGCGGCCGCCTGTCGGACCTCATGGTTCCCACGCGGCCGCAGTTCCGCCTGCAACTGCAAAGCATCTCGATCCTGCTGGGCGTGCCGCTGGTCGCAGCCGTGGGCCTGGCCACCGACCTGGCCACGACCTGCGCGGCGATGGCCGGGATGGGCCTGTTCCGCGGGCTGTGCGAGTCGAACACCCAGGCCACGCTGTTCGACGTGATCCCGCCGCGTTATCGGGCCTCGGCCTTGAGCGTGATGGTGATGATCGCCTTCATCATCGGCTCGACCTCCTCCTGGCTGTTGGGCTGCTGCCGGGACGCGTTCGGCCAGGTCCAAGGCCTGTCCTACGGTTTTGCCGGATTCTCGCTGGTGTACCTGGCGGGCGGGCTGTCGTTCCTGGCGGCCTGGCGGTGGACCTTCCACCGCGACCGGTATGTGGAAACGTCCCCGTAAGCAAGATTCTTTTCACCTGATCTTCTAACCCTGCTGATACGAAACGAGCCATGTCCCACGCACGAGAAACCGCCGACCACTTCCTGACCCACGAACGCGCCTTTCGGTTGGGCTGCCTGCCCACCGAGCAATCGAATCCCAAGACGGCCGGCCTGGCCGAAACAGCACAGCGCGACCTGCCGGCTGCGATCCGCATGCTGCAGAACGTAGACGACGACATCAGCCCCATGGCCCAGCGCGTGCTGGGCGGCGCGGAATTCGGCCGCCTGGTGACTGCCCTGCGTGCGGCCCTTGAAGCCGGCGGCCGGATCTGCTTCTCCGGTTGCGGGGCGACAGGCCGGCTGAGCATCCTGTTGGAAGCCTGCTGGCGGCGGTTCGCCCAGGACATGGCCCAGGCGCATCCGGCGGTCGCAGCGCGCCTGCCGGGGCTGGAAGAGCGCGTGGTGAGCATCATGACGGGCGGCGATTATGCCCTCATCCGCTCGGTGGAAAACTTCGAGGACTACCAGGCCTTTGGCCGGCAGCAGGTGCGCGAGGCGGGCCTGGGCCAGGGGGACGTGCTGGTGGCGATCAGCGAAGGGGGCGAGACCTCGTCGGTCATCGGCACCATCTGGCAGGCCGTCGAGAATGGCGCCAGGGCCTTCTTCCTGTTCAACAACCCGGCGGCGGTCCTGGCCCAGCATGTGGAGCGGTCGCGGCAGGTGATCGAAGATCCGCGGATCACGATCCTGGACCTGGCTTGCGGTCCCATGGCCGTGGCCGGCTCGACGCGGATGCAGGCCACGACCAGCGAGCTGCTTGTGGCCGGGGCGGCGTTGGAAACGGCGCTGCTGGAGATGCTCGCCGCGCGCCTCAGCGCTGTGGAACTGGCCCGTCTGGGACTGGCGCGCCGCGGCGTGGAGGACTTTGTGCTGCGGTTCAGCCAATTGTTGCAGGACCTGGGCCGGCCCGAGTCGGTGGCGGCCATGGCGGCCATGATCGAGTACGAGGAGCAGCTCTATCGCCGCCAAGGACTGGTCACCTACCTGGCCGACGAGTGCCTGCTGGACATCTTCACCGACACGACGGAGCGGTCGCCCACGTTCATGTTGCCGCGGTTCCGGCAGTGCGACGACCGGGTATCGCCCCCTTCGTGGGCCTTTGTGAAGAACCCGTGCCTGCCCACGGCCGAGGCCTGGCGCCAGGTGCTGCGTCGCGGGCCGCGGTGCCTGGAGTGGGAGGTGAATCTCTACCACCAACTCGACGCGCCCAAGAACCTGCAAGAGAACCCGCCGCACCTGGGCGCGGCCGACATGCAGCGATTCCAGATCGGCAACGAGGAGGACGCCTCGCGTTACGAGAAGGTGGACAACGTGGCCGTGCTGATCGCGTTGGGCGCGGAGGTCGAACGCCTGGCGGCGGCCAACGATCCGCTGCGCACGGCCTTCCAGCGTTCGGCCAAGCCTTTTGCGCACCGGGCCGCGCTGGCCGTGGGCCCGACGGAGCCGCCGGCGGAGGTGGCCCCGGTGCGCTGGCAGGTGCCGGCACGATTGCCCGCCTCGCCGCTGCGCCTGTGGGAGCGTCTGGCGGTGAAGCTGGTGCTGAACACGGTTTCGACGGCCACCATGGCCCGGCTGGGCCGCTTGACCAGCAACTGGATGGTACACGTGGAGCCGACCAACAAGAAGCTGATCGATCGCGGCACGCGGTTGATTGCCGAGTTGACGGGCATGAGCTACGACGAGGCCTGCCACGCGCTGCACGAGACGTTGGAGGAGCAGGCGCGCACCGGCCAGCCCGGCCAGCAGCGTCCCTCGCCTGTGGCCGTGACGATCGAGCGGTTGCGGCCCAAGGCGTAGTCGGGGGCGATGGACGACGCCTCTCGCCTCTCACGCGCGGCAATTGGGGCACTGGGGCGCGGTGCACGGTTCCACGTGGGCGGTGGCCTCGGCGTCGCCCAGGAGCTGCTCGATCTGGTCCTCGATGTCCTGGGCCGCCGCGTGGGCCGATTCGACCGTCCACTGGGCCGGCACGAGGAGGTGGAAGTCGACCCAATGGAAGCGTCCACTGTGCCGATGCCGCAATTTGTGGTAGCCGCAGATGCGCGGCTCGCGGCCTGTGGGCCCGACATGGGCGTCGAGTGTGTCGCTCAAGACTTGCGTGTCGCCCTGGTCCTGCTTGTCCATGAGCCGTGCCGTGGCCTTGCGCAAAAGCGCCACGGCAACCCAGCCGATGTAGCCTCCGATCAGCAAGGCCGTGATGGGATCGAAGTACCGCCAGCCGGTGACTTTCACCAGGGCCAGTCCCGTCAGCACGGCAATACTGGTCAGGGCGTCGCTCATCAGGTGCTTGCCGTCGGCTTCCAAGGTCATCGAGCCTTGCTTGCGTCCGGTGCGGATCAGATAGAGTCCCACGCCGCCGTTGACCACCAGCGCCAGCGTCACCAGCCAGAGGCCCAGATTGAGCTGCTGATCCTGCACCAACTCGCCGCTGACGAGGGCGTCGACCGTGCGGAAGAGGATGAACACGGCGGCCAACAGGACCAGGCTCCCCTCGAACATGGCCGACAGGAACTCGACCTTGCCATGTCCGTACGGATGGTCTTCGTCGGCCGGACTGTGGGCCACGCCCAGCGCGTAGAAGGCCACAGTGGAGCCGAGCACGTTGGCAATGCTTTCCACGGCGTCGGAGAAGATGGCCGCCGACTGCGTGAGGAAGAAGGCGCAGAACTTGATGACCAGCAGGCCCACGCTGACCGCCAGCGAAATGCCGGCGGCGCGGGTCTCAATGCGTGGAATGCGGCTGATCCAGGACATCAGGCGCGCCTACCTTGGTTCGACGTCTTCGGGGTCACGACCGGTTCCACCGGAAGGCCGTTGGAATACACTTTGAGCAAGCAGATTCCCCCAACGTTACCCAAGTTTGGCATGGACCGCTAGTGCGTGTCGCCACGGTTTCGAAAGCGAGAGAGCCGCTACAGGTGCCTGAAACGCGCACTAGTTGGCCCGCTGGCGAGAATCCGGTTTCCCAGGCCGTTCGGCCATCGCCCCCCCCAGCGGCCGTTCGGTTGCGATGATCTGTCCGCAGGCCACGCATGGGCCGTCGTTCGCGGCAGGGTGGCCGCCGCCAAGAGGGAACGAACTCCGTGTGCGCGCACAACAACAAGATGAACGAGTTCGAGAGGGGTCTATCCAGGCTGGAGGGCACGTCGGGGGCCAGCGGCTCCGTCACTTGGATCCGGGGCCAAGGCCGGAGCGGAGGCGAAACATCGACTGACTGCGCAAGGGGAACGGAGGCTCGCGGTCGGGCGGCAGCGAGTCCAACACTGCGCGAAGCCGCTGGCGCGCTTCGATCGCCGCCGGGGCCTGGCTGGCGGCAAGGTCGTGCTGCTCGTCGAAGTCGTCGAGGACGTCGAACAGGCGTCCGTCGGCATAGAGTTTGAAGCGGCCGTCGCTGACCAGCCGCTCGTGGTGGTACTGGTTGAAGATCCACTGCCGGGGCTCCGGTGCCGCCGGATCGCGCAGGGCTGCAGCCAGCGATCGCCCGTCGATCGTCACGCGCGCGGGCAACGGCGCGCCGGCCAGGGCGCAGAAGGTCGGCAGAAGATCGGAGAAGTCGGCCAGTTTCAGCGCACGGCCACCGGGCACGACTCCGGGGCCGTAGACGATCATCGGCACGTTTCCGCCCGGCTCGGTCAAGCGGTACAGTCCGCCTTGCACCATGCGGCCGCGGAACCTGGCGGAAAACGATTTCTCGGTGCCGTTGTCGCCGGCCACGAAGAGGACCGTGCGTTGGAGAAGCCCTTGGTCGCGGAGTTCGTCGACAAGCCGCCCGATGAGCAGATCGGCATAGCGAATCATGTCCCGATACATTTCGTCATGCGGACGGTTGGGGTCCCGGTTCAGCGGGGTGGGAGTGACCGGGTCGGTGAAGGTCCAGCCATGCGTGAGGACCATCGGGAGGTAGAGGAGGAAAGGCCGGGCCTTGTGGCGGCGGATGAACTGGCAGGCGGCCTCGTGGAACACGTCGGGCCCGAAACGCCCGCGGTGCACCTCGCGCCGCTGCTGATGGTCGAGCGTGACCAGGTCCCAATAGCGGCTTTCGATGCGGCGGATCATCTGGGTGGTGAACTCGAAATCGTTGGCCAGCACGCGCTCCATGAACTGGGCATACTCGGCCTCGCTCACGCGGTCGCGGTCGAGCGAGCCGGGCCAGAGGAGGCACTCGTCGAAGCCGTGCTGCCGGATCACGTCCGGCTCGTCGTAGAGATTGTTGATCTGCCACTTGCCGAAGATCCCGGTGGCGTAGCCGGCCGCCTTCAGGGGACGGGCGAAGGTGATCTCGCGCTGCGGGTCGAGCCCGCCGCCGCTGTACAGTGCGGCGTCGTGATGCACGGTGAAGCCCGAACGCAGCAGGTAGCGGCCGGTGAGCGCGACGGTGCGGCTCGGGCCGCAGACGGTCGGCGTGTAGCAGTTTTCGATGCGCACGCCGGCGGCCGCGAGGCGATCGATGTGCGGCGTCACATGCTCCTCGCTGCCGTAGCACCCGAACCACTCCTTGCCCAGATTGTCCAGCAGGACGAAAACGATGTTCGGCGGTTGGGGTTGGGGAGCAGTTGCCTGCGCGCAGGCATTGAACACCGTGCTCACATGGAGCCAGGCGACGAGGGCCACCCACACGCACCCATGTCTCATCATCACAGTGACTCCTATTGATGCCGGCGCAGTCCATGATCGCAATTCCGTCCGGATTCCAGCCCTATCGGCTGGAATCCGGCGCGGCCGTAGAACGATTATAGACCATGCAGACCTCCATAACGCAGGGCTGTTTCTACAGACGCCAAGGAGCGCGCATGGGGCGGCTGAGCATGGCGGCCGCCTCGTCGTCACCCACGATCTGCTCCTTGTCCGGATCCCAGCGGATCTTGCGTTTGAGCAGCATGGCCATGTTGCCCAGGTGGCAGATCGTGGCGGTGCGGTGGCCGATCTCGACCGGTTCGATGGGATCCTGGCGGCTCTTGACCGCATCGAGGAAGTTGCGCACGTGGTCCGGGATCAGGTAGCTGGTGCGTTTTTCCTTGCCCGAGCGCTCGGGATTGCACACCGGCAGGTGGATTTCGTTGGGACCGATCTGCGAGTCGGCCAACGACTCGGGATGGGTCTTCAAGCCGCCACGCGCGAACTGGACCCATCCTTCGGAGCCCTCGAAGCGGGTCTCGAAGTCGGCCTTCTCCTCGGTGCGGCAGATCAGTTCGACGCCGTCGGCGAAGCGGCAGCGGAAGGCGGCCTTGAGGGCCGTGGTGAACAGATCGCCCTTGGGCGGGAACTCGCCGCCCAGGTCTTCGACCTCCACCGGGCCGGTCAGGTCGGTGCCGTGGCCCCACTGCGCGATGTCGTTGCGGTGGGCGCCGAAATTGGTCACCTGGCCGCCGGAATAATCGAGGATGAAGCGGAAGCGGTAGAAACAGCGATCCTTGTGGTACTCGGCCTGGGGCGCCGGGCCGAGCCACATGTCGTAGTCGAAGCCCTGGGGCACGGGCATCGGCTTCCAGCCGGGGCCCGGGCTGACGGCGTTGTTCGGCGGCAAGCAGGTGAGGATTCGTTGCAACTTGCCGATCCGGCCGTTGCGGACCAACTCGCAGGCGCGGCGTACCAGCGGGTGCGAACGCCAATGGCTGCCGGTCTGCAGGATCCGGCCATGCTGGCGCACGGCCTTGACCATGGCCTGGCCGTGGGCCACGGTCAGCGACAGCGGCTTCTCGCAGTAGATGTCCTTGCCGGCCTCACAGGCCCTGACGGTCATCAGGGCATGCCAATGGTCAGGCACGACCAGCGTCACGACGTCGATGTCCTTGCGCGCCAGCACTTCGCGAAAATCGGCGTAGGCGTCGCAACCCTTATACTGGCCCGAGGGAACCTTCTGGGCATAGTAGGCGTTGACTTCCTCCTGGCCGGGCTTGCGGCCGAGGAAGTGGTCCGGTTCGCGGTAGCCGTGGCTGGCCGTGTTGACATCGCACACGGCCACGACTTGCACGTCGTCGTTGGCGAGGAAGGCGGGCAGATCGATCCGGCTCTGGTTGCCCATGCCGATGAAGCCCACGTTGAGGCGGTTGCTGGGGGCGAAGGCGCCGAAGACCGAGTTGGGCAACACGGTCGGGGCACTCCAGAGGGCGGCGGCAGCGAGTCCACGCTGAAGAAACTGGCGGCGTTGCATGGTGGCGATTCCTGTAGCGGAGTTGTGGGCGGGACCTGGCGGCCGGCGCCGCGCAGGCGCGCGTGGGCCGCTGCTCTTCAGGATAGCCGGGGAGGGTTGCGGGGCAACCCGCAAGTGCGGCATTTTGTCCTGAATTTGCGCATGTGCGGCGAAGCCACGCCTCGATCACCTGTGGGGGAAGCCGCCGCGAGGTCTGTGATTCCGGGCGCAAGCGAGGAATTCGCGCGGTTCGAGATCCTTCGCTGCGCTTCTCAGGATGACTCGGCTTGGAGCTTGCGCAACATACTCTACAGCCGCTGGTTCCAGTCGGCCTGGGAGTAGCGCTGCAGGGCCAGGCGCGCGGTCTCCGCCTGGGGCCAGTCGGCATAGGGTCGGTCCGCCTGCCAGGCCGCGGCGAGCGCCTGGCGGAGGGTGGTCGCATCCAGGGGCAGGTTGGTGAGAAAGGCCCCATGGTCTCGGCCGGCACGATACTCGGGCTGGCGCGGCGGCTGGCGCAGGAAGCGGCCCACCAGGTCCAGGGGGAAGTCGTACAACAGCGTACCGTGATACAGCAGATGCTCGCGCTTGCAGCGCATGCTGTTGCCGGAGAACTTGCGCTGCTCCAGGGCCAGATCGCTGATTCCCTGGCAGCGCACGTGCGGCACGCGGCGTTCCAGGGCGGCGACCATCCGCTGCAAGACGAACTGATGGGCCAGGTCCACGGCGCGGAGGGCCGGCTGCCGCTGGCAACTGAGAATCAGGCCGTACATCAGGCAACCGGGTCCGGTCACAATGGCCGCCCCGCCGCTGGCGCGGCGCAAGACGGGCACGGCGGCCGCGCGGCAGGCGGCCAGGTCCACCTCTTCCTCCAGACGCGAGGAGCGGCCGACCACAACCATCACCTGCCCCGGCTCCCACACGCGGAGGATTTCCTGCGGTTCGGCCGACTGCTCCGCCTGGTCCAACAAGGCCTCGTCCAGGGCGAGGTTCTCGGCCGGGAGGGGCAGGGTCAGATCGAGGTAACGCATCGCGGGTGGTGGCTGAGAGGAAGGGGCAAGCCAGACAATCCTGAAGCCGCCTGGCGGGAACCGAGACATTCTATGATCTGCGCCACCGCCAGCGAAGCCGGGGATGCTCAGATAATGAGACCGGCCGGGTCAGGCCATCCATGGCGACTCCGGCCGGCGTCTCGAAAGCCCAATGTTGTCGGCGGCTTGCGCCGCGGCGGTGTGAGGCCGCCAAGATCCGCTTGCGGGGCCACAGGTGGCCCGCATTCCGGCAAATTTGCTCCGGCCCGCGTTGTGGCGAATTGAGCTACGGCCCAATCGACATCGGATTCTGGGCGAGGAAGTCGCGCGGCCCGCGAGTTGTGTAGTACGGGTAGGCGATTCCGGCGGTGGGCGGGCCGGGGTTGATTCCGCGACGTTCGAGGCACGTTTGGCAGCCGCGGCCACGGCAGACGGGGCACTGCGGATCGCCGCCCCTATCGCAGCCGGTGCAGAGTTCGGGCGTGTTCGGGCAGGTGCCCTGGCCGGCGCCGACAAAGTCGCGGACCGGTCGATTGGCGCAAGCCTTTTCGTGGCAGCATCCGGTCATCGCCGCCAGGACGCTGCCGGCAAACAAGAGGAACAAAGCGCGTCTCATAACCGACGATTCCTTTCCGCCGAATGTAGTTCTGTTGATCCGTACACGGTCCATGCGCCCGGCTTAGCAACGGAGAGCCGGTGGGCAGCTCAGCCTCTTCAGGCTGTCCAACCTGACGGTGACGGTTCTGGGATAGCCCCTGAGAACGTGTCCGCAGATGCCTGCCCCTCTCCCGCTTCGCGGGCGAGGGGAGCTTCCAAGACCCGCTCTAAGACAACAATCGGTGGGAGGCTCCGGCAGAGTCCAGAAAATCGGCAAAACCGCGCGACTTGCTACCTTCGGAGTAACCGGCACGCCTGCCTGGACGGCAAAACAGCAAGGAGTGCGGGACTTTTTCACCCGCCACCGCACCCCTCGATCATACTACCCGCCACCTCTTCCCATTGCGTACGCAGTCGGCGGCCTAGACTCTGACCCGCCAAGGTGTTACGGTGAGGCGTTATGGCGTCCAGCAGTGACCTTGTCGAGCGCGCACTTGAAGTCTTCGGTCGGGCTACCGAAGCCAGTTGGCACACTCCGGGCCGGACAGGCAATATGGTGGTCCTGTCGGCCGAACTCGGCAACGAGGTCATGATCACCGGAGACCTGCACGGCAATCGCGACAACTTCGCGTTGATCGTGCGGATCGCAGCCCTGGACCAGAACCCGCGCCGCCACCTGGTTCTGCAGGAAGTCTGCCATGGAGGCCCGACCTATCCTGAGAGCGGCGGCTGCATGTCGCACGCCCTGCTGGAGAATGTGGCTGCGCTCAAGTCGCAGTACCCCGATCGGGTGCATCTGCTGTTGGGCAACCATGAGTTGGCCGAGCTGGTCGACTATCCCATTCAGAAGAACCGCCGCGTGTTGAACTTGGCGTTTCGGATCGGGCTGCAGCAGACGTACGGGCTATCGACCGAGCGGATCCGGGAGAGCTTCTGCCGGTTCCTGAAGAGTTGTCCGCTGGCCATCCGCTTGCCGGGCGGGGTGTTTGTTTCGCACACGATCCCCGAGGCGGTCGACACGCGGGGTTTCGACATCTCCCTGCTGCACCGCGAACTGCGCAACGAAGACTATCAGGGGCACAGTGCGCTGTTCGATCTGCTCTGGGGACGTGACTACCGACCCGAGAACGCCCGGGCCTTTGCGGCCCTGGTCCATGCGCGGGTGCTGATCCAGGGGCACGATCCCTGCCGCAACGGTCACAAGGCGCCGAACAACGTGCAACTGATCCTGGACTGCTGCAGCTCGCCGGCCAACTATGTGCTGCTGCCGTTGGAGCACCAAGGAGATTGGACCCACGCCGAGGTCCTCTCGCTGGTGCGGTCCTTGGGTTAAGAAATGGGCGCCGAGTCTGGTTGCAGGCACTTGGCACGCGGTTTGCACCTTTTGGGAAGTCGACGGTGCGACCGAACCTCTGCTGCGAAACGATCGCAGCCGTGGCAGGTCCTGGGGCCGGAAAGAGAAGTCCGGGGCCGGGAGAGAGAAGAGGCATTGAACTGGATTGCGAGGGCGGTGACGCACGTCGCGGGCGTTCAGAAGAGAGTGGTGCGGCATGGCGCGGGCGGTCTTCGCGCGGCTCCGGGGCACTGCGGGTGCCCCCTTCTCGCACGGCCAGTCTGAGCGTCAGGAGGCGAGTCGAGGGATGCCTTTGATGGGCGCCCCCGACTCGCCTGTTTCATTTTGCTACAGCATTTTTGAACACTTGTCGATTTTCGCACACGCGCATCTCGTTTCGCACAGCTTGGGTTGGGTGTGCGCGTGCAGGCATCGCTGACTGCCGGACCATGCACGGGCCATTGCCCTGGAAGTCCTGATGGGCGTGGCAAATCGCAGTAACCGTCAGGCATGGTGCCAGTTAGTGCAATTCCCGCCTCCTGCCCGAAACTCCCCTTTTCCCATTTTCCGAACTAGTTAAGATATTTCTGTTGCAGGAAAGATCAGGGGGCCGAAGAGAAGGTCACCTGCTGATTCCCAAGCTCTGGTTTGGGAACCCTTTACCGTCCCGTGTTGTCAATGACTGGGGGCCGGGCATGGAGGGGGAGATTGGTCGCGGAAGCCTGGTTTTTCCGACCTCCCGTTCCCTCGGCCGGGGCCCTTGGCACGGCAGAGACGCATCGGGATGATGGCCGGCCAGAGCGATCCGCACGGACAGGAGGTGTGCGGCCGTTGAAGCGGGGCGCGACGAGAGACGCGCGCATCGACGACGGCGCACGGTCCTGCGGTCGTTTGGCGTCGGAAGAGGCATGTTACACGTTTGTGCGTTGCGCACGACACTCGGGAGCCCAAGGGAATGCACGAACCAGAACCTCGGCGTTGGACGGTTTCGGACACAGCCGAGTTGTATGAGGTTGCCGGTTGGGGCAAGGGCTACTTCTCGGTGAATCCGGCGGGCCACGTGTGCGTGCATCCCGACAAGAGTCCCGCGCGGTCGATCGATCTGAAGCAACTGGTCGACCAATTGCGCGTGCGGGGCATCGAGCCGCCGGTGCTGATTCGCTTTGGCGACATCGTCAAGCACCGCCTGGCCGAGATCCAGGAGGCGTTTGCGCATGCGATCGGGGAGCACAGTTACCAGGGCGCGTATCAGTGCGTCTACCCGATCAAGGTGAATCAGCAGCGGCAGGTGGTGGAGGAGGTGTTGAATTTCGGCCGGCCCTACCATTTTGGGCTGGAGGCCGGCAGCAAGCCTGAGTTGTTGGCCGTGATCTCCATGGCCGGCAACGACGTGCCGATCGTGTGCAACGGGTTCAAGGACGACGAGTTCATCGAGATGGCCCTGCTGGCCCAGAAGATGGGGCGGCAGGTGTTCATCGTGGTCGAGAAGTACACCGAGCTGCTGTCGATTCTGCGTTGCGCCAAGGATCTGGACGTGCGGCCCCTGATCGGGATTCGCATGAAGCTGGCGGCGGCCGGGGCCGGGCGTTGGCAGGCGTCGGGCGGCTATCGCTCCAAGTTCGGGCTTTCGGTGAGCGAGTTGTTGCGCGCTTTGGCGCAGCTCAAATCGCAGAACATGGAGGACTGCTTCAAGCTCCTGCACTTCCACCTCGGCAGCCAGATCACCAACATCCGCCACATCAAGGGGGCGCTGAACGAAGCAGCGCGGGTCTATGCGGACCTGGTGCGGCAAGGGGCCGGGCTGCAGTATCTAGACGTGGGCGGTGGGTTGGGCGTGGACTACGACGGTTCGCAGACGAACTTCGAGTCCAGCGTGAACTACACGCTGCAGGAATACGCCAACGACGTGGTCTTTCACGTGCAGAGCGTGTGCGACGACGCCGGCGTGCCACATCCCACGATCTTCTCGGAGAGCGGCCGGGCGATCGTCTCCTATCACAGCGTGCTGGTGTTCAACGTGCTGGGGGTCTCCGGCCGGCGCGAGAACGGCGACGGCCACGAGCTGCCCGCCCTACCCGACGACGCCGAGCAACCCCTGCTGGACCTGATGGTGACCTACAACGATCTGTCGGTCCGCAACCTGCTGGAGAGCTATCACGACGCGCAGCAGGCCCTGGACGTGGCGATGCAGTTGTTCAACACGGGCTATATGCCTTTGGAGCAGCGTTGCCAGGCGGAGAACATCTTCTGGAGCATTTGCCAGAAGATCCACGACCTGACGCACCAGATGGAATACGTGCCCGAAGAGCTGGAAGTGCTGGACGCGATGCTCAGCGAGACCTATTTCTGCAACTTCTCGCTGTTCCAGTCGATGCCCGACAGTTGGGCCATCAAGCAGCTCTTTCCGATCGTGCCCATCCACCGGTTGGAGGAGAAGCCCACGCACCGGGCGGTGATTTCCGACGTGACGTGCGATTCGGACGGCCGGATCGATCGTTTCATCGACCGCCGCGACGTGAAGCGGACCCTGCCCTTGCACACCTTCGATGGCCAGCCCTATTACGTAGGGGCGTTTCTGGTGGGCGCCTACCAGGAGATCCTGGGCGACCTGCACAACCTCTTCGGCGACACGAACGCCGTGCACATCAGCATGGATGACAACGGTCGGGTGATCATCCAGACGGTCATCAATGGCGACACGGTGCGCGAGGTGCTGGAATACGTGGAGTTCGACACCAACTCACTGCTGCACCAGATGCGGACCGACGTGGACGCCGCCGTGCGCGAGCAGCGATTGGACGATTATGAGGCGGCGCGGCTCTTGCGGTTCTACGAAGAAGGCCTGAACGGCTACACCTACCTGGAAGACCATCGCCGGCCTTATTACTACGAGCAGGGGCGCGCGCCGCAGAACGGCACTCACACCCAGCCCAGCGTGGCCGAAGCGCCGCACTGAAGCCGCGCCGATTCGATGGCTGCCGGCGCAGCCCATGAGCGCCGTTCCGTCCGCCCCGGCACTATTCGGCGCCACTCAATCCTCGGGCCACGGGCCGATGGGCAGCTTGACGACCAGGCGCGTGCCCTTTTGCGGGGCGCTGGCGATGCGGAATCGACCGCCGAGCAGTCGGACCCGTTGGCGGATCCCCTCCAAGCCGAAGTGCCCCTCCGGCACGGCCGTCGGGGAGAATCCGATACCCCAGTCGCGGATCTGAATCCGCACGCAGTCGCCGTACTGGGTGAGGCTGACCCTGGCCTTCTCGCTGCGGCTGTGCTTCCAGGCGTTGGCCAGGCCTTCCTGAACGATGCGGTAGATGGCATTCTCCACGACAGGCGCCAGGCGCTGGAACGTGACCCGGCTGTGGAATTCGGTCTTGAGGCGTTGCCCCAGAGCGTGATCGTGTACGAGATGCGCGATGGCCGCGACGATCCCGGACTCATCCAGGATCGGCGGTCGGACGCCGCTGATAAGGCGGCGGACCTCGACGTGGCTTTGACGCAGGACGGCCATGCCGGCGGCATGGGCTTGGGCGGCCTCGTCGGGCATGGTGTCTTTGCCGTGTTCGTACATCTGAAACTGCATGAGGGCCGCGGCAATCTGTTGGGCCAGGCCGTCGTGGATGTCGTAGGCGATCGTCTGCCGTTCGTGGTCGCTGGACTGCAACAGGTGCTTCAGCGTGCGAAACTCCCGCTCCAAGGCCTCCTGGGCCTTCTTGCGCTCGGTAATATCGCGAAAGAAAGCCACCAGGCAAGGTCGGCCATGGTAGACAATGTGGCTGCTGCGGACCTCGACCAGGAGCGTACTCCCGTCCTTGCGCAACAGGAGAACCTCGTGGTGCATCCCCGACGTGTCTGCATGTGCCTGGAACTTCTCCAGGATCGCGGGCAACTGGTCGGGCGGATGGATGTCGAGCACCGAGAGGGAGAGCATTTCCTCGCTGGAGTAGCCCAGCATCCGGCAAGCCGATGGATTGACTCGCAGAAAGCGTTTGGTCCCGGCATCCACGACCATCAAGCTGTCGACCACGCCATCGTAAACGGCCTGCAGTTCATCGCGGTTCTGCCGCAGGATTTCGGTTTGCTCGGCAACCAACTGCGCCAGGTGATCGCGATGCTTGCGCAGTTCGGCGTCCAACTGATGATGTCGAATGAGCCGCCACATGCCCTCCATCAGCAAGGTGAGCTGACGGACATCCGAATCATCGTAATCCTCGTCCTTGTTCGCCACGCCCGCCACGACGACAACCCGACCACCTTCCATGATGGGAACATTCATGTGGCGCAACAATTTCACGTGGCCCGGCGGGAGGCCCTTCTTCCAGGGATTGGGGGCCGCGTAGTCGTTGGTGACGATGGGCTTGCGTTGGCGTGCGGCCTCGCCCCAGAGGCCCGTTGTCTCCAGGGGGTAGACGCGCGGTTTGTCGATGATCGCACACTCGGCCATCGCATCCTTGGACCAGGAGTGCATGGTCAGAACGGTTTCCTCCGGATTCATGAAGGCCAGATAACCGAGCTTGCTCTTGGTGAGCGCGACCGCCTGTTCCAGGGCGAAGTCGGTGATCTCCTGGAGCGAGGCCTCGGTCATGTGGCTGAGGTGCAGCACGGCTTCCAGCCGGGCCTCGTTGAAACGGATTTCGGCCATCCGGCGCTGCAGTTCCTGCTGCGTCGCCAGGAGTGTTTGCTCAGTCCTTTTCCGCTCGGTGATGTCGTGGGCGATCCCCACGCAACCGATGAGCCGGCCCGACGTGTCCCGCAACGGAGCGACTCGGCACTGATAGACCGCGTCTGACCAGTTCTGCTCGAACAGCGCGAGTTCTCCCTGCAGGGCGCGTTGGTGGGCCGCGATTCCAGCAGCGTCGGGCGAATTGGCCTGCAGGAACTGGGCCAGGCTTGCGTCCGGCCGCGGGTCCGGCGGCCGGCAGACACCGGCCGCGGTCGTCAACCGCAACTGGCTGTCGGTAGCCCAAACGACGGCCGGCAACTGGTCCAACAGCAGTCGATCAGGGGCCTCGTCCCTCGGCGGTGATTGCGGATCGTGGCCGGCCATAAACAATATCCGTATGGGGGGAACGCTTACTGCCTGCGCGTGTTAATGTACTCCCTATTGAATTATAGACTAATAACTATCGGGAGGGGATCGACCAATGCGGCTACTTGCCAAAGAATTGGCTGCTGCAACTGACTAGCAGTAGCGATACTCCGCTTTCGTCGGGTTTTCCGCGCAACTTTCGCGGTATGGATTGCACCCGTGCATCGCCGCGGCCCAGCGCGAGGGCCTTGGTGGCGGCGGAGCCCCCGGATTCCAGCCGGCGATCACACTCTGGGCAATTCGCTGGCCGTGCGTTACGGTCGTTCATTGATCTTCAGAAAAGCAATGCAACACGAGGGTGGGGTTTGCACCGCGAAACCGGGCTCCCGCTGGTCGCCCTCGTTGCATTACCTATCTGACGGGCAACAGCAGCCCATCGCTCACCCCCGTAAGGAAGAAAGAGGAGCGCCAAACCTGGCTGCGTCACGCACTCAATGTTTGTCGTGCTTATCCGCGTGCTTCTCGCCGGGATGCTCGTCGTGCTTGCCGGCAGTCTTTTCACCGTGGCCGTGATCGTGATCGGTATGACCCGTGGCCGTGTACGTTGCTGCGTAGGGCTTTCCCTTAATCGTGGCGTTCAATCGCACGCCACCCTCGGCCTTCTCGATCGCCTCGCAAAGTTGCTTATCAACCGCCACAAATCGCGGCTGGCCTTCCGGCGGATTGGCATCGCCCGACAATGTGAACTCCTTGGGCTGCCCCGCGACGCTGACCGTGAGGAACACCTCCTTTTCCGGCACTGCGACGGGTTTGAAGTCGCCGTCCGTGATATAGAGCGACACTTCCCCGGTCGTCTCATTGCGGGCTAGTTCGGCATGGTACTCGTGGTTGCCCAGCAACTGCTGCTGGCCGCCGTGCTTGCCGGGAGCGCTGTGATCGTGCTTTGGGACGGCAGCGGCCTCCGTCTTCCCCTTCGGGGCGGCAGCAGAAGACTCCTTCGCGCTGCCAGAGGGAGCCTGCGAGCAGCCCACCGCCACCACGCACGCCACCGTTAGCGTCAGACCAGGCCACAGGATGTTACTTCGCATCGTGAATGTCCTTGTTTTCATGGGAAAGAGTCACCGTCGAAATACAGTTGTCCGTTGCATCCGCCTCGCTCAAGGCGGCCGCTTCCGATTGGGTCTGGGAGACCAGCTTCTCAACCCCTTTACGGCCAAAGAGCCAGAACAGCGCGGGATGTACGAAGAAGTCCAGCAGCGTGGAGCTGAACAGCCCCCCAATCACGACCGTGGCGATGGGGTAGAGCAGCTCCTTGCCAGGCTGACCCGCCGCAAGTGCCAACGGCACCAAGCCCAGAGCTGCGGTAAGCGCGGTCATCATAACGGGAGCCACACGTTCCTGTCCGGCGCGGATGAGCATCGTATGCGAAAACGTTTCGCCTTCGTACTTGACCAGGTGCAGGTAGTGATCCAACAGCAAGATCCCGTTTCGCGACGCAATGCCGCACAACGAGATCAAGCCCACGAGGGTAGGAATTGTCCGATCCTGGCCGGTCACGACCATCGCAGCCACCGCGCCAATGAGTGCCATGGGCAAAGCCGACATCACTTGGAGCGAGAGGTTCGCCGATCCGAACATCGTGTACAGCACGAGAAAGATCCCCAGCAGTGAAACGCCCGACAGGATGGCGATTTTCCGCGAAGCCTCTTCTTCGCTCTTGAACAGTCCTTCGAGCGACAACTCGTAACCGCCTGCTTCAAGCTGCGACCAGATCGGCTGCAAAGCGCGTTCGATCTGCTGCTTCACTTCGACCACGCCACGTTTCTGTGGATTGCTCTGCACGATGACCTGTCGCCGGCCGGCTTCGTGGTCGATCTGGTTCGGTCCCCGGGCCTTGGGGTTGATGTCGGCAATGTCGCGCAGGGGTACGGCGTCGCCGCCGGGCAATGGAATTGTCAGCCGCCGCAGGGCCTCCAGGTCCTCTCTTTGGGAAGGGGTCAGTTGCAGCACGATCTCGTAGATTCGCTGCCTTACTGCGCCCTCGGTCGCGGTTCTCATCATCTCCGCTACGACACGCCCTCGCATCGCCGTCTCGATCACCTCGTTGACGGCACGCGGGGTGAGCCCGTAGGTCTTCAGACGCTCGCGGTCCAATTCGATCCGCAGTTGGGGCACGTCGGCCTGAATAGGTTCCGTGCGCAGGGTGCCCACGCCCGGAATGTCCTGAATCGCCGTTTCAATCTGCTTGGCGCGGCGGCGGAGGTCAATCAGGTCGTCGCCCTTGAGTTTGACGGCGATCTGGGCATTGGAGCCAGTACGCAAGTGAGCCAGCAGGTGCTGCAAAGGCTGGTCGCAGAAGGCCGCCGTGCCGGGCAGATTCTTTTTGTCGATCAGCGCCTTCACTTCATCAACGATCCGAGCCTGCTGGCGCCAACGGTCGCGGGAAAGGGTGAGGATGAACTCGGTGGTATTGACGGGCACGGCGTGCTCGTCCAACTCGGCCCGGCCCGTCTTGCGGATGATCGTCTGCACCCCGTCGATCTGCTGCAAGCGTTGTTCGAGCGCTCGGGCCACCGCGACGGAACTCTCCAACGACTTGCCTGGCAGAAGATTGATATTCAACTGCAAGGCGCCTTCATTGAAGGGGGGCGTGAAGTCGCGTTTGAGGCAGAGGAACGTGCCTCCGGCTACAAGAGCCGCCAGCGCCACTGTTGCCAGTACGGTGCGAGGAAACGTGAGGCTTATGCGGATGGCCATTCCCGCCGCGCCCTTCACGACGCGCAGCACCGGGCCATCGCGTCCGGCGGCGACGGCCGAGAGGCCCGGCAGCAGCCAAAAAGCCAGCACAGGCGTAATGGTGAGTGACACGAAGAGGGAACACAGGATGGAGACGATGTAGGCAATTCCCAGCGGCGTGAAGAGCCTTCCCTCCATGCCACTCAGCCAGAACAGCGGAAAGAACACGAGCACCACAATGAACGTGCTGAAGACCACCGAGTTGCGGATCTCACGGCTGGCGTCGTAGACCACGCGGATCGCCGATCGTGGGCTCCCCCGCCGGCGGTTCTCGCGCAAGCGGCGAAAGATGTTCTCCACGTCCACGATCGCATCGTCCACGAGCTCGCCGATGGCCACCGCCAGCCCACCAAGCGTCATGGTATTGATCGACAGGTCGAACCAGGCGAACACCAGGGCCGTCATCACCAGCGACAGGGGAATCGCCAAGAGCGTGATGCAGGTGGTGCGGACGTTCATCAGGAACACGACCAGCACAACGACCACCAGCAGGCCGCCGACCCACAGGGCTTCGATCACATTGTCGATAGCCAGGTTGATGTAGTCTCGCTGCTCATAGAGCGATTCGACGCGCAGGCCCGGATAACGGGCCGTGAGCGACGCTTCCAGTTCGCGCAGGCTCTTGTGGATGTCCGCGGTCAGTTTTCGCGAGTCCTTTTCCGGCTGCTTCTCAATGGTCAGAATGACGGCCGGACCACCGGAGAACTTCCCGTCGGCGCCGCGCACGTAGGCCGCGCTGTCGCCGCGTTTGACCTGAAATCCTTCGCGCACGTCGGCTACATGCCTCAAAAGCACGCTATTCGGTGAGCGCGCCTTGACGACCAGGTTCTCCAAGTCCCGGACATCCGTGACCTGGCCCATCGACCGAACCAGAAACTCCTCGGCCCCCTGATTTGTGAGGTAACCACCGGTCACGTTCTCACTGCTCTCGCGCAGGGCCTTTTCCACCTCCGCGAGCGTCACGCCATACTTGAGCAGATCGTCGGGGCGCAGCAGCGCGTGGTACTGGGCACGCTCGCCGCCCATCACGAACACCTCCGCCACGCCGCTGACGGACAGTAGTTGCTTGCGGATTTCCCAGTCCGCGATGGTGCGCAGTTCTCGCGGCGAGGGCTCCTCTTCTTCGCTCCACAGCCCCAAAATCATGATTTGCCCCATAACCGACGAGATGGGGGCCATCTGCGGCTTAACGTCCTCGGGCAGGCGGTGGGCGGCGAGCGTCAACTTCTCACCGACGATCTGCCGCGCGGCGTAGACGTTGGTGCCCCAGTCGAACTCGACGGTGATGATCGACAGTCCAACGGTCGAGTTGCCACGCACCGCCAGCACGCCCGTCGCGCCGTTGAGCACGGTCTCCAGCGGGGTCGTAACACGCATCTCGACCTCTTCGGCGGCCATTCCCAGCGCCTCGGTCATGATCGTTACCCTGGGCCGGTTCAGGTCGGGCAGCACGTCGATGGGCAGGTGCGCAGCTTGGTAGCCGCCAACGCCCAAAAGCAACAGCGCGCCAACGAATACCAGGAGGCGATGTTGGAGCGAAAAGCGAATGATGGCGTTGAACACGAGATGGTACTCCGGTAAGCCGCCGCAGCGAGTTTATTGATGTTCAGAAAAGGGATGCAGCCCTGTACAGGCGTTTCTCCCTTGAAACCGGGCTCCCGTTGGTCGCCCTGGTCGCATGGCTTATCGGTTCTTAGTGTTGTTGCCCGCAATCGCACGTCGATTGCAGGGCCCCGCCGCTGCGGATCGCCGCCAGCAACTGCCCTCCCCCTTTGACCACCAGCACGTCATGCGGGGTGATGCCCGTCGCCGTATGCTCCACAACAACCTCCGTAGGCCCACGATAGCGAACCTTGACCACTTTGAGCGCAAAGGTGTCGCCGCTCTGCACGAAGACGCAACTTTGCACGCGGTCCTCGATCACCGCGCCCAGAGGCAGGACCAGGCAGTTGTTCAAGGTTTCCACGGAGACTTGCAGCTTGCACCGTTGGCCGGGCTTGAACTGACGTGCGATGAACCGCCGTTGGCCTTCGGTCTTGTCGTAGACCAGGCCCTCGTTCGGTAATCGGACGCCGAACCGCACGGTCCGTGATTCCTGGTCCACGCGGTCGTCCACCCAGAGCACGCGCAAGCCTGACACACTACGGACCTGCTTCTTTCCGCCGTCCTCAGTCTCAAATACGGCAGCCACCGGCCTGTCGCCCTGCACCGCCTCGTGCAACACCTTGACCTCGTCCTCAAAAACGCTGCCCTCGATCAACAATTCACAGTGATCGGTGATCACGCACATGGATTCGCCTGCCGTCACCGCCTGGCCCTTCTCCACGCTGATTTCCTGAATCTGCAACACGCAGGACTCGTCCTGCGAAACCTCGGGCACGGAGATTGTGAGGGATTCGACGAGTTTCCGGTTCCGCTCGATACTGGCAACGTGCTCAACAGGCAAGCGGTGCAGTCGCAGCACCTGTCGGTCCGTGTCCAACTCGGCTTGCAGTTGCCGATACTCATATTCACGTTGCAGCAACTCTTTGCGCGGAATGATGCCTTCAGAAACCGTCTTCAGGCGTTCAATCTCTTGTTCCAGAATCCTGGCTTTCTGCAAGGCGGCCAGAAATTCCGCCTGGTCTCGGATGAGTTCCTCGTGGGTCAAGGCGATCTCAAACAGCGGCTGGCCGGGCACAACGGCCTCGCCCCGCTCTCGGTAAACGCGGGTTACGATGCCGGTCAGGGGCGCGGGAACCTTCACAATGGACCGGCCTGGACGGGTGCGAACGATGCCCGGAAACGAGACTGAGCGCTCGAATGGCTTGCGCTCGGCATGCCCCACTTCGATGCCCGCGCTCCAGCGGCCCTGTTCCGTCAAGACGATCCGCTCCTCACCTTCAGTCGTCTGCGGATGTTGGTGCCCGGCATGGGGATCGGCCGGCGGCGCTGTCTTCTCGGTCCCCAGACTCCGAGTGACCAAGGCTGCGGCTGCCACGCGCCATTCTTGATTGGCAGCCATCGCCACCGCCCCCAACAGGGCACCGACTGCCAACACGCCCAGAAGCTTTGCAGCTCGCTTGATCCGATTCATGGGTCCACCTTGCCACGACATTGTCTTGGAGGATCTGACACGCCTGTCCAAACGGAGTTTCCCAGCCAGAAACTGATTCCAGGCAAGAGAAGGTCCTCTGGCCTGCGCGCGTACGTCTAGTCGGCTGGCAGCCGCCGACCACGCTGTCTCGGAAGGAACAGCAACGCAAAGAAAGAGCGCGCAATCAAATCAACAGGACTTGATTGGCGAGATGCAGGCGAACCGGTGGCAGAATACGGTCGCTGAACTGGGATGGTCCCTGGCCGAAGTCACCTGCTGAAGAAGGCCGGATAACGAGCACCGCTAGGTATGACCCGTGCAAGCTCTGGCTGGACGGGTTGGAGCCGTGGCTCGGCGGGCTTGGGAGAACGAATGAGCACGGGCTGCCTTGGCAATCATGCGTTCCATGCTGGCCGTGATCGGATTGACCGTCTCGATCACCAGGGCAGTCCTCATGGGGGCCACCATCGCCATGTTCGGAATGCACAGGGCGTTCACATGCGTGGCTGTGGTGCGCGCAGCACCCCATCCACAGGTGGGTGACGAGAGCCGCAACGGTCAAGATTCGCCACAAACAGGCCATATACTTCCGTATCGGCAAGGTCTGCTTCAACACCCCAATTGTAGCAGACACCCCCGATCCAATCCAGTCGGATCGGCCGCCAGTAGCTGAAGCCCTGCGAAGCTGAGTTGGTTGCCGCGAGGGCCACTTCGCAACTACTCGGGCAGCGGTTTGCCCTTGGTCTCCGGGGCGAACAGCAGCGCCACGAGTCCCAGCAGGAAGCAGGAACACATGGCCACGCCCGCATAACGGAACGGATCGGCCGTATGTGCGAAAACGTTGTTCTTCAAGAAGGCAATACTCAACGGACCCGTGGCCGCGACGTACCGTCCTACGTTATAGCAGAACGAAGCGCCGGTGCTCCGCAGGCGCGTGGGGAACAGCTCGGGGAAGTAGATGCCGTAGCCCCCGAAGACGGACAACTGCGCGGCCCCCATCAAGGGAACGAGGATGAAGTAGTTCGTCTCCGACATGTACATGAAGGCGGTGGCCGTGGTGACTGCGGCCGCGATGAAGGCCAGGGCAAAGGTCGGACGACGGCCGATGATCTGCGTGACGCGCGCGAAGATGTACATTCCGAAGAAGGCGCCCACGTTGAACATCAGAAGGGTCTTGGCGGCCCATCCCAGGGCCTGCATGGAGCGGTCCTTCTGCCGCTTCACGATCCGCTCGGCGTGCTGTTCCAGCGACGTGCCGGCGGTGGCCGCCTTGAGGACCTTATCGCGTCGCTGGTCGCGTTCGGCGTCGGTCTGGGCCTGTGGCTGGATCTTGCGATCGGCGTCGGGCTTGTCGAGAGCCGCCAACACGGACTCCGCCGAGAAGGGCTGGTCCTTGGGCATTCGCAGGGCGGCCTCGTACAAGGCCTGAGCGTCTTTATCCTTGCCATCGGCGCCCAGGAGGTGCCGGGCTTCGACCTTGTCGCGGACGCTGGCCAATTCCTGGGGCGAAGCGATGGCCAGGGCCACAAACTGGCGGTCCAACTCCACCTGACCCGCCTTGCGCTGCGCGTCGTCAAACTTGCCGCGCGTGATGGCCTGCATCAGGTCGTTGCTGAACACGCCGATGCCCCACAGTCCGACCACGCCGGAAGCGGCCAACAACAGGCCCACGATCGCACGCGGCCGGCAGAAGGGGTCGCGGAACAACTCGATGATCGAACCGGCCTTCTTCTTGCCCCCCGCGGCCATGACCTTGAGCCAGGCCCCGGGCTCGCGGAGCCGGCGAAAGACGATGATCGAGAGCAAGGCCGGTATGATTCCGGCGCTGAACATCCAGCGCCAGTGCGTATCGATGACGCCGCGCGCCAACAACTCCAGCAAGCCCAACGAGATGAAGGCCGCGCTCACGTTGCCGAATGCCGAGAAGGCCTGCATCATCCCCAAGGATTGGGGCCGAACGCTGTCGGGCAGACTCTCGGCCAACAGCGTACAGCAAACGGGAAAGATGCCGCCCGCGCCCACGCCGGTGATGAAGGCGTACATCACGTAGTCCCAAGAGCTGTACGAGAGACCGCACAAACCGGTGGAGATGGAATAGGCCAGGATCATGATGATCAGAGTCTTCACCCGACCGATTCGATCCCCCAGCATGCCGAAGATGATCCCGCCCGTGGCCCAGCCAATCAGCAGGGCCGAAGTGCTCCAACCGCCCCAAGTGCTGACCTGGGACGCGTCGGGCGAGAGCGACAAAAGGTCGGCCAGGGCCGGGGTCCGAGCGAGATTGAACAACTGCTGGTTCAAGCAGTCGAAGGACCACGCCAGGGTGCAGACGATGAGCACCAGCCAGTGATAGCCGGACAACTGTTTGAGCCAGTACTGCTGTTGCGGTTCCTGCGACATGGAGCGGGTTCCTTGCGGCTGCGTGGGCGGGTGTGCCCAGGGAGGGAGCGGGGTTATTGGGTGTCAGAAAAGGAATGTCGTGGCTGTCCCGGCCCTTGTCCGGGAAAACCGACCTCTGGATGGTCGGCCTCACGGCAGGACTTACCTGAGACGCAATAAAGGCAATGGCTGGGGATTCTTGGTTATAGTGTCTGTGCCGCCGCCGGGGAAGAGGCCACGTCTCTATCCCGCCTCAGGTTCCCACAGCAGATCCCCGCGCAGAAGACCGCGACAACTTGACGGCCCCCATCACCGCGAATCGTGTCCTCGGCTCCCTCAACGGGCCTCGGTTTCGAAAGAGATCTGCGTCCCGTGCGCAGCGCGCTGCAGGAGTGGACTGGATGGCTAGAACGTTCTGCCCGATCGGGCCGAGCCATGGCCCTCCTGCTGGTCGAGCTCAGCCCCGCGCATCCTTGCCAAGCCGGCGAAAGCAGGCGGCTGCCGCCTGCCGGGGGGGGCGATCATTCGTTCCTCGCGATGCGCAAGTCCATCGCGTG
Organism: uncultured Planctomycetales bacterium; assembly: GCA_937889015.1. Taxonomy (GTDB): domain Bacteria; phylum Planctomycetota; class Planctomycetia; order Pirellulales; family Thermoguttaceae; genus CALARR01. The sequence continues at coordinate 7,422 of CALARR010000306.1, read as the reverse complement.
TTTGAAGTACTGAAACTTGTGGTGGGACTTCCGACGTGCCCATTGGAAGGTGCCTTCCAGCATGCTGTAAGGAATCGTGCCCTGATTGACCAGAGCGAGGATCCGGTCCACGTAGCCGTCTTCCTCGACGGTGGTGGTTCGCAGACCGGCCTTGACGGTGTCGGCCGTGAGCCGCTCGGCGGCGTTGGTCGCTCGGACGCTCAAGACCAGAGCGAGCATTGCCAGCAGACAGGGCGCAAGCCAGCGGGAACGGTAGCAAGGCCAGAAGCCACGTCCTAAGATATTTTTTCGCATAGACTTACAACTCCGCATCCATCCCGCGTTGTGAGGCCTATTGGGGCCCGGAGCTTGTATCCGAAATCGGTTCGCAGGGCAAGAGCGGCTGTGATGGGGTTGAGGGGAGAGCGGGTTGGCCGCCGGTGACCGTGGTTTGGGGAACCCGGACAGCTTGGATGGTTCACGGCCCCTGCGAAGTCCGCAGCGTAAGTGACGCAGCCGTGATGACTTGCCTTGGCTTGCGATTCAGGCGTGGATCGGGCTGTGCGTTCCAGATACCCGGGGCCTGGGAGATACGCTCTAGCCGCAAACTGGCCCGGGTGAATAAGATGGGAGGTACCCAACAGCGGTCGAGTGACACGAATTCGCCAGCGGCTGGGGGACCGGGCTTGTTCCGGCTGCCGGGGCGAGCGGTTCCGCTGTTGTGACAGGTATCTATGGCAATCATCCACAAAGCCTTGATCCCGGTGGCAGTGCTCCTTGGGATGGCCGCGCCTACGCTGCCCCAGGCCAGCGAGCCCGACGGGACAAGCGTGTCCGCTTCTGCCGTGGTTCGCGACCAATGGCCGGCCTTGCTGGGGCAGTTGGATGCCGCCGAATTTCCTGTCCGGCAGCAGGCCGAGGAAGTTGTGGAGGGTTGGCTGCGGCAACCCGAGCTGCGTGCGGCGTTGGGCCAAAGTCTCCAGGAATCGCTGCTGGATCCGCAGATCTCGTTTGAGGTACGGTGGCATCTGCAGCGTTGGTTGCGGCGATTGCCACCGGCGGCCATGCCGCCCGTGCGGACGATGACCCCGGCGGGCATCGAACGGTTGCTGGAGCAACTGGAGGACGACGAGTACGCGGTCCGCCTGGCGGCGGACAGGCGATTGCGGTGGTTGCTGGGATCGCCGCCGATGATCGGCCCGCTCTTGCTGCAACTTCGCCAGCGGCTCAACGCGGCGCCCCTTGAGGTGGACAGCGAACGCCGTCTGACTGCGGCATGGGATCTGGTGTTAGGGGCCTGGATGGCGCTCGATCCGGCCGAGGGAGAAGGGCCGCCAATCCGCGCGGAACAGATCGAGGGATGGGTGGAGCAATTGGCCGACGAATCGCCGACCGACGGCGCATGGGTTCACCGGCGAGCCGAGCGCGAGTTGCGTTTTGCCCTGACCCACGACGAGTGCGCACAGCGCGTGCGCGCGATTCTGGAGTCGCGGATCGGGCAGGAGCAGAATCCGGCTGCGCGGAGTCGTCTGGAGAACGTGCATTATTGGACTCGTCCGGCGCTGGTCGCCGAGTACTGGCAAGGCCACCGGCACCTGGGCGAGCAGCACTTGATCGTGGGCGAGCCCAACCAGGCGGAAGGCGCGGCGCGCGCCAGCCACTTCGACTCTATCGACGATCGCGTGGCGCGGTGCGTGAGCGGGAACAGTCTGACGCCGGGCGAATACCCATCGGGAGTGGCCTTTCCGCATCCCACCAATCCGGCCGCGTTCTTTCACCTGGTGAACCTGCCCACGCCGCGGCGGCGAATGCTGTACACGTACCAGTCCCAGACGGAGGAAGCCCAGCGGCTGGCGCAGATCAGCCGCCGCACCGGCGAGCGCTGGCTGGCGGAAAAGCATGTGCTCAGCGACCGGGAGTTGGGGATGCTGGTGCAGTTGGATGCGATCGAGGTCTCGCGGTTTGCCGGGCAGTACCTCAATCGCCTTGCGGATGAGCCGCTGCTGGCGGCCGAGGGGGAGGAACCGCAGCCCAGCCGCCACGTCCTGCTGTGCTTGTTCCTGGTGCAGCACGGAACCAAAGAGGCCATTCCGGGGTTGCTGCAGGCGATTGCCGAGAAGCGGTTTCTGGAGCCCACGCGTCCGCCGTATCGGCTGCCCTGGTGTGCGGCCCTGGCGATCGCCGCGCGCGACCCCTGGCCGGAGGTGGACGCCTGGTTGGCCGGCCTGATGGATCGCAAGGATCTGCTGCGCGTTGGAGACGAGGCCGGGCCCCAATTGGGCGCCACGGCGGCCGGGATGTTGCTCCAGCGCCGCCAACGCCAACCGCGATCTTTGGGGTTGGAATCGACGGGCGGAATGCTGGGCGGAGAGTCGCAACTGGAGGGTTATCGATTCCCCACGGACGAAGTCCGCAACGACGTGCGCCGCTGGTGGCGCGAAGAGAGCACGCTGCGCACCGGGACCTGAGTTGCCGATGTCCACCGCCGCTCAGGTCGGCGGGAGCTGGGGCGCCTGCTTCATGTCGGTGGTGTCTTGAACGATGGCCCCGTCGCGAAGCAAGAGGAGCCGATCGGCGTGCTGGGCCACGTCGGGCTCGTGGGTCACCATGATGACGGTGATGTTACCCTGCTTGTTCAGCTCACGGAACAAGGCCAGAACCTCCTCGCTGGTCTTCGAGTCCAGGTTGCCGGTCGGTTCGTCGGCCATGATGATGGCCGGATCGTTGACCAAGGCGCGCGCGATGGCTACGCGTTGTTGCTGGCCGCCGGAGAGCTGCGCCGGTCGATGATCCAATCGTTCTCCCAACCCGACGCGGTTGAGGACCTCGGTGGCCTTCTCACGTCGCTGCCGGGACGTGTAGCGGCGCGCGTAGATCAGCGGCAGCTCCACGTTCTCCAGGGCGTTGGCCCGCGCCAGGAGATTGAAGTTCTGAAAGACGAAGCCGAATTTCTTGTTGCGCAGATCGGCGCGCTCCTCCAACGACATGGTGGTGACTTCCTGGCCGTCGAGGAGATAGCTGCCGCTGGTAGGCCGGTCGAGACAGCCCAAGGTGTTCATGAGGGTCGATTTTCCCGAGCCGGACGGGCCCATCAGGGCCACGTATTCGCCGCGGTTGATCGAGAGGGACACCCCGCGCAGGGCGTCGACCACATTGTCGCCCAGCAGGTATCGTTTGCGTACTTCTTGGAGCGTGATGAGTGCCATGCTTGTACCCTGTTGAAGGCGCCGATTTTGCCGCCTCTGCCGCGCGATCGCCGTTGGCTGGGGCCGATGTTCAATGAGGCGGAGTTTGTCGAGCGTTGGGGTCCGCACGAGAAACCCTGCCGATTTCCGCGAGAACGACGCGCGCCCGGCCGGGAAGGAAGCGAGGTTCCCTCCGCCTACAGAAATACAAAGTGGAGTCTAGCCTGTGACAGACCGATTTGCCAGTTGAAGTAATGGTCGTCACCAGATCGCGGACCCGCGAGCAGGGCAGACAACAGATCCCTCAAGGTGGTGTCAGCCGGTGCAAAGGGACGGTGGCCCTGCCATCGCTGGAAGTCTGGTATCGCGATTCTCTGGGGTATGGGGCGGATGTGCGTGATTCAGCCAACGGAGGCCGGCCGCAGGATGTTCTCTTGGAGTTCCTGCCTCGCCGAAGAGTTGAGGGGCAGGCACCGCGGGGAAGAGTCGGTCGCGGAAGCGCGATTTCCTGGACCTCCCGTTGGTCGGCCGCGGTCCCTTCGCCGCGCAAAGCCCCAAAGCCATGCAGCGATCGATCGGGGCCGGGAAGTTCCGCGTGTCACAAGGTGCCAGGGGCCTTGTATTGATTCTGAAGACCGAGCTTCCCCCACCGTGGAATCAGGAAGCCTGGCCGGCCAAACGTGCGGGGGCTTGACCCCGCTCCGGCGGTGGTAGTACAACAAACCCAGAGCCCAGCGTCCCCTAGGTGGCAGGCACTCTCATGGACCCAAAGCTCATCGGAATCGCAGCGGCGTTGGGCTCGGCTGCCTCTTGGGCGTTGGGGTCGATCCTGTTCAAGCGTTTGGGCGAGCGGCTCTCCTCGCCGGCCATGACGCTGGCCAAGCAGATCATCAGCGTGGTGTTTCTGGCTGCGGCCCTGGCCCTGGTCGGTTTCCAGCCTCTGGCGACCGACGACCTGGTGTTGCTGGTGGTCAGTGGGCTGCTGGGGATCGCCCTGGGCGACACGTTCTTCTTCGCCGCCCTGCAGGACCTGGGGCCGGTGGCCTTGATCGTCCTGTTGACCTTGGGGCAGGTGCTGACCGTGGTGTTGGCCGTGGTGTATCTCGGCGAGTCGCCCGCGCCCTGGGCCTGGATGGGCATTGGGTTAGTCATCTGCGGCGTGGGAACGGTGCTGCTGGGCAAGGTGGGCGGCGAGCAAGGGGTGACCGGCCGGCGCGGCATGCTATTCGGCCTGCTGTCGGTGGTCTGCATGTCGGTTTCGATGATCATCGCCAAAGAAGGCCTGGATTCGGTTTCGGCCCTTCAGGCGACCTTTTTGCGGATGGCGGCCGGCGCGGTGGGGATGTTTTTGTTCGGGCTGGCCAGCGGCCGGCTGCGGGACTGGCTGTTGCCCTTCCGCGACCTGCGTCTGGGCGCCGGCTTTCTGGCGGCGGTGCTGCTGGTGACTTTCGGCGGCTTCTGGCTGTCGCTGGTGGCGATCAAGTATGTCGACGTGTCGGTGGCCAACACGCTGGGTTCGATCGAGCCGGTGTTCGTGCTGCCGTTCGCCGTGGTGTTTCTCAAAGAGAAGGCCACCTGGAGCACGGTCCTGGGCACGCTGACCACGGTGGCCGGCGTCGTGTTGCTGGTGCGTTACGGCGGCGTGTAAACCGAACACCTGGGGATACCCTTGGGAGATATGGGAGCAGTAGCCATGAGCGTCGTGGAACAACAATGCGTTACAGCGAAGGCTCGGCAGCGGATCGAGGACCTCAGGCGTCTGCAGGACCTGGGACTCATCAACCGGGGCGGCGACTTCTATCCCTCGGTGCACTATCCGCCCATCACCATGTACAAGCCCATCCGCGAAGAAGACCTGTTCGCCGGCTACAGCCTGCCGGACGACGGGCTGCTGGATGTGTACGTGCATCTCCCCTTCTGCAAGCAGCGGTGCCTGTTCTGCCACTATCCGGGCAAGCTGGGCGAGCAGTCGGCGGAGAAGGACCGCTATCTGGCGGCCTTGGAGCAGGAGATGGACATCTATCTCCGCCGGCTGGGACTGCAACAGATCCAGGCCCGTTCGATCCTGATCGGCGGCGGCACGCCCACCTATCTCACGCCGGAGCAACTCAAGCTGTTTCTCGACTACTTCGTGCGGCGGGTCGACCTGTCGCGGTGCCGGCAGTTCAACTACGACGTGGACCCGGGCACGCTGGTCGGCGAGGAAGGGTTGGAGCGGCTGCGGATCATGCGGTCCTACGGGGTGGACCGGCTGACGATCGGCGTGCAGTCGTTGAACGACGATGTCTTGAAGCTCATGAACCGTCCGCACGATGCGCAGACGGCCGTGGAATCGATCGAGAACTCGCTGCGGATGGGCTACCAGGTGAACATCGAGTTCATTTTCGGCCATCCGGGCGAGACGCTGCAGAATTGGGTGGAGGTGGTCGAGAAGGCCGTAACGCTAGGGGTCGAGGAGATTCAACTCTACCGGCTGAAGATCGAGGCCTACGGGGATTTCCAGGGGCCGATCAAGCACCTGCAGCAGGTGCATCCCGAGCTGTTTCCCACGGCCGACGACTCGCTGCTGATGAAGCAGATGGCCGTCGACGTGCTGGCCGAACATGGCTATCACGAGAACCTGCGGCGGGTCTACTCGCGCGAGAAGAAGCACTTTTCGCGCTATGCCCACAACCAGTGCTGCATGCTGTACGATCAGATCGGGCTGGGCCTGACGGCCTTCAGCAGCCTGCGCGACCGGTTCGGATTGAACACGCCCAGTTTCGAAGAGTACTACGCGTCGATCGAGGCGGGCCGGCTGCCCCTGAACCGGGGCCTGATCCGCAGCACCGAGGAGCAGATGCGGTGGGCGATCATCCTGCCGCTGAAGAACCGCGACGTGCGCAAGGACCTGTTCCTGAAGCGGACCGGCCGTTCGCTGGACCAGGTGTTCCGCGCCAAGATCGAGAATCTCAAGACCCATGGCCTGCTGGTGGAGGACGAGAAGGCGATGGTGCTCACCGAGTTGGGGGCCTTCTTCGCCGACGAGGTGGCCGAGCAGTTCTCGCATCCCGACTATGTCCCCTTCCCGCGATCGGCCTATGCCGACGGTCCCTTGAATCCCTATAACCATTGCCAGCCGTGACTCGAGCGTCCAGCCCGGCGATACGAGCCGGGCGGTTCGCAGCGGCGACAGACCCGACGGAGTGTGCGACCATGATCGACATCCAGCAACTCGACAAACCGACCGTGCTGCGGTGGCTGCAGGCGCGGGGAGAACAACAGCAAGCGCTTTTCCGCGAGGCGCGGACCGTGCGCACCAGGCACGGCGGCGACGGCGTGTTGCTGCGCGGCGTGATCGAGATTTCCAACCACTGCGAGAAGTGCTGCAACTACTGCGCGATGCGCTGCCACAACGGGGCGATCGAGCGCTATCGCATGTCGCAGGAAGAGATCCTGGCCATCGCAGGGCAGATCAAGGCCCACGAGATCTCGACGGTCTTTCTGCAGGCGGGGCAAGACCGGCAGTGCGATGCGACCCTCGAGGCCGTGATTCCCAAGATCAAGCTCGACATGGGAATGGACGTTCTGCTGTGCGTGGGCGAGCGGCCCAAGGAGACCTACCGCCGCTGGGCCGAGTTGGGGGCCAACGCCTACATCCTCAAGTACGAAACGTCCGACCCGCTGTACTATCGCCAGATCGCCAAGGTCTCGCCGGCGCATCGCCTGCAGTGCCTGGCCGCGATCCGCGAGGCGGGCATGAAGCTGGGCACGGGCAACATGGTGGGGCTGCCCCACCAGACCCTGGAGAGCGTTGCCGAAGACTTCCTCTTCGCCCTGGAGATCCAGCCCGACTTCGTGAGCACGGCGCCCTTCATCCCCAACGAAGGCACCCCCTTCGAGCAGTTCGGCCCCGGCGACCTGGACCTGGCCTTGAATCTCATGGCCCTCTGGCGGATCGCCTTGAAGACCAGCCTGATTCCTTCGATCAGCGCATTGGAAAAACTGCGGCCGGGCGGCCAACTGATGGGGCTCAATGCCGGGGCCAACGTGATTACGATCAACTTCACCCCAGCCGACTGCCGGGCCAAGTACGCCATCTACTCCGAGCAACGCTTCGTGGTGAGCCTGAAGCACGCCCTGGAGACCGTACAGAAGGCCGGGCTGAAGATTCGCAGCGAGGCGCCGGTGCTGACCGCCGCCTGAGTGGAAGAAGATCGCCCCGCCTGGCGGCCGTTGGTGCACGGTGGCGAAAGACTTGCGTGGGCCGCGACGATCG
>CALARR010000305.1 GCA_937889015.1 uncultured Planctomycetales bacterium | reverse complement strand
TATCCCGGGGTAGCCGCTGCGCGGCCAACCCCGGGCTGGGAGATGGCCACCGCGTTGCGGTGGCTCGCGTTGCGGTGGCTCGCGTTGCGGTGGCAGCACATTGCGGTGGCAGCACATTGCGGTGTCGGGGCTCGTGTCGGTGGTCAAGGGTGCGGCCCCGACATAACTCGTGAGCAGTCCACCCTCTTCCCCTCTGAGCCTTGCCTCCTTCCGTCATTCGTCATTCGTCATTCGTCATTCGTCATTCCGCATTCCGACTTCCGACTTCCGCATTCCGACTTCCGCATTCCGCATTCCCCTTGCCCCTTCCCTCACACCGGCTTGCTCACGCCCGGGATGGCCACCGGATAGCGACCTTGCGCGTCGGGCATCACAGGCGGCTGGCTCTCGGCCGTGAACTCGGCCAAGCCCGGCGCCAGTTCGGCCGTCGAGGCCAGCGCCTGTTCCCAGGTGATCTCCTTGCCCGACTCCGCCGCCATCCGCCCCAAGATCCCCACCATGGTCGCCATAGCGCATCGCTGGCTCTCGTTGTAGGGCTTGTCCTGGCGGATGGCGTCGAACCACAGGTCCTGTTCGTTCTGATAGGCGCTGGCGTAGGCCACCTTCTGATTGTCCGGGTATTCCCAGACCAGGCTGCCGGGCTCTTCGCGATAACCCTTGTAGATCTTCGGATGCGGAACGCCTTCGCCCAGCACGGCGGCCCCCTTGGTGCCATGGATCACGTTGCCAAAGAAGCCCCAGCAACCGCCGATGCAGCGTCCCTGAGCCAGCAACCGCGTGCCGTCGGCGAACCTGTATTCCACCGCGTAGTGGTCGAACAACTGATCCGGCTCGGTGCGTACCTGCCGTCCGCCCTGCCCTTGAGCCGAAACGGGCCACGCCCCCTTGACCCAGCAGCAGATGTCCAGATTGTGAATCAGCCAGTCCAAGAGGAACGTCCCGTTGAGCCAGGTGAAGCAAGAGTAATTGCGGATCTGATGGCCCAGCTCGCTCAGGCCCGGCTCGCGCGGTTTGAAGCCCACCGGGCCGTGCTCGCGATAGGCCCACAGCGTGACCAGATCGCCGATCACGCCTTTGTGAACCTGTTCGATGGCCGCCTCCAGCGGCTTATAGTGGCGACTCATCAGTCCGCCCGCCACCTTCAGATTCTTCCGCCCTGCGACCTCGCCCGCCTGGATGATCCGCCGCACGCCGGGCGCGTCCACCCCGAACGACTTCTCCATGAACACATGGCAGCCCTTCTCGACCGCGTACTCGACGTGCAGCGGCCGGAACGCGGGCGGCGTGGCCAGCAACACGACCCCGCCGGGCGCAACGGCGTCGATCGCCTTCTTATAGGCGTCCAAGCCAACGAACTGCCGCTCGGTCGGGACCTCGACCTGCTTGGGGAATTGCTTCAGCAGGTTCTTCTGGCTGGTCTGCAGGCGTGGTTCGAAGAAGTCGGCCATGGCCACCAATTGCGTGGGCCCCGCGGTGCGCAAGGCATTGGCCGCCGCGCCCGTGCCCCGTCCGCCGCAGCCGACCAGGGCGATCTTGAGCGTGTTCTGCTCGCCGGCATAGGCCCGCGCCGACAGCGCCGCGCCCAACGAAAGCCCGGCCAGGACACGCCCCGACTGGCCCAAGAACTCACGTCGTGATCGGCCGCACGATGGCCGCGTAGAGAGATCGCGCATGACGTGTTCCTCTTCCTCTTGGATGTGACAATTCTGGAGTCGTTCCCGCCCCCCGCGACGCGTGCGCACAGCGATCCGTGTCCAGGAGAGGCCAGCTTAGGACCTATCCCATAACCGCCCCACCAGGCTGAGCGGCCCAGCAGGACTGAGCTGCCGACAGGTTTTCGGACCGGCCCTTATTGGGTCCTGCATAGCGAATGAACCAAGGGCGACCATCGGGAGCCCGGTTTTCCCGGCCTTCCGTTGGGCGGCCGGGGCCATTAACAATGCAGAGATCAATAGGATAGCACCCCTTCCCCGGGGGCTGTCTTCTGTTTTCCTTCACTGAAGGAATTCGAACATTCCAGCCGGGGCCGGCGCCTGGCGCAGGGCCCCGTAACGCACGGCCAGCAAACCGTTTCCGCTGCCCACGACCGAAAAGATGCCGCACACGGATGCAGCGCGCGTTGGTCCTGGTCCCGGAGCGTACTCGCCCCGGTTCCGAAATTGCCCTGGCACGGTCCGCGGCCTTCGTGTAACATTTCGTCATTTGGCGAATAATAAAACAGTGACCTGGACGCCGACGACTGGCCGGCGTTCCACCTTTCCACAGCGGACATGGGAGATGGCGGATATGAGAAACCTGAAGACGATGGCCCCTTCCCTTTCGGCCTGCCGCCGAGACCGGCGATGGCGGGCCCAAGATCAATTCGCGATGGTCGGCCTCGTCGCACTCCTGGGGGTCTCCTTGGCCATTGCCGTGCCTGGGTGCAAGCCCTCGGGACAGGCGGCCTCCGCATCGCCGGCCGACCAGCGCGGTGACGCGGAACAGTCACGTCTCTCCATAGACCAAGGGCCTGGGCCGGAAGGCGAACTGGGCCTGCCCGCGATCGAGAAGGCGGCGGCCAGCGGCAAGTATTTGTTTGCCCTTTTCTGGAAGGAAGACGATGCGGCAACGGCCGCGATGAAGACCGTCTTCGAGGCGGCGATGGCCAAAACGGCGGACCGCGCCGACTCGGTCGTGATTCAGGTCACGTCGCGCGCGGAGAAGCGGATCATTCAACGGTTCCAACTCAATCGGGCGCCGATGCCCCTGATCCTGGCGCTGGCGCCCAACGGCGCCATCACCGGCGGGTTTCCCACCAAGGTCGAGGAGAAGGATCTGCTCGCCGCCTTCGCTACGCCCTGCACGGAACGCTGCATGAAGGCCCTCCAGCAGAACAAGCTGGTGTTCGTGTGCATCCAGAACAAATCGACGAAGTCCAATGAGCCTGCCATGCAAGGCCTGCGCGATTTCCAGGCCGACCCGCGATACAAGGAAGCCACGGAGATCGTCACGCTTGATCCGTCCGACGATCGCGAGGCTTCTCTCCTCAACGACCTCAAGATCAACCCCAAGACCGAGAACGCCATGACGGCCTTCATGGCCCCGCCCGGGGCCGTGATCGCAGAATTCACGGGCGCGACGACGAAGCAGGAGCTGGTCGCCGCGTTGGAGAAGGCTGCCTCGGCGGCCTGCCCGGGCGGCAAATGCGGCCCCGGCGGCTGTGGACCGCAGCCGTAGTAGCCGGAACCGGCCGCAGCCTCGGATTGAATAGCCGTCCGCGTCTCAATGCTCGTGCCCACAGGAGGATGCCGATGCGAGTCTTGTCCTGCGTTTGCCTGGCCGCCCTGTTGCTGGCCGGGGTTGCCCGGGCCCAAAGCCCGGTTGTGCCTTCCGGCAATCCCCAGGCGCAGGCCGCGGGCCAGGGAATGGCGGCCATCGAGCAAGCCGCTGCGGCCGGAAAGTACCTGTTCGTGTTCTTCTGGAAAGAGCAGAACCCGCAGAGCGATGCGATGTGGAAGGTGCTGGAGGCGACCGTGGCCAAGATGCCGGATCGAGCCATGATCGCGGCCGTGCAGGCCACCGACCCAGCCGAAAGGGCGATCGTCGATCGCTACGGCATGAGCCGGGCCCCCATGCCGATGGTCCTGGCCCTGGCGCCCTGCGGGGCGATCACCAAGGCTTTCCCCGGCAAGGTCGAGGAAGGGCAACTGCTGGCGGCCTTTGTCAGCCCCTGCACGGAAAAATGCATGAAGGCCCTCCAGGACCGGAAACTGGTGCTGCTGTGCGTACAGAACGCCAACGCCAACGTCGATCCCGCCGCGCTGCAGGGCGTACACGAATTCAAGTCCGACCAGAACTACACCGCGGCCACCGAAGTGGTCTACCTGAATTCGGCCGAACCGGCGGAAACAACCTTCCTGCACAGCCTCCAGATCAATCCCCAGACCGCTAGCCCGGTGACCGTGTTCATGGCCCCGCCGGGAACGATCGTGGGCAAGTTCGAGGGCCGCGTGAGCAAGCAACAATTGGTGGCCACGCTGGCCTCGGCACAATCGGCTGGCTGTCCAGGCGGCAAATGCGGCCCCGGTGGCTGCGGCCCGAAACGATAGGAGCACCGGCCATGAATCTGCGAACCCTTGTGTGGCGCGAAATCTTCGAGCGCAAGAACCAGTTGCTGACCAGTTTTCTGGCCATCCTCCTGGGAATTACGGTCATTGTTTCCATCAAGAACATCTCGCACTACTCGGAACTGGCGGTGGCCCGGGAAATGGACTCGCTGGGCGCCAACGTCCTGGTCCTCCCCAAGTCGGCCACGCTGCAAGACTACTACGCCGCCGACATGCAGGGCGAAGTCATTCCCGAGGAATACGTCACGCAGTTGGCCCTGTCGGACCTGGAAGGCTTGGACAACCTCTCGCCCAAGCTCTCCCTGCCGGTGGAACTGGGCGACAAGACCTTCACCCTTACCGGAATCCTCCCTAAGAGCGAATTCCAGGCCAAGGCCGCTTGGCAGGGCGCGGGCATCTTCTCCCGTCCTATCGGTTGCGGGGCCTCGGTCGGCATGATGGGGGCGGACGACAAGAAAACCCTGGTCCGCAAACGCGTCATCGAGAACCTGGAGGAGGACGAAGTCCTGCTGGGCGCTGACGTCGGCGCGGCCCTGGGCCTGAAAGAGGGTGCGACGATCACCTTGCTCGCGCGTTCGTTCAAGGTCACGGCCGTGCTTCCGCAAACCGGCACCGTCGACGATTCGCGGATCTTCGCCCACCTGCACACGGTGCAGGATCTGTCGGGCAAAGGGCCGGTGATCAATGCCATCGAGGTCATCGGCTGCTGCCAGGAGATTTCCAAAGGCCTGGTGCAGAAGATCAACCAACTGCTGCCGCAGGCCAAGGTCGTGACCATCACCCAGATCGCCGACGCGCAGATCAAGATCAACCAACTCATGTCGCGGCTGTCGATGATGTTCCTGGTGATCATTGTTCTGGTCGGCGGCGCCAGCATCGCCAACTACATGTACGCCAATGTGTTTGAACGGCGCCGAGAGATCGGCACGCTCATGGCGCTGGGCGCGGACTCCTTTCTCGTGCTGCGGATCTTCCTGCTCAAGGCCCTCGTGCTGGGCCTGGTGGGCGGAATCGGCGGCTATCTGCTCGGCACTCTGTTGGCCGTGGCGCTTGGCCCGCGACTGGCCGGAGTCGTCGTCTTGCCCATGCCGGGCCTGGTGCTGTGGGCGGTGGGAATCTCGGCCGCAATCGCCTTGATCGCCAGCTACTTTCCCGCCCGACACGCGGCCCGGCTCGACCCTTGCGCCACCTTCCAGGAGACTTGAACGATGTTGCAGATGGAAGAAGTCACCAAGAGCTATCGGCATCGCGGACAAACCGTGACCGCCTTGAACGGGGCCAGCGTGCGGATTTCCCAGGGAGACTTTGTGGCCGTCGTCGGTCCCAGCGGCAGCGGCAAAAGCACGTTGCTGCTGATGCTGGGCGGGATGCTTTCGCCCACGTCCGGCCGGGTGCTGCTGGAGAAACAATCGCTGTATGAGTTGAGTTCCGACCAGCGCGCACGGCTCCGGAAGCAGAAGGTCGGATTCGTGTTTCAGACCTTCAATCTCGTTCCCTACCTCTCGGCCCTGGAAAATGTCCAGGTCCCCCTCTACCTGGCCGGAAAGGACAAACCGCAGCAGGAACGCCGGGCCACCGCGCTCTTGGAACGGGTGGGGCTGGGCGACCGGCTGCACCACAAACCGTGCGAACTGAGTGTCGGCCAGCAACAACGCGTGGCCTTGGCCCGGATGCTGGCCAACGACCCGGCCGTGATCCTGGCCGACGAGCCCACAGGCAACCTCGACCCGGAGACCAGCCAGCACGTTATCCGCTTCTTCGAGGAGGTCAATCGCGAAGGGCGGACGATCGTCATGGTCACCCACGACCCGCGCGCGGCCGAACGAGCCAAGCGGACCCTGCGCCTGACGAACGGGGCGATCGTATCCAGCACTCACGAGCGGGGGGACCTGCATGTGGCCTGAAAACCGCGGCCCGGCTGAACTTGGACCCTCGGCAGTCATGCCCGTGGCCGCCCCGCTGCCGGCCCCCAGCTTGACGCCTGGGAAGGTCGCGGCTAGAAACGGGTGTATGAGCAATACGCCAGCCAGCCCAGCCTCGGGAGCGACGATGCGCGAGTTGATGGCCATCACCAAGGCCCTCGCCGATGAGAACCGGGTACGGATGCTCCTGGCGCTGACCAGCCAGGAACTGTGCCTCTGCCAGCTCATGGAGTTGGTCGGGCTGGCCGCCTCGACCGCCTCGAAACATATGTCCATCCTCCGCCAGGCGCGGCTCGTCGAGGGACGCAAGGCCGGCCGCTGGATGTACTATCGACTGGCCGGACGCGAGGCCGCGCCTGCCGTGCGACACGTCTTGAAGTGGACGCAGCAGTCGCTGGCCGAAGACGCGCAGGTCCTTCGCGATCGGCAGCGGCTCCAGGAAATCCTCAAGCTCGACCCGCAGCAACTGTGCGCCAGCCACTGTACGCCGCGCTGCAACACGGGTCGATCAGATCGAGCTACGCCCCGGCGCTGACTGGCCCACTTCGCAAGGATCGTCTCGATTCTCGCCGAAGCTCAGAATCCTGTCCCTCTGCACGGGCAACTCCTGCCGCAGCCAGATGGCCGAGGGCTGGGCTCGGCATTTGCTCGCCGAGCAGGTCGAGGCCCATTCCGCCGCCATCGACCACGGATAGGCATACGATCACCCTTGCCGGCGAACCGCTGTTGGGCTAACCTACCAAATAGGTGGTGAGCCGCAGAACGGCAGACAAGACCGTCCTTGAGGCGCCTGAGCGACCACCCCCTGGATGGAGTCAAGATGGAGTCCAAGAATCAAGCTCGTTACGAAGCTCGCGCCCAAGTCATCAAGGCCCTGGCCCATCCCTCGCGGTTGTTCATCGTCGACGAGTTGTCGCGGACCAGCCAGCGGTGCGTCTGCGAACTCACCGAGATGATCGGGGCCGACATGTCGACCGTGTCGAAGCACCTGTCGATTCTGAAGAACGCCGGGTTGGTCGAGGATGAGAAGCGGGGCAATCAGGTCTATTATCGCCTGCGCGTGCCCTGCATCATGGACTTCTTCCAGTGCGTCGAGTCGGTCATGGCCTGCAACGCGAACCAGCGATTGCGGGTTCTGAAGTAGCTGGGTGCCACGCCACGCCACGCCCACGCTCGGCGTGGGCCCGCCGAAGCTTGAAACTGTATGGCCACGAAGCGTGGCCATGGTACCCCATCGTGTCCCATCTGCACGACGCACCACACTAGAACAACGGCGCCTTGCCCAGTTTGCGGCGGATCGGCACCCACTGCCCCACGTGCATCAGCCAGTGCGTGGCCAGGACGGACAAGGCCGCGCCGACTGTCGGCGCGTATTCGCGCATCGATTCAGGGCCGGGCTGGTCCATCTTCTCCGCAGGCGTGGCGTCGATCGCCGCCAGCGCGGCCGCCTTGAACTGCTCCATCAATGCCAGGTATTGCTGCCGGCTGGGGAACCGGGAGCGATCGTCGATCGCCGCCGCCTCCTTGCTGTGCGCCTCGGCAAAACCGGCCGGCAGGGCCGGAGTCGAACAACCCAGGGCCGTGAGCATCATGTGCGTGCCGGCAATCAAATGCCCCAGTTGCCAGGCAATGTGATTGGTGCCGGGCACCGATCGCACGACCCAGTCACTGTCGCTCAGATCGTCCAGGTAGGCATGGACGAGCATCTGAGCAAACTCCACGTTCTGCCGCAACAACGTTTGAGCGTCCATTCGTGTGGCTCCTGTGAGGTGAGCGGTCAGCTATCAGCGGTCAGCTATCAGCAGTCAGCTATCAGCAGTCAGCTATCAGCAGTCAGCTATCAGGCCATTCTATCGCGTTCGGTCAACCTGGGGCGCTAACTGGGCTCGGTCTTGCCTTCCGAGGTTGGGGGCCGCTTGCGCAGATAGCTGGGAAAGCGATCCTGGATGGCCTGCACCGTCAGCTCTTCCTCGCGCAGGGCAAACATGGCGCGCACAGCCGCATCGGCCGCGTGCAGCGTGGTGATGCAGGGGATGCCGTGGAACACGGCCGCCGCCCGAATCCGGCCTTCATCCGTCCGCGCCCCCTTGCCGCTGGGCGTGTTGATCACCAGCCGCAGCTTCCCGTCAGCCATGTAGTCCAGCAGATTGGGGTGGCCCTCCTGGATCTTCTTCACGCGTGTGACTCTGAGCCGGGCCTCCTCAAGTCGCTGGGCCGTGCCGCGCGTGGCCAGCAGTTCGAAGCCCATCTGCTCCAGTTGCCGCGCCAGGCCCACCATGTGCTCCTTGCCGCGATCGGTCACGCTGAGGAAAATCTGCCCCTCGCTGGGCAGCAAGGTGCCGGCCGCCAACTGGCTTTTGGCAAAGGCGATCGAAAACCGTTCGCTGATGCCCATCACCTCCCCGGTGGACTTCATCTCCGGCCCCAACACAATGTCCACCCCGGCGAACTTCGCAAAGGGAAACACGCTCTCCTTCACCGAAACGTGACTGGGGATCGGCTCGCGCGTCAGCCCCTGCTCGGCCAGCGACACGTCGACCATCGCCTTGGCCGCGATCTTCGCCACTGGAACGCCGGTCGCCTTCGACACAAAGGGCACCGTCCGGCTCCCACGCGGATTGACCTCCAGCACGTACACCACGGGCCGCCCCTGCTCGCGCTTCACCGCGTACTGCACATTCATCAGCCCTTTGACGCGCAGCTCGCGCGCCATGGCGCAGGTGGCCTCGCGGATCTCGGTCACCACCGGACCGGGCAGACTGTAGGGCGGAATCGCACAGGCCGAATCGCCCGAGTGAACCCCCGCCTCCTCGATGTGCTCCATGATGCCGGCCACGATCACTTCCTGGCCGTCGGAAACCGCGTCCACGTCCACCTCGATGGCGTCTTCCAGAAAACGATCGATGAGCACCGGCTGACCCTGGGCCACCACGAAGGCTTCCACCACGAAACGCTCGAACTGCTGCATGTCGTAGCAGATCTCCATCGCCCGGCCGCCCAGCACGTAGCTCGGACGCACCAGCGCCGGAAAGCCCACCTGGGCCACCCGGTTCCGCGCCTCGGTCATGTTCCGCACGATGGCGTTGGCCGGCTGCTTCAGCCCCAGCCGGTCCAGAAGGTTCTTGAACTTCTCCCGGTCTTCCGCGTCCTCGATCGTATCCACGCTCGTCCCGATGATCGGCACCCCGGCGTTCCACAGCGCCCGGGCCAGGTTCAACGGCGTCTGCCCGCCAAACTGCACAATCACCCCGTCGGGCTGCACGCGGTCGCAAATGTTCAGCACGTCCTCCGTGGTCAACGGCTCGAAGAACAGCAGGTCGCTCGTGTCGTAGTCCGTGCTCACCGTCTCCGGGTTCGAGTTGACCATGATCGACTCGATGCCCAACTCACGCAGCGCAAAACTGGCATGGCAGCAGCAGTAGTCGAACTCGATGCCCTGGCCGATGCGATTCGGCCCGCCGCCGAGGATCATCACGCGCTTGCGCCCGGGCTGCTTGGGAGGCGTTTCGTCCTCATCCTCGTAGGTCGAGTAGTAATAGGGCGTATAGGCCTCGAACTCGGCGGCGCAGGTGTCCACCGACTTGAAGGTGGCCACGATTCCCCGCCGTTTCCGCTCGTTGCGCACGTCGATTTCCGTCGAGTTCCAGAGGGTCGCCAGTTGGCGATCGGAGAACCCCTCGCGCTTGGCCTTGCGCAGCAGCGCGTCGCTCACCGCCGCCAGCCCCCCCACCTTGCGCAGTTCCTCCTCCGTTTCGATCAACTCCCGGAGATTCGCCAGGAACCAGGGATCGATGGCCGTCAACTCGTGGATATCGTCGACCGTCATGCCATGCTTGAAGGCATAGCGCAGATACCAGGCCCGGCTCGCGTTGGGATAGGCCAGTTTCGCGCGCACCGCCTCGATGGTCGGCTGTTCGGGCGTGCCCCACAGGTCCTTGTTGTCGCAGCCAAAGCCGAAGCTGCCCACTTCCAGCCCGCGCAACGCCTTCTGAAACGCCTCCTTGAACGTGCGGCCAATGGCCATCGTCTCGCCCACGCTCTTCATCTGCGTGGTCAGCGTGGGGTCGGCCTCGGGGAACTTCTCGAAGGCGAACCGCGGCACCTTGACCACCACATAGTCGATGGTCGGCTCGAAACAGGCCATGGTTTCGCGCGTGATGTCATTGGGCAGTTCGTGCAACCGATAGCCCACCGCCAGCTTGGCCGCGATCTTGGCGATCGGGAAACCGGTGGCCTTGGAGGCCAAGGCGCTGGATCGGCTCACGCGTGGGTTCATCTCGATGACCACCAGCCGCCCGGTTTGGGGATGAACGGCAAACTGCACGTTCGATCCGCCCGTCTCGACCCCGATCTCCCGCATCACGGCGATCGAGGCGTCGCGCATCCGCTGATATTCCTTGTCGGTCAGCGTCTGGGCCGGGGCCACGGTGATCGAATCGCCCGTGTGCACGCCCATCGGGTCAAAGTTCTCGATCGAGCAGATGATCACGACGTTGTCATCCTTGTCGCGCATCACCTCCATCTCGTACTCTTTCCAGCCCAACACCGATTCTTCCAGCAGCACCTGGTTGACCGGCGAGGCCTCCAGGCCGTGGGCCACCAACTCCTCGAAATGGTCGCGATTGTAGGCCACGGCCGAGCCGGTGCCGCCCATCGTGAAACTGGGACGAACCACGCAGGGCAGCCCGATCTCCTGGATGGCCTTGCGCGCCTCGGCCAGGCTCGTGACCGTCTGGCCGCGCGGCACCTCCAACCCAATCCGCTCCATCGCCGCCTTGAACTGGTCCCGATCCTCGGCCTTGGCGATGACCTGCGCATTGGCCCCGATCATCTCCACGTTGTACTTTTCCAGAACCCCGTGCTTGGCCAGATCCATGGCCAAGTTCAAACCCGTCTGACCGCCCAGCGTGGGCAACAGGGCGTCGGGCCGCTCGGCCTCGATCACCTTGGCCACCACTTCCCATGTCAGGGGCTCGATGTACGTCCGGTCGGCCATCTCCGGATCGGTCATGATCGTGGCCGGATTGGAGTTGACCAGGACGATCTCGTACCCTTCCTCGCGCAGCGCCTTGCAGGCCTGCGTTCCGGAGTAGTCGAATTCGCAGGCCTGACCAATGATGATCGGACCCGACCCGATGAGCAAAATCTTGTGTATGTCGTTGCGGCGTGGCACGTTACGAGAATTCCTTGCGTTCGGGGGAGCCCGAAATCGCGAAACCAACGGATTTCTGGAGAGGAGGACTGCCACGGCGACGGTCGGCCTCCGGCCGAACCGTATCCGCGCAGAACCCGACCGCATCCCCTCTCCAGTCGGGAAACGCAGCCAATAAAATCTCTCTATGTTAGCCGCAAATCAGGCTCGGACACAAGTAGCCCCCGCAGCGTGCCAGCGGGCCCGAGGATCGGCCAGGTCCTCTGAATGTGCCATCCCCAGCCTGCATCTCCCCTGTGCCCCTGTTCCCCTGTTCCCCTGCTCCCCTCTGTGCCTTTGCCCAGGGAAAGGGAGGAGAAGCTCGGGAGAGTGGCTGGCGGGGCTCTGCCCCGAAGGGGCAACATCTCTCAGCCCAGGGTTGGCCGCGCAGCGGCTACCCTGGGCCATGGGCCATCTCACCATCCAACCCTGAAGGGGTTGAATCACCGCGTATTGCCCTCGTTTGCGCGTGGTTCGTTGAGGCCGAACTCGCGGTGGGTGCCGCAACGAGACGACTGTCGATACTCGACTGAAACCCTTTCAGGGTTTCGGCCTTGCGCAGGGCCTGCTACCCCGGGGTAGCCGCTGCGCGGCCAACCCCGGGCTGGGAGATGGCCACCGCGTCGCGGTGGCGCGCGTCGCGGTGGCGCGCGTCGCGGTGGCTCGCGTCGCGGTGGCTCGCGTCGCGGTGGCTCTGTGCCTCTGTGCCTTTCTGCCTCTGCCCCTGTGCCTCCACCTCAGTGCCTCCCCCCTCCACCCAAGGCACGTTGACACCCCAGCCGTCGCGAGAGTACAGTAGAACCCTGGGTATCCTATTTCTTGGGCACTCGTGCTTAGAGGTTAGGCGTGGCGGAAAAGGCTTGGGGGGGAGTGTTTTCGCAGGCAACCGACCGCCGGGTCGAATTGTTCACGGAAAGCGTGAGCTTCGATCAACGGCTCTACGCTGAAGATATCGCCGGATCGGTGGCGCATGCCCAGATGCTGGCCAAAGTCGGACTGCTCACGGCCGACGAGAGCCGGCAGATCGAAGAGGCCCTCGGCCACATCCGCCAAGAAATTGAGCAGGGACGTTTCCAGTTCTGCACCGAACTGGAAGACATCCACATGCACATCGAGCGCGCCCTGATCGATCGCCTGGGCGACGTCGGCCGCAAACTGCACACCGCGCGCAGCCGCAACGATCAGGTCTCGACCGACATGCGCTTGTGGGTCCGCGCCGCCATCGACCAGATCGACGCCCGGCTGCTCGATCTCCAGCGCGCCTTTGTCGGGCGCTGCGAGCGGGACTTCGACGTAATCCTGCCCGGCTACACCCACATGCGCCGCGCGCAGCCGGTCCTGGCGCCCCACTACTGGCTGGCGTATTGCGAGAAGTTCCAGCGCGACCGGAGTCGTTTGGCCGACGCGCGACGGAGGACCAACTTCTTGAGCTTGGGGGCGGCGGCCCTGGCCGGCACCAGCCTGCCCATCGATCGCCAGGATGTGGCGGCGCGGTTGGGCTTCGAGGCCGTGACCGCCAACAGCCTGGACACGTCCAGCGACCGCGACTTCTTGCTGGAATTCGTCTTCGCCCTGACCCTGATCGCCGAACATCTCAGCACCTGGGCCGAGGAGTGGATTCTCTGGTCCACGGCCGAGTTCGCCTTCCTCGCGCTGCCGCAGGCCTTCTGCACCGGCTCGTCGATCATGCCCCAGAAGGTCAATCCCGATGTCCTGGAATTGGTCCGCGGCAAGACGGCGCGCGTGATCGGCAGCCTGCAAACGCTGCTGGTTCTCGTCAAAGGCCTGCCGCTGGCCTACAACCGGGACCTGCAGGAAGACAAGCCGCCGGCCTTCGACGCCTGGGATACGGTCAAGGCCTGCCTGGAAGTCGCCGCGCCGCTGGTGGCGGGCGCCGAACTCAACCGCGAAGCCATTGCCGAACGGTTGGACCGCGGCCACCTCGATGCGACGACCTTGATGGAGCATTTGATCCGCCGCGGCGTGCCGCAGCGCACGGCCCACCACGTGGTCGGCCGCCTGGTGCGCGCCGCCCTGGACCGTGGGGTCCGGCTGAGCGACCTGGAACTCAGCGAATTCACGGCGGCCCATCCCGCCTTGGATGCCAACGTGTACGAAATCCTGGGCCCCGCCAATGCGGTCGCCGCGATGCAAAGCTATGGTTCCACCGGCCCGGAGCAGGTGCGCCAGCAAGTCGATCGTTGGCGAAAGATGCTGGAAGGAACGAACCCGGCTTGATCCCGGGACGCTCTGTTGACGGTGTGAAGGGGGAAGCCACGTCGCCTCAATGCCCAGTGAACAGCGGACTCCTGCTTGTGGGCCCGGTGACATGATTGATCCTCAGACGCATTACTGTCCTATTGGATCCTGCATCGCGAATGATTCGAGGGCCGGGCATCGACCGCAGGTTGGTCGCGGGAGCCCGGTTTTCCCGGCCTTCCGTTGGGCGGCCGGGGCCATTAACCATGCAGAGATCAACAAACCCCGCAGCTCTCTGAGACGCAATATGAACCGCTTCACCGCGATTGGCATGTGGCTGGCATTGCTGCTGGTAGCCCAACTGGCCCGGGCACAGGATGCCGCCGCACCCCAGCCACCCCCGGCCGCGGCACAGCCCGGCGAGGAAGGGAAGCCGAAGCCTATCGAGCGGCTCAGTCCCGCGGTGGAGGCTGTGCTCAGCAGCAAGCCCTCCACGCCGGAAGAGCGGGTCCGGGCCGTGAAGATCCTGACCGACCTGGGACGCCCGGACCTGGCCAGGCCCTTTCTGGAACAGGTACTCGCCGAAGAACTGAGTCCCGAGCAACTGGCCGCGTTGCTGGAACGCTTCGGCTCCGCCATGTTCCTCGAACTCTCGACGCAACCCAAGCTGCAGCCCGAGGCCCAGAAACTGGCCCAAGCCATCGCGGCCGCGGCCGCCGGCCAAGCGCAAGACACGCAGCGCCTGGATGAGCTGATCGGTCAACTCGCCGACCCGTCGCCCGAGGTCCGTCAACGCGCCACGGCCGCCCTGGTCGCCGCGCGGGAGTTGGGCGTGCAACGCCTTCTGACCCTGTTGGCCGACGAGTCGCGCGCCGGCGAGTCCGCCCAGGTACAAAAGGTCTTCCTGGAGTTGGGGCCGGTCGCTGCGCCGGCCCTGATCGCCGCCTTGGAATCCGACAATGCCGTTCTCACGCGGCAGTCGATCCTGCTGTTGAGCCGGATGAAGGCCCAAGAGGCGGTCGTCTATCTGCTGTCCCCGTTGCACTTGGGGTCGGACACCGTGCGCGAAGCGGCCCGCACCGCCCTGCTCACGCTGGGCAGCAGCCTGCCCGATCCATCCGAGGCGGCCGAACTGGTAGCCCAACGCGCGCAGCAGTACTTCCAGCGGCGGATTGCCCCGCGCGCCGTTGAGGGCCAGTCGCAAGTCTGGCAATGGGATGCGGACCAGAAGCAGGTGGTGTTCCGCGACTTGCGTTCGGACGACGCGGCGCGGGTCATCGCTCGGCGTCTGGCGCGCGCGGCCCACGCCTTGGCGCCGACCGATAAACGTTTCGCCCGGCTGTCTGCGGCCACGATTCTGGAGGTGGCCGCCTACGAAGCCGGCCTGGACCAGCCCATTGCCGAAGACGCTGCGGCCGAGGCCGAAAAGCTGGGCCTGGCCGCGGTGGAAGAGGCCTTGCAGGAGTCGTTGACCGACGGCCACCCGGCGGTGACCGCGGCTGCGGCCACGCTTCTGGGCCAGAAAGGCTCTGCCGAGCAACACGTCTACCGGCCGGAGGTGGCGGCCCCTTTGGTCCTGGCCACGCGCTGCACAGATCGTCGCGCACGCGTGGCGGCGCTCGAAGCCATCCTCCGCCTGAAACCCGCCCTGCCCTATCCGGGCTCAAGCTATGTGGTCGAGGCCCTGGACTTCCTGGCCGCTTCACGCGGCAGCCGCCGCGTGTTGGCCGCGGCGCCCCACACCCAGACAGCGCTGGAACTCGCCGGACCGCTCGCCGAGATGGGCTATACAATCGACACGGCGACTACCGGCCGCGAGGTGCTTCGCGCCGTCCTGGAGTGCCCCGACTACGAATTGCTCATCGTCGACATGTGGCTCGACCGCCCCACGGCCGACGTGCTGGTTCAGCATCTCCGCCGCGACAACCGCAGCGCCGATCTCCCCGTGTTGCTCGCAACGCACGAAGGGCAATACCGCCGCGCGGAAGCCACCGCGCGGCTCAATCCGCTCACCTTGGCCTTTCCCCGTCCCACCAATGCCGACAGCCTGAAGTGGCAGTTGGCGCAAATCATGGAACTGACTGGCCGCGAGTTCGTGCCCTTCGAACTGCGGCAACAGCAGGCGGCTCAGGCCCTGCAGTGGCTGGCCGAGTTGGCCCACGGCCCCGCGTTCTATCCCCTAGCGCGCACACAGACCGCGGCCCTGACCGCGCTGCACGTGCCGGAACTGGGGGCCCAGGCCGTGCCGGTGATCGGCTCGATCGGCCGGCCGGAAAGCCAGCGCGCCCTGGTCGAACTGGCCAGTCGACCGTCGGCGCCGCTCGATCTGCGCGAGGCCGCGATCGAGGCCCTCCAGCAAAGTATCCAGAAACACGGCATCCTGCTGACCAGCGGCGAAATCCTCCGCCAGTACGATCGCTACAACCAAAGTGCCCACGAAGACGAAGCCACGCAGAAGATCCTCAGCCGCGTGCTGGACAGCCTGGAAGCCCCGGCCGACGCCCGACTGAAACGCGCCGTGCGCCCGACCAACAACATCAAGACCGCGGCTCCCGAATAGAAAGCCTGCGGTCGCCTTTTTTGTGCGGCATCCTGCCCACCGCGCGCCGCCAGCCGGCCGCGGCCAGATCGGGACAGATGCAACAAGGATGGAGCCGCCCAACCATGAACCGACGCTACACCCCACCCAATCTCAATGAAACGGGCCCCCCAATTCCCGGCCTGATCGGTTCGGGACCCGCCATGGAGGAGGTCTACCGCCTCACGCGCCAGGTGGCGCGCTCCAACGCCTCGGTGCTGCTGTTGGGCGAGACGGGCACCGGCAAGGAACTCATCGCCAAGGCCATCCATCAGCTCAGCCCGCGCGGCAGCGGCCCCTTCGTCCGCGTCAACTGCGGCGCCCTGGCCGAAAACCTGCTGGAAAGCGAACTGTTCGGGCATGTGCGCGGGGCCTTCACCGGCGCCATCGACAATCGCACCGGCCGCTTCGAAGCCGCCCACACCGGCACGGTCTTCCTCGACGAAATCAACTCCACCACCCAGAAACTCCAGGTCAAGCTGCTCCGCGTCCTGCAGGAACACGAGTTCGAACGCGTCGGCGACACGCAGACCATCCGCGTCGACACGCGCGTCATCGCCGCCAGCAACCGCGACCTGCTGGAGGAAGTCGACGCGGGCCGCTTCCGCGAGGACCTCTACTACCGCCTGAACGTCGTCTCGATCGTGCTGCCGCCGTTGCGCGCGCGGCGCGAGGATGTGCCCGAACTGGTCGGCCACTTCCTCAAACTCTACAACGAACGCAACAACCGCCACGTGCCCTATGTGCAACGCGCGGCCATGGATGTCCTGCAACAGTACTCCTGGCCTGGCAACGTGCGCGAGTTGCAGAATTACGTCGAACGGGCCGTGGTCCTGGCCCTGGGAGATGAACTCACCCTGGACCTCCTGCCCGAACAGGTCCGCGGCCAGAAGCGCCCGCGCATCGGCCGGCAGCGCCAGGCCGATCTGGAAACCCTGGCTGCCGAACTGGTCGAACAAGGCCTGGCCCACGCCGGCCCCACGGCCGACAACCTGCACGCCACGATCGTCAATCGCGTGGAACGCGAACTGATCGCCCAGGTCATGGCCACCTGCGACAATGTGCAGACCAAGGCGGCCGGTCGGCTGGGCATCAACCGCAACACGCTGCACAAAAAGCTCGAAGAGTACCAACTCGATCGGGAAAACGAGTCGCAAGGGTAGCTGCGCTTCGCGCGCCTCGCGCTTGGGTCAAACGGAATCGTCGTTCATGGAACCGGAAGTCCTGCTCATCGGTGATCTGCTCGCGGCCGAGTTCCACGCCGCGCGCGAAGCCCTGGCGGCGAATGGTTCCCTGACGCAAGTGCCCGACGTGCCGGCGGCCCTGGCTGCCCTGGCCGCCGCTCAATGCTCGCCGGCGGTGATCGTCCTGGCCCAAAGCTATCCCGGCCAGGTCTCCGACGCCGATATCGAACGCCTGTGGCGCGCCGCGCCCCTGGCCCGAATCCTGTCGCTGTTGGGCACCTGGTGCGAAGGTGAGATGCGCACCGGTCGCCCCTGTGCCGGCGCCATCCGCGTGTATTGGCACCAATGGTCCGCGCGCTGGGGGCAGGAACGGGCCCGGCTCAAGGCCGGACAGTGCCCCACCTGGGGACTGCCCGTCACCGCCACCGACGAGGAACGCGTCATGCACCCGGGCCGCGCGGCATCTCACCGCCAGGGGTTGATCGTGATCGTCAGCCCGCATCCCGCCATGGCCGAGATGCTCTGCGACGCCTGCCGGCAAATGGGCTACGCAACCCTCTGGGAGCCGCACTTCCAGGGCCGGCCGCGGTTCCAGGGCGCGCAGGCCGTTGTCTTCGATGGCCGCGACTGCGACCTTGAAGAAGCGGCCCAATTGACCGCCCTGGCGCACGCCTTGCCCGGCCTTCCCATCCTGGCGTTGATGGACTTTCCCCGCGCGCAAGATCGCCAGCGTGCCCTGCGCCACGGGGCTACGGCCGTGCTCTCCAAACCGCTGCTCTTGGACGATCTGTGGTGGGAGTTGGAAGCGACCCTGGAACCACCCCAGCCCGCTCGGGCGGCCCAACAGGCCTGAACTCCTGACAGGTTCAGGACCGGCCCCCAGGAACCTACCCCAGAACCACCCCAGCCCGCTCGGGCGGCCCAACAGGTCTGAACTCCTGACAGGTTCTGGTCCGGCCCAAAGAACCTACCCCAGAACCATCCCAGCCCGCTCGGGCGGCCCAACAGGTCTGAACTCCTGACAGGTTCTGGACCGGCCTAAAAACAGTCAATCCTGCAGCTCAATCCGGTAGGCGAACTCATCCGGGGCCGTGTCGAACGTCACCTGCGAACCCGCCTGCCGGAACTCCACCTGCCGCCCGGCCGCCCCTTGGGCGTCGATCGCACGCACCGAACCCACCTTGGCCGCACGGCCGAGGATCTTCTCCAGTTGCAGCGACAAGGCAAACTGGGGGCTGTCCGGCAACGGGGTGATCGTCAGACGCCGCCCTTCGATCTGACAACGCAGCGCTCCCCCGCTCTGCGCCACGCCAAAGTCGGTCGGCTTGGCGTTGGGCACCAGGCGCTCGCTGTCCAGGACCGGTTCGGGCGCCGGCTGCAGGCGCACGCCGGTCATGTTCTGCTTGTTGCCTTCGACCACCAGCGTGCCGAGCCGGTACCGCCGATCGCCGTCCTCGTCGCCCCACATGCGCAGGCGTTTGGCCGGCTTGACCGCCGTGTCCAACAGCCCCACGGTGATCTCATATTCGCCGGCAGGGCAGTCCTCGGGCACGGTGATGGTCCACTGGTCGCCGGTCGTGACCTGCCCCTGCCACTGGCTGGTGGGCGGCTTGATCTTGCCGCTCACGCCTTGGAATCCCACCAGCACCAGGCGCGAGGTCTGACGCTGGTAGAACTGCACGAACAGATTGAGGTCCTTGGCGATCGGTTCCCGGACGTCCCATTCCACAAAGCACTTGAACTTGCGCTCCCCCAGATACTCGACCGATTTGACGCGGGGCTGCACGCGCAGCGGCTGGTCCTTCATGTACGCGCGGCCGTTGACATAGAACTGCCCCTTGGACCGGGACTGCTCGACAATCGCCCCGCCAATACGCTCGATGCTCGATTGAACCGCCCCATTCTCGGCCCAATAGCCGTAGCGCGGCAAGACGTGGCCGGCCACCGACCAGTCGCGGTCGCCGCGATTCACATACACGCACGCGCCCGACTTCCAACGCGTGATCGTGCGGTGAATGTCCCCTTCCGCCAGTTCGCACTGCACGATCTCGTCCTGGGCCAGGCTGCGGATCAAGTCCTGGGCGAGCCAATACTTGCGCACCGCCTCGCGACCCATGCCGTTCAGGTCGATCATCAGCGCATGGCCGGTGAGCATCTCGGCGCTCAGATAGTCGTCGCTCTCGATGCCGTGCAGGGCGCGCGAGTAGCCGGCCTGGTAACGATTCGAATAGCCCACCCCGTGCAGGCTGAACCGCGTGTGGTTCACCGCATCGAACCAGGGAACGCGGTCCCAGTCCTGGCAACGGAGCACGGTCCGGTAACGGCGCGGTTCGGAACTCAGCAGCATGAACTGGCAGTCCGCCCCGTCCAAATGACCGATCAGGTGATCGCCGCCCGCCTCGGAAGACGTCGGGGCGTTGCCCAGGCAGTCGCGGATGAAATCGAACGTCTCGCCCCAGGCCCGACGCGTTTCCAGCTTGGAGTGGAACTCGCCCTGGCGGTCGTAGAAGTCGAAACTGTTCATCGAGGAAAACACGTCCAGAAAGTAGGTGTCCGGAGCCAGGGCCTCCTTGATCAGGCGCAGGTTGCGCTCCACAAAGGGCCGAATCCGGTCCGGTCGCCAGCGATAGCTCTGCGCGTCCCGGCCCGTGTTGATCCAGGCCTTGTGCGGCTGGCCCGTGGGCGTGAAGCAAATGTGCTCATAACTGTAGCCTTCAGCGTCCGGGTAGAAATCGATGTAGTTGTCGTGCAGGCCCCACAGCACGCCGTGTTTCTTGCACAGATCGCCCAACGCGCGCAATTCAGCGAGCGTTCCGTAGGCCGGGTTGGGCGGAAAGATGTCCGGCAACCGATAGTCATATCCCCACCGCTGCCAGTTGTGCATAATCACCAAGGCGTCGGTCAATCCGTAGGCAAAGGCCTGCTGCAGCAACTCCGCGTCGGCGGCGTACTTGCCGCCCCAAATGTCCATCACAAAGCGGCCCGCCTTGCGCGCCACGCCGGGCGCGGCCTGCTTGTCGTACAGCGGCCGGTACTTCACCGCGCAAGCCAAGGCGCTGGTGGCTGAAGGAACAAAGGTGAACGTGGCGTCGGGATGCGTGTGCAAGCTGTAGATCCGCCGCGCAGAATCCACCACAAGCCCATCGGGCGGAGCGTCGCACGCCACCAGCAACGACAGGCCGCCCTGGAAATCAAACCCCACGTGGCTGGTTGACAGTCCGTGGCCGCCGGGGCTCGCCCGGAAGGGCTGCGGATCCACGATGCAATAGCCGTGGCCGTAATACACGCGCGACGCAAGCTGGTCCACGGCGCCAGGGGCCAGGTCGGTGATCCGTTGCGCACAGGCCACCTTCACGCGTAGGCCGGCCCGATCGGCCCAGATCTCGGTGGTCAGAGGGAAGGTCTGGTCGGCCAGACGCAGATCGTGAACGATCGTCAAGCGGCCGGCTGCCGTGCTGATACGCGTCCGCTCGCAGGCCAAGGCCGAGGGCCACACCCCGAGGGGGTGATCCAGCACCGCCACCTGCAAGCCGTCGATCACGGCCATCCGATCGCCGTCGGCGAAGCCCAACCAGCCGTCAGCCAGTCCGCACTCGCCCAAGGCCACCGCGGCCCGACAACCGCCCGCCAATTCAAACACGAGGATCTCGTCGGCGGTGGATCGGCCGGTACGCAGCGCAGTCTGCAATGGCGCGCGACGTTGGGCCTTCTGTTCGGCCGAAAGCGTCTGGGGCGCCTCGCCGGCGATGACGATTGGATCGCCCCAGAAACTCGAATCGCAGGTCGTGCTGCGCCGCGGCCCCGGGTGGCTCTCCAACCGCAGGCGAACCTGCTTCCCAGCCCAGCGGCTCAAGTCGGCCTCGCCGGGCAGCCAGACCTTGGAGTCGCTGTGCCGGTCAAACACCTTCTCGCCATCCACCCAAACCCGGAAGGTCACTCCGTCGCTGGCCGGCTCCTTGGGGCCGTTGTCGCGAATGGCATTGGAAAAGTCCAGCCGCAGTGGCCGAATCGTGGGCAGCTTCAGGCGGTATTCCACCTGCAGCGTGCCCGCCTTGGGACGATAGGGCGGATGAATGCTCAACGCCGTCTTGCTTTCCCCGCGCGTGGTCTTGGTCCAGGAACAACTGCCGCGCGACGTGGCTTCGGTCCCCAGCCAACCCACCGGCATTTCGGTCTCCGGACCGTCCAAGTAGCTCCAGAACACGCGATGCGCCTTGATCGTGGCCAGCGGTGTGGCCCCGCGGTGGATCTCGGTGACCTCCGAACCAACCGGCACGGCCGCGGCCGACTTGATCTCGGTCGCGAAGATCTCCACCGCCTCGACCGTCTGGTCCTGGTTCTCCGAGCGGAACTGGGCACGCACATGGACCGGGTAGAGGGCCGTGTGAATCCCTGGTCCGGCCACAATCGGAAACGCCACCTCGGCCTGACCTTTGGCCGGAACACGCACTTCACGCTGGCTGGGCCCACTGGCCCGAAACTCGTCCACCAGGCCGCGCAGCTCCACGGTGACGGGCAATTCGCTCGCGCCGCTATTGGCCAGGGTCACGGTCACCGGATGCGGCTTGTTGAGCTCGGTCAGCGGGGCGATCTTCTCGATCGTCAGGGTCAGAACACCCTGACTGGCCCGATTTCCGTTGAAGGCCACGGCCGAAGCCGCAAACACCAGCAGCAAACAGCAACCCAGGACGTTCCGCGGCAAAGACGACAACATGGCAGGCCTCATTGGAATGCGGGGGTGGAAGGAGGCAAAGGCAGGAGAGTCGAGTTTAGCAGGGGGGGACGCTCTTGGCCAGCAATCCGTGCGCGTTCACCCCGTTCACAACCGCTTGCATGGCCACCCAGGCCCTCAGCCGGCCCCCCGGCCGTGACAAAAGCGTCGCAACCGCCGATCTGGCCCACGCTTGGCGCTCTTCAGCGCCCCCTCACGCGCCGGCCTGGCCATTGAATCCTAAGCGACTGGAAGTATGATCTATTGTTCACCTTTCATCCACATTGGGCGGCCGGATGCCGGCGTGTCCGGCCCAATTGGGCAGTGTGCAGCAAGCCGAAGGAAGTCTTCATGTCTCAGAATGCGATCGGTCCGGGGAGTGAACAGCAGGCCGCATCACCCCAAAAGGCGATTCTGACCTTGGGCGACAAGCAGATCGAGCTTCCCATCATCGAGGGAACGGAAGGGGAGCGCGCGATCGACATCTCCAAGCTGCGCGAGCAGACCGGCTACATCACCTACGACCCCTCATTGGGGAATACCGGAAGCTGCAAGAGCGAAATCACCTTCATCGACGGCGACAAGGGAATCCTGCGCTACCGCGGAATCCCCATCGAGCAATTCACGCAGAAGCCGAACTTCGTGGAGGTGGCCTGGCTGTTGATCTTCGGCCGCTTGCCCAAGAAAGACGAGCTGACCGACTTCAGCGCTCGACTCACGCGGAACGAACTCTTGCACGAGGGGCTCAAGCACCAATTCCAGCACATGCCGCTGGACGCCCCGCCTATGGCTATCCTCTCGGCCACGCTCAGCAATCTGGCCTGTTTCCATCAGCAGTTTTTGGCCCTCGAAGATCCCGAATCGTTCGTCGCCGCCGCCGCGCGGTTGATCAGCAAGGTCCGCACTATCGCCGCCTTCGCCTACCGCCGCAGCCAGGGATTGCCGATGATCTATCCCGATCCCAACTTGCGCTACTGTGCCAACTTCCTGCACATGATGTTCTCGATCCCCTACCAGCAGTACATCGTCACGCCGGAAGTCGAAGACGCCCTGAACCTGATCTTCATCCTGCATGCCGATCACGAACAGAACTGCAGCACCTCCACGGTGCGCATGGTCGGCTCCGCACGCGCCAATCTGTTCGCCTCGACCGCTGCCGGCGTGTGCGCCCTGTGGGGTCCGCTGCACGGTGGCGCGAACGTCGAAGTCATGGAAATGCTCGATCGCATCCATCAGGGCGGGCTGTCGCCGGAACAGTGCCTCCGCGACGCCAAAGACAAGAGCAACCCATTCCGGCTCTACGGCTTCGGCCACCGCGTCTACCGCAACTACGACCCGCGCGCCAAAATCCTCAAACAGGCCTGCGACAAGGTCTTCGCGCGCATCAAACGCCACGACCCCTTGTTGGACATCGCGCGCAAACTGGAAGAGGTGGCCCTCGCCGACAGCTACTTCGTCGATCGCCGCCTGTACCCCAACGTCGACTTCTACAGCGGCATCCTCCTGCGCGCCATGGGCATTCCGACCAATATGTTCACGGTCTGTTTTGCCATCGGCCGGCTGCCGGGCTGGATCGCCCAGTGGCGAGAACAGCACGAAGACTCGACCAGCAAGATCCTCCGGCCGCGGCAGGTCTACCTCGGGCCCAACAAGACCGACTACGTGCCCATCAAAGATCGCTAGCGCCGCCGCGTCACGAGCCGCCCTGCACCTGAATCCGCTTCGTGGCGGTCGCCTTGGACTTCTTCACGCGCACCGTGAGTACGCCATGGACGTATTCCGCGGCCACGCTGTCGGGATCCACGGCCTGCGGCAGTTCGATCGCCCGGCGGAAGGCTCCGTAGCTGCATTCGCTGAGAAAAGCCCCGCCCACCTGCTTCTGCTCGGACTGCTTCTTCTCGCCCGCGATCACCAGTTGGCTGCCCACCAGGCTCAGGTCGATCTGCCCCGGGTCCATGCCGGGAATCTCCGCGCGCACCACGAACTCCTCGTCGCTCTCCTGCAGATCGACCAACGGCCCCACACCCCGCGAAAACGGCCACTCCAGGCCGCAAAGCGGATCGCGCGAAAACGACTCCAGAAGGCGGTCCATCTCGCCACGCAACGTGGCCAGCGGGTTCTCACGCGCGCCTTCAGTCTTCTTCTGTCGCCAAGGAATGATGTTCATCGCCGGACTCCTTTCTATTGCCTCTCAGGTTAGTAATGCCGCAAGGCCGGCCAGTGGGAGGCCGGTTTCCCAGGGCCACGGGCGCGAAAGCTGTGACATTCCTTTTCTGACACCCAAAACATCAAAACGCAAGCTGGCCGGGGCCGCGGCATGCACCGCGACGAAATCCCCCGCCTCAACCGCTCTTGACCGTGATCCTCCGCGGCTTGACCGCCTCGGCCTTGGGCAAGTGCAGTGTCAGCACCCCATCGGCGCACGTGGCGCTGATCTTCGAGGCGTCGATCACTTCGCTGATCTGGAACGTCCGATAGAAATCGCCCACGCCGTACTCCCGCAACAACATACTGCCCGACTCCTCGCCGCGCGGTTGCACACGCGCGTGCAGCGACAGGGTTCCGTCCTCAAAACGGACCTGAATATCCTCGTTCGCCGCGCCGGGGACATCCGCCAGAACCAGCAACTCGTCCCCCTTTTCCACGATGTCCACGTTGGGCCGATACCACACGCCGCTCCGTGTCCACTCCGCGCCGCGGCCTTCCTCGGCGGTTTGCTTGACGTTGCTATTTTCAGTGGCCATGGTTCAGTTTCTCCATTTCCTAGAGCTGTCTCCAGCAAATTCCGGAAGTCTCTCCACACCAACCCGGGCCGCCTCAGCCGGCGACCACGTTGATCTTCCGCGGCCGGGCACTCTCGGCCTTGGGCAGCGTGATCTTCAGCACGCCGTTGCGCAAGTCGGCCGCCACACGCTCCGCATCCACCGGCACCGGCAGACGCAGCACGCGCTGGAAAGCCCCCGTGGGCCGTTCCCGACGATGATAGACGACCCCCTCTTCAGCAGTCTCCGGCCGCTGAATCCGGATCGTCAACTCGTTCTCGGCCACCGACAGGTCCACGTGCTCGGACCTCACGCCCGGGACCTCCAACTCCACTTCCAAGGCGTCTGGCCGTTCCCACAGGTTGACCGCCGGCGCGTTGCGACCAGCAGCGAACCACGGACCGTTCACGTTTTCCATGACGCCAGAGAACAGACGATTCACCTCGTCGCGCAACTGATCGAGGGTTTGTCGAGCACCGCTTGGGCGGTAAATCATGATTGGCACCTCCATCGAGACGCCGCCTCGCACAACTCGGCAAGGCGAATGGACTGGTTCAAGGATCACGAACGTTCGTCCAAAGAGAGAAGCAAAGACCGTGCCGGCTGCTGAGTGCAGATCATAAACCTATGTGACACAAGCGATTGCAGCACGACGGCAGCACCTCCAACCGACAAGATTCAACTGCCATAATGACAGTCGCCACCCGATCCGATGTCGTGGCGATAGGGGGGACCGACAGTCGTCGCCCTGCTCCACGGCAGATCCCGACGGACCTCCCGGATGGCCCTCGCGGCGAGCCCAAAAACCGGACCGCGCCGCATCCCGTCGGCACGCCGCAAGTCCCAATGGCACCGAGGGTTGATGTGCCGTCGGGCATTCACAGTTGTTGCCCCTTCGTTCGGCGGTTATACTGAATGGCTCGCTTTTGATGGGCGGGGACACCTTGCGCAAGCTTAGGACCTATCCCATAACCGCCCCAGCCAGGCCGGGCGGCCCAGCAGGACCGAACGGCCGACAGGTTTTGGGACCGGCCCTTAATATCCTTCCGATACCCCCATGCGCTTTTCACTAATCGATCGCATCGTCGAGCTGGAACCGGGCGTGCGCATCACGGCCGTGAAGAACCTCAGCTTGGCCGAGGAGTACTTGGCGGACCACTTCCCCAAGTTCCCCGTCATGCCCGGCGTCTTGATGCTCGAAGCCATGACGCAGGCCGGTGCTTGGTTGGTACGCGCTACGGAAGACTTCCAGCACAGCATGGTCGTGCTCCAACAGGCCAACAACGTGAAGTATGCCCAGTTCGTCGAGCCCGGCCAAACCCTGCATGTCACCGCCGAGATCCTCAGCCACGACTCGCAGGAAACCAAACTCAAGGCCGTGGGGCGCTTGAATGGGCAGATCGCGGTCAGCGCGCGGCTCGTGCTCAAGCGATCCAATCTCGCCGACACCCAGCCCGATCGCGAAGATACCGACTACACCCTGCGACGCGACCTGCGCGAACAGTTCGCGCTCCTCTTCAGACCGCACTCGGCGGACGATCGCCCCGCCGGCGGAAACGGAGCGACCGGGGGCGGCAAACAGAACAACGGAGCCTCGGCCTAGAGCCGTGCCACTAACGGGAGACGCGATGCGATTCGAGGGGAAGACAGCCCTGGTCACGGGCGGCAGCCGCGGCATTGGCCGCGCGTGTGTGGCCGAATTGGCGCGCCAAGGCGCTGCGGTGGCCTTCATCTACCAACGCAATCAGGAGGCCGCCGAACAACTCGTGGCCGAATTGCAGGACGCCCCCGGAAAGGTCCAGGCCATCCAGGCCGACGTCACCGATCTGGCCCGTGCCCACCAGGTCGTGGACAGCCTGGTCGAACAGTGGACCCGCCTGGACGTGCTGGTCAACTCGGCCGGCATCGTCCGCGACGGACTGCTGGGAGCGATGCTTCTGGAGCAGTGGCGCGAAGTCCTGGAGACGAACCTCGGCGGAACCTTCAACTACTGCCATGCCGTCGTCCAGCCCATGATGATGCAACGCTCCGGCAGCATCGTGAACCTCTCCAGCACGGCCGCCGAGTTCGCGGCCCGCGGACAAGTGAACTACGCCGCCAGCAAGGGCGGAATCGATAGCCTGACGCGCGCCTTGGCCAAGGAGTTGGCTCCCCGCAAGGTCCGCGTCAACGCCGTGGCGCCGGGAATGATCGCCACCGATATGAGCCAGGCCGTTCGCAGCCTGGCGGGCGACAAGATCAAGGACATCATTCCCATGAAACGCATCGGAAACCCCGAGGATATCGCTCGCGTAGTGGCCTTCTTGGCCAGCGACGACGCCGGCTATATGACCGGCCAGGTTCTGCGCGTTGACGGTGGACTGAGTTTGGGGGGATATTGACCGGCCGGCCCGCACGAGCCCCCACGGCCCGCGACAGAACCCCTGTCGCCGACAAGCATTCTCTGATTTGACTCTCGATGGAGGTGGATTGTTATGCCCACGAAGGAAGAAGTTTTTGAGAAGATCCGCACCGCCCTGGTCGACGCCCTCGGCGTCGATGAAGATGAGGTCCGACCCGAGGCCACTCTGGTCGGAGACCTGGGCGCCGAGTCGATCGACTTCTTGGACATCGTCTTCCGCTTGGAAAAGGCCTTCGAGATCAAGATCCCCCGGGGCGAACTGTTCCCCGAGGACGTCTTGACCAACTCGGCCTACGTCAAGGACGGAAAGGTCACCGAAGAAGGTCTGGCGGAACTCCGCAAGCGCATGCCCTTCGCCGATCTGGAAAACTTCGCCCAAAACCCCGTCGTGCAGGATTTCGCCAACTTGCTGACCGTCGCCGACATGTGCCGCTTCATTGAGGGCAAAGTGCAGGTAACGGGCTGAAAGCCATCAGCCGCCGTACGCGGCGGCGCAAGCAGGTCACGATCATGCGCTGGTACTGGATCGATCGCTTCATCGAGTTCGAAAGCGGCCGCTATGCCAAGGCCGTCAAGAACATCTCTTTGGCCGAAGACTATCTCCACGACCATTTCCCCGCTTACCCCGTCTTGCCCAAGACGCTGGTCATCGAAGGCTTGGCCCAGACCGGCGGCTTGCTGGTCTCCGAGCACAACGCCTTCCTGGAAAAGGTGGTCCTGGCCAAGATCCCCTTCGCGCGTTTCTACGCCGAAGCCTTGCCCGGCGATCGCCTGGTGTACTTGGCTCGCCTGGAATCGATCAGCCGCGATGGGGCCATCGTCAGCGCGACCAGCCACAAGGATGGCCAGTTGCAGGCTGAAATGGAGATCGTCTTCGCCCACTTCAATAGCAGCCAGATCGACTCGCTCTACGAGCCGGAGAGTTTCCTGCGCATGATGCGCATGCTCGGCGCCTACGATGTCGGCCACGCCGCCGATGGCGGCCCCTTGCTTCCGCCCGCGCGCTTGCTCCAGGCCGTCGCCGCCGACCACGCTCAGAACCCGCCCCAGAACTGCCACCGCCAACCGGCGCGGCCCGGAGACGCCGAAGTGCCGAACTGTTCCGGGACCGGCTCCAATTAACAGGAACGCAGAAGCGCCATGAGACGCCGTGTCGTGATTACCGGAATCGGTTGGGTCACCCCGCTGGGGGCCGAAATCCAGGGCGTGTGGGAACGCTTGCTCCGCGGCGAGTCGGGCGTGGGCTATACGACGCTCTTCGACGCCAGCAACTTCCCCACCAAGATCTCCGCCGAAGTCCGCGACTGGGACCTGACCGACGTCGGCGAAAATCCCGCCGATTGGAAGTACCAGGGCCGACACACGCACTTCGCCATCGGCGCGGCGAAGAAAGCCGTGGCCGACTCGGGCATCGAAGCCGCTAAAATCGATCCCACGCGATTCGGCGTCTACACCGGCAGCGGCGAAGGCCAGCAGGATTTCGAACGCTTCACGCAAATGATGGTCGCCGCCCTCCAACAGGGCGAACCGATGGACCTCGGCAAGTTCACACGCAAGGGACTGGAAACCCTGCACCCCATCGCCGAACTGGAGCAAGAGCCGAACATGCCCGCCGGCCACCTGGCCAGCCTCTTCAACGCCCAGGGACCGAACGTCAACTGCCTCACGGCCTGCGCCGCCAGCAGCCAGGCCATCGGCGAGGCCGTGGAGATCATCCGCCGCAACGAGGCCGAGGTCATGCTCGCCGGCGGTACCCACACCATGATCCATCCCTTCGGCGTCACGGGCTTCAATCTCCTCACCGCCCTGAGCACCAGCAACGACCAGCCCACCAAGGCCTCCCGCCCCTTCGATCTGCAACGTGACGGCTTCGTGCTCGGCGAAGGCTCGGGCATGATCATCCTCGAAGCCCTGGAGCACGCCCAGGCGCGCGGCGCCAAGATCTATGGCGAGGTGGTCGGTTACGGCTCCACGGCCGATGCCTTCCGCATCACCGATACGCATCCCGAAGGCCGCGGCGCCATCAGTTGCATGCAGATGGCCCTGGCCGACGCCGGCATGACTCCGCAGGACATCCACTACATCAACGCCCACGGCACCAGCACCCAGGTCAACGACCGCGTGGAAACACTGGCCGTCAAACAGGTCTTCGGCGAACTCGCCTGCAAGGTGCCCGTCTCCAGCACCAAGAGCATGATGGGCCACTTGATCGCCGCCGCCGGCGCCAGCGAACTGATCATCTGCCTGCTGGCCATCCGCGACGGTATGCTCCCGCCAACCATCAACTACGAGAATCCCGATCCCGACTGCGATCTGGACTACGTCCCCAACGTCGCACGCCAGGCGCGCTGCGACGTGGCCCTCTCCAACAGCTTCGGCTTCGGCGGTCAGAACATCACCCTCATCGTCAAGCGCTTCGCCGGCTGACCAGCCCCCAGAGCGAGAATCTGCCGGGCGCCATGTTGGGTGCCATGCCCACGCTTGCCGTGGGCATGCGGGTGCCCAGCGCTCGCTTCACGACAACCGACCATCCTCGCCACATGCGTGTCAAATTGGGCAAAGTGTGCCGCAAACGTTTTGCTCCGCACCGCCCTATCGAGTGGCTTGCCTGCAATTTCTGGCAATATCTGCTTGCGCGCAGGACCGGATTCCCCGTTGGCGTTGTCTTGTCGGCGTGGTATGATTCTGCTTGTAGCGGTGAGAAGCGAAATGGGCCCCGTAGCACGGTTGATGCTCTCGTTCCAGTCACCCGGCGATTCGCGTAGCGGCGACTCTTCTTAAGGTTGCTCGTCTCCAATTGCGGTTGATTTTCTCCCACTCACGTTTGGCCGCAAGCTTCCTCAACGGCAGGGGCTCAGGGTGAAGACCTCGCGGCTTGGATCGTTGTCGTATTGTTTTCTTTTCGAAGGAGTGGCGGTATGCCGCAAGGGACGATCAAAAAGCTGATCGCGGACAAGGGTTTTGGATTCATCGATGGGGAGAAGGGCGACCTGTTCTTTCATCACAGCGCGGTCGAAGGCACGACGATCGAAGCGCTTCGCGTGGGTCAGCGCGTGAGCTACGAAGAAGGCCGCGGTCCCAAGGGCCCGCGCGCCGAGAACGTGCGCCCTGCCTGACCTCGCACCAAGGACTGGACTGATGACGAGTATCTACGTCGGTAATCTGCCCTGGGCGGTGACGGAGGACGAACTCCAGCAAGCCTTCGGTCAGTACGGCAAGGTGGCCTCGGTGAATATCGTGAAGGATCGCGAAACCGGTCGGCCGCGCGGCTTTGCGTTCGTGGAAATGAACGACAATACCGAGGCGGCCAACGCCATCGCAAACCTGAACTTGACCGAAATCGCCGGTCGTTCAATCACGGTAAACGAGGCACGCCCGAAGGCCGACCGGCCCCGTCGGAGCGGAGGCGGTGGTGGAGGCGGCGGCGGTCGCCATCGCTGGTAACCGCGAGCCATCAAGTCCTCCTGCGGATCTCTGCATGGCCGAGCACTGGGCATCGCCCGGATTGCTTGACGGTGCAGGGCCAAAGGCAACCAACGAAAACTGCTCCCGGCAGGGCTCATCGCCCGGCCGGGAGCAGTCTCATTTCTTGACGTCCCTCTGTGCCTTCCTGCCTCCCCCTCACTTCAACTCCACCCGGCAGGGCATCAACAGCACCGCCGGATCGCGGAAGAGCCCCGCAATCACGCGCAGGTGTGACGCCGCCTTGCCCAGTCCCGGCACAATCGCGTCCAACTCGTTGCCCACGCTGGCGTCGCCGAACAACTGTTCGATGAACGACTTGGGCTGCGGCAGTACGATCACTTCGACCTTTTCGTCGGGCTTGATCTGCGCCGCCTTCTTGGCCTCGGCAATCGCGTCCTGCAGCGTGCCCAGGCCGTCCACCAGCCGGTTCTTGACGGCCATCCGGCCCGTATACACCCGCCCCTGGGCCAGTTCGTGCAGCTCCTTATACTCCATCTTCCGCCCTTCGGCTGCCTTGCTCACAAATTGCCGATAGGTGTCCGCCAGCATCTTCGACCAGGCCTGGCGCTCGTCCGGCGTGAAGGGATCGGTGGACGATAGCATGCCGCTGATCTTGCCCCGGCTGATCACATCGGTGGTCAGGCCGATCTTGTCGTACAGCTTGCGCATCGCCACCTTGCCCCCGATCACCCCGATCGAACCGGTGAGCGTGGCCGGCGAGGCGTAGATCTTGTCGGCCCCCATGGCGATGTAATAGCCGCCGCTGCCCGCCACGTCGCCCATGCTGGCGATGACCGGCTTCTTCATCCGCACGGTTTCCCGCCAGATCAGGTCGCTGCCCACGGCCGAACCGCCGGGGCTGTCCACGCGCAGCACCACGGCCGCCACCTTCGAGTCCTCGGCCGCCGTGCGCAGGGCCGCGACCAGGGTGCTGGAACCCACCGCCTGATCGCCAAAGGGATCCGACGACCCCTTGCCCTCCACGATCGCCCCCACGGCATACACCACGGCGATCTTCTTCTGCTGGCTGGGCCGCGTGCTGGTCTTGGCCCCGCCGAACATCAACTCCATCAGCTTCATCATCCCGCCCAGACCGGAGAAGTCGGTGTCCACCTTCTTTTTCTTGTAGTTCCGCAACAGGCTCACCTCGTCGACCTGCAGTTGCTTGGCCAACCGGCCCTCAATCTGGTCCTCGTACAGCAACTCGTCGATCAGGCCGGCCTTCTTCGCCGCGGCGGCCGAAAACAGCCCTTCGTCCATCAGGGTCTTCAAACGATACTCGGCCGTGTGCCGCCGCTCAGCCAGCGTCTCCGCCAGATAACCGTAGGCGTCGTCGATAATCGCCTCCATGCTCTCGCGCAACGCAGGGCTCATCTTCTCCCGCGTGAAAGGCTCGCCCGCCCCCTTGTACTTGCCTTGCTGCAGAATCTCCGCTTCGACGCCGATCTTGTCCAGCAGCCCCTTGTAGAAGGTCATCTCCGCGCGCAGGCCGGGCAGGATCAGCATGCCCGACGGCGCCATGCACACCTGGTCGCATTGCGCGGCCAACAAATACTGCTTGGTATTGGCGCTGCCCAACAAGGCCAGCGTCGGCTTCTTGGCCGCCCGGATCTTGGCCACCGCGCCGGCAATCTCGTATACCTTGCCCAAGCCGATCTCCAGATCCTCGATCTTCAACACCACGGCCGCCACCGACGAGTCCTCGGCCGCGTTGGTCATCCGCTGAATCAGACTGTCCAACGATGGCTGCAGATCGCCGAACAGGCTCAAGGGGGTCGGCCCTTCCGGATACTCGCCGCGCACCGTCAACACCACCGCCTGCGCCGTCTTCTTCGCCTTGGCCTTCTCGGCCGGCTTCTCTCCCGTCTTCGCCGCCTTCTCCCCCGCCTTCGCGTCCGGCTTCGCCGCGGTCTTGGCCGCCCCCGTCTTGGCCGAATCCTTCGTCTCCTTGCGCGCCGCGTCCGCTTCCTTGGAAGGCTCGCCGGACGGCTTGCGATCGGCCTTCGTCTTGTCGCTCCGTAGGGTGCGACTCCGCCGTTCGGTCGTGGTCTTCTCGGCCGGGTCTTTCTTGTCGGCCTTCTCGGTCTTCTCCGTTGCCGCGGCCGTCTTCTTCTCGCTGCCCGCGGTGGCCGAAGCCGACTTCGCCGCAGAGTCACCGGCCGCGGGCAGTTGCGCCGGCAGTGCCACACAGACCACGATCCACAGGGGCAACAGACGATTCTTCATGACGACAGATCCCGTTGTTGGGGGCTCGACAAATCAGACTTCCCGGCCGGATAGCCTCGATAATGTACCTTATACGGGGGGTTTGAGAAATCAATCCACCCGGCCGACCGCCACCCCGCCGTCAGAGGGGACGAACCACCGATTGCGGTCGCCAGTAGTCCAGCAAGGTCTCGGCCGACAGCACGCCGCCCCCCATCCCGCTCTTGTTCACCCCGGCATAGGGCACGCCGTGCGGAAACAGGTTGTGGGCATTGATCCAGCTATTGCCGGCCACCATTGCCTCGGCCACGCGCTGCGCGCGCGCCAGGTCGCTCGTCCACACGCTGTTGGCCAATCCGTAGTCGGTGTGGTTGGCCATGGCCACGGCCTCCTCTTCGTCGGCAAAGGCCGCCAGATAGGCCACCGGCCCAAAAATCTCCTCGCGCGCAGCCACATTGTCCAGCGAACCGGCCAACAGAGCCGGCTTCAAGTAATAGCCATCGCGGCCCGCCACCTCGGCCGGTCCACCTTCCAGCACGCTCTGGGCCCCTTCCTGGCAGCCGCGTTGCAGATAGCCCAGCACGCGTTGGAACTGCTTCTGATTGACGACCGGCCCCATTTGGCTCTGTTCGGCCAGTTGATATCCAACCTGGACCTTCTTCAGCCGGTTGGCGCATTCTTCGACGAACTGCTCGTAGATCGACTTCTGGACCAGCCAGCGCGTGGCGTCGCAGCACACCTGGCCGCTGTGGAACGTGATCGCCTCCACCAGCCTCCGCGCCGTGTGCCGCACATTCACATCCTCAAACACCACCGCCGCTCCCTTCCCCCCCAGTTCCAGCTTGACCGGCACCAGGTTCTTTCCGCAGGCCGCCCCCACCAGGCGTCCGACCTCGGGCGAGCCGGTGAACGACATGCGTTTCACGCCCGGATGCCCCGCCAACGCCGCGCCCGCCACATGCCCCAGGCCGGGCACCACGTTGATCACCCCGTCCGGCAGGCCCACTTCCTTGGCCAGGCGTGCCAGATAGATGGCCGACAGCGGCGTGTCCTCGGCCGGCTTAATGACCACCGTGTTCCCCGCGGCCAAGGCCGGCGAGATATTCCAGCCGACCAGCAGCATGGGGAAGTTCCAGGGGAAGATGAACCCGCAAGGTCCCCACGGATGGCGCACGGTCCAAGCCTCGCAGCCCGACACGGCCAACGCCGAGCGCCGCTGCACGTACAGCGCCATGTTCGTATAGTAGCGCAGCGTGTCGACGAAGTTCTGCATGTCCCCTTCGGCCTGGGCCAGAATCTTGCCGGCGTCCAGGGACTCGATCTGCGCGATCACCTTCTTGCGATTCTCCACGGCGTCGGCCAGACGGTGCAGCAGCACCCCGCGATCGTTGGGCGCCATCCGCGCCCAGCCCGAACGCGCAAAGGCCTCGGCCGCCGCCCGCACCGCGCGGTCCACGTCGTCCGGTTGCAGGGCGTAGACCTCGGCCAGAACCTGCTTGCTGCCCGGGTCGCAGGTCTGAAAGACCTCGCCGTTGGACGACACCATGTCGCACCCGCCCACAAAGGCCGCCAACGGCCCCGCTTGCAGGAACTGGCGCACCTCGGGCAGAATTGCGGCAGACTGTTCGGCGGTGCTCATCGGATTTCTCCTTGAACGAAAAGAGACGTCGCGGTCCTGGGCCGCCCGGGCCGTAATTGAGTGTACCGTCCTGCCACTCCCTGGAAAAGTGGAACGCCGCCAGGTGGGGGAACCGACCGCGACCAAGCCCCGGCCGCGACCTGCACCCACCAGACTGTTTCCCCGCGCTCGCGCCTGGGCTATGATGACGGACGATTCCCTCTCCTTCACGGTATCCGGAGTCCCCGCCATGACCGTTATTCGCCTCTGCCTCCTGATTCTTGCCTCTCCTCTGGCCGCGCAGGCCGCCGAATCGCGACCCAACTTCGTCGTCATCAACATCGACGACATGGGCTACGCCGACATCGGACCCTTTGGCTCCACGATCAATCGCACCCCGAACCTCGATCGCATGGCGGCCGAGGGCCGCCGGCTGACTTGCTTCTATGCCGCGCCGGTCTGCTCGCCCTCGCGCGCCGCCCTGATGACCGGCTGCTACCCCAAGCGCGTCCTGCCGATTCCGGGCGTGCTCTTCCCTGCCGGGCATGTGGGCCTCAACCCGGCCGAGAACACGGTGGCCGACCTGCTGAAAACGGCAGGCTACGCCACGGCCTGCATCGGCAAGTGGCA
Organism: uncultured Planctomycetales bacterium; assembly: GCA_937889015.1. Classification (GTDB taxonomy): domain Bacteria; phylum Planctomycetota; class Planctomycetia; order Pirellulales; family Thermoguttaceae; genus CALARR01. Next base: position 9,492 of record CALARR010000305.1, on the reverse strand, counting down.
CCTGGGCGATCAGCCCGAGTTCCTCCCTCGCCGCCAAGGTTTCGACTACTACTTCGGCCTGCCCTACTCCAACGACATGGGCCCGGCCGCCGAAGGCTCCAAGAGCAATCTCGGCGATCCCCTTCCTCAGCCCAAACCCGGCAAGAAGGCCAAACAGCAGGCCAACGATGAGGCCGGCTTGCGCGGCGCCGATCAGCCCCCCTTGCCCCTGGTGGAAAACGAAACCGTCGTCCAACGCGTCGGAGCCGAACAGCAACAAACACTCGTCCAACGCTACACCGAAAAGGCCGTCGACTTCATCCGCAAGAACAAGGCCCAACCCTTCTTCGTCTACCTGCCGCACAATGCCGTGCATTTCCCCATCTATCCGGGCAAGGAGTTCCAGGGCAAATCGCCCCACGGCATCTACAGCGATTGGGTCGAAGAGGTCGATTGGAGCGTGGGCCAGGTGCTCGACACGCTCCGCCAGTTGAAGCTCGATTCCAAGACGCTGGTGCTCTTCACCTCCGACAATGGCGGCACGCCCCGCGCGGTCAACACCCCGTTGCGCGGCTTCAAAGGCAGCACCTGGGAAGGCGGCATGCGCGAACCGACCATCGCTTGGTGGCCGGGCCAGATCCCGGCCGGCACGGCGACCGAGGAGATCACGGGCATGATCGACGTCCTGCCCACCCTGGTCAAACTGGCCGGCGGCCGACTGCCCGCCGACCGCAAGATCGATGGGGCCGACATCTGGCCGCTGCTGTCCGGCCAAAGCGGGGCCAGGTCGCCCCACGAGGTCTTCTACTACTATCGCGGCTTCAAACTCGAGGCCATCCGCCGCGGCCCCTGGAAGCTGCACCTGGCCAAGAACGAGCTCTACAACCTGCAGTCCGACATCGGCGAAGCCAACAACGTTGCCGCCGCAAACCCCGAGGTGGTCAAATCGCTCACGGCCGCCACCGAGCAGATGGCCGGGGACCTGGGCCTCGACGGCATCGGTCCCGGCTGCCGGCCGCTGGGCCGCGTCGAAGCCGCCAAACCCCTGATCGACCAAGACGGCCGTTTCCGCGAAGATCTCGGAAGAAACTAGTGTAGTGTCTCACACAGATGGTAGCTTGTGACTCGGGTGCCATGCCCACGCTTGTCGTGGGCATGCAATAGATCGAGCACCACTGAAAACACACGTCTGTACCCTGTAGCGATCTGCGTCTTTCAAATCGCATTCTCTCAGCCCACTCGTACTTCACCCCCGGGAGACGATCGATATGCACGCCACGCCCCACCGATTTCAGATCGCCTTAATTGTACTGCTGCTCGCCGTCGTTTCCTCCGCGGCCGGCACGGCCTCGGCCGCCAGCCCATCCACGCTGGCCGGCAAACGCCCCAACATCATCCTCGTCCTGACCGACGATCAGGGCTACGGCGACCTGGGACGCAATGGCAACAAGGTCATCCGCACCCCCAACCTCGATCGCCTGTACGACGAGTCCGTCCGCTTCGAGGACTTCCACGTCAGCCCCACCTGCGCCCCCACGCGCGGCTCGATCCTCGCCGGCCGGCACGAATTCCGCAGCGGCATCACGCACACCATCTACGAACGCGAACGCCTGAGCCTGAAATACACCACCCTGCCCGAGGTGCTCAAGTCGGCCGGCTACACGACCGCTATCTTCGGCAAGTGGCACCAGGGAGACGAGGAACCCTATCAGCCCCAACAGCGCGGCTTTGACGAGGTCTTCATCCACGGCGCGGGCGGGATCGGCCAGACCTATCCCGGCTCCTGCGGCGACGCCCCCAACAACAGCTACTTCGATCCCGTCATCCGCCACAACGGCGCCTTTGTGAAGACGAACGGCTATTGCACCGACGTCTTCTTCCGCCAGGCCATGCGCTGGATCGAGTCCCAGAAGGGCCAGAAGCCTTTCTATTGCTACATCGCCACCAACGCCCCCCACGCGCCGCACAACGTCCCGGACCAGTACGCGGCCCTCTACCGCGACCTGCCCGAAATCAAGGCCCTCGACGCCGCCAAGCCAGCCCCCAAACCGAACGCCAGGCCCGGCGCCAAACCGGGCAACAAGCCGGCCCCCAAACGCCCTGCCCAGCAATCCTCGGCCGAGGTGGCCAAGTTCCTGGGCATGATCACCAACATCGACGAAAACGTGGGCAAGCTGCTGGCGCGCATCCGCGAACTGGACATCGAACGCGACACGCTGGTCATCTTCATCAACGACAACGGCGGCACGGCTGGCTGCCGCGTGTTCAACGCCGGCATGCGCGGCAACAAGGGCACGGCCTTCAATGGCGGCACGCGCGCCATGTCCTTGTGGCGCTGGCCCGGTACGCTCAAGCCCGGCCCGGTCGACGCCCTCACCGCCCATGTGGATCTCTTCCCGACCTTCGCCCAACTCGCCGGGGCCCAGATCACGCCGGCCGTACAGGCCCAACTCGAAGGCTTCAGCCTCTTGCCCCTGCTGGAAAACGCGCACGCCCGCTGGCACGACGACCGGATGCTCGTCGCCCACGTCGGCCGCTGGCAGCCGGGCGATCCGCCGGAGAAGTACGGCAAGTGCAGCGTCCGCTGGCAGCAGTACCTCTACTTCCCCAGCGACAAGCAACCGCAACTCTTTGACCTCAAGGCCGATCCCGGCGAAACGACCGACGTCGCCGCGCAGCATCGCGACGTCGCGACCCGCCTGGCCGCGGCCTACGATCGCTGGTGGACCGAGACCCTGCCCTGCCTGGAAAACGAGGATGCGTACAAGACCGCTCCGAAGATGAATCCCTATTGGGAACTGTACTGGAAGCAATACAAAGGCCCTGGCCCGAACAACGCCCCGCCGCCCGAGGGCTTCTGAGCGACCTGACGCCATTCCTATCCCGCCAAAGGAGTCCGTTCGTGAATCGCGCTTCTGTCTTCGCTTGCCTTTCGCTGTTGTGGGGTCTCACGGCGGTCGCCGCACCCTTTCAGAGCCGGTTCCCGCAGACGCCGGACCGCATTTGGATCGGCCCTGAACTCTGGGCCAACCCGTTGGAGGACTGGCGCATCGACCAAGGCCGCCTGGAATGCACAACCGCCTTGCCGGGCCGCTCGGTCCACGTGCTCACGCATCAACTGGCCGATCGGCCCGGCCGTTTCGAGGTCTCGGTCCGGCTCGGGCTGATCGAAGGCGCCCAGGGCTCAGCCGGATTCAGCCTGGGCATCCACGACGACATCGTCGACTACCGCGGCAACTGCGTGTGGGGCCGAGGGGTCCCCGCCCAGATCACCACTCGCGGCGAACTCCTGCTGGCCAGACAAACCGTCAAGCTTGCGGCCCAGACCGAACTCCGGGATGTGACGCTACGTCTGCAAGCCCAGCCGGCCGCCGAGGCGTACAAGCTCACCCTGACCGCCACCGACACGCAGTCCGGCAAGACGCTGGGCCAGGCGACCGCCACCGTCCCGGCCGAACGCCTGGTGGGCAACATCGCCCTGGTCCATAACCCGGACGAGCCCAAGCGAAAGGCCACCGCCCGTTTCTGGTTCAACGATTGGACCATCGACGGCGACAAGGTCCAGGACGACCCCTCTCATCGTTTCGGCCCGATCCTCTGGGCCATGCACACCCTGAGCAACTCGCGCGGGCCCGACGGATACGTGCTGAAAATCAGCGCCCAGATGCCGCCCCTGGGCCGGCACGACTCGCCGACCGTGGCCCTCGAGACACGCCAGGACGCCGCCTGGAAATCGCTCGGTCAGCAACCGATCGAAGCCGATGCCCGGGTGGCCGTGTTCCGCGTGCCGCACTGGCCGGCCGATCGTGACGTGCCTTACCGGCTGGTCTATCAACTCAAAGATCAGGACGGCAGCGCTCGACCCTGCCTGTGGACCGGCACGATCCGCAAGGAGCCCCTCGGCCGGCCGCTGGTCATCGCCGGCATGACCTGCCAGTTCCACACCGGCTTTCCCTACACCCCCGTGGTCCAGAACATTGCCACGGCCAATCCCGACCTGCTCTATTTTTCGGGCGATCAGATCTACGAGTCCAACGGCGGGTTCCCCATCGTCCGCGAGCCGGCCGATCGGGCGATCCTTAACTATTTGGGCAAGTTCTATCTCTTCGGCTGGGCCTTCGGCCCGTTGATGCACGACCGGCCCACCGTCTGCCTGCCCGACGATCACGATGTGTTCCACGGAAACCTGTGGGGCGAAGAGGGCGCCAAGGCCAACGGCACTAACTCTTCGACCAGCGGGGGTTATGTCGAGCCGGTCGAGATGGTCAACGTCGTGCATCGCACCAACACGGCCCAACACCCCGACTTCTACGATCCCACGCCGATCCAGCAAGGCATGAGCGTCTATTACGGCGACATGGTCTACGGCCGCGTGAGCTTCGGCATCGTGGGCGACCGCCAGTTCAAGTCCGGCCCCCAGAACGTCGATACCGGCGGCGGCCGCGCCGACTGGGTCGAAGATCCCCAGGCCGACGTGACCAGACTCGACAAGCCAGGCCTGCAACTGCTCGGCGCCCGGCAAATGGCGTTCCTCGAACAGTGGGTCGCCGACTGGCGCGGGGCCGACATGAAAGTCCTCCTTAGCCAGACCATCTTCTCCAACGTCGCCACGCATCATGGCACACGCGACAACTTCCTCCTGGCCGACCTGGACTCCGGCGGCTGGCCGCAAACCGCCCGCAATGCGGCCATCCGCGTCATCCGCAAGGGCTTCCCCCTGCATCTCAACGGCGACCAGCACGTCACCAGCCTCCAGCACTATGGCGTCGACCAGCCGCGCGACAGCAACTGGGCCTTCTGCACCCCGGCCATCTCTGTAGGCTATCAACGCTGGTGGTTGCCCGACGAACTTGGCAAACCAGTCGTCCACCGCCCCGCGCACGGCCTGCCCAACACGGGTGAGTATCTCGACGGACTGGGCAACAAGGTCTTCGTCTACGCCATCGCGAACCCCACGGGCAGCCGCGACCCCAACCGCTACACCCAGGCCGATATCAAGGCCTCGGGATTCTCGATCGTGCGGGTCGATTGCGCCAAGCGGACCTATGCGTGCGAGTCATACCGCTTTCTTGCCGACCTGGCACACCCGCGCCCCGGCGATCTGTTCGCCGGCTTTCCGCTGACGATCCAGCAGCGTGAGAACTACGGCCGCCGACCTTTCGGACACCTGCCTGAAGTCTCGTTCGACGGCGTCAAGGACGCGGTCGTGCAGGTCTACGATCAGGCCAACGGTGAACTGGTCTATGCCTTGCGTCTGCAAGGCGCACGCGTGGTCCCCTGGGTCTTCGCCGCCGGAAAGTACACCGTCAAGATCGGTGATCCCGACGCCAAAACATGGAACACGTTCCAAGACCTTGCACCGACGCCGTAGACCTCGTCCGCGGAGGCCGAATGGAATGAGACACAGCACGATCGTGTCGATCCTGGCAGGCCTGGCGTGGGCCTGTGCTTGGGTATCGGGTGTAGCGGCGGTCACCGCCGGCGAAATCGCCCCGATCACGCAACTCAAACCCCTGTATCTGGATACCGCCCTGGCCGTCGACGGCCGCGCGCGCTGCGCCATCGTCGCGCCCGACGATCCGGCCTATCGGCCGCTGGCTCAGAAGCTGGCCCAGGCGGTCCAACAAGCCTGCGGCGTCGCGCCTCCCATCCGCTCGCCGGCCGAGGTCGTCCGCAACATGCCGCCGCGCGAGAACCTCATCGCCTTGGGCCTCTTCGCCAACAATCCCCTGGTCGAAGACCTCTATCTCCGCGAATTCGTCTTGTGCGACTATGCCTGGCCCGGCGGCGCGTGCAGCTACGTCATCCGTACGGTTCACAACCCCTGGCTCAACGGCCAAAACGTGGTCTATCTGGGCAGCGCCAGCCTGGCTGGCTGCCAGGCGGCCGTCGAACGCTTTGCCCAACGGCTCGGTCAAAGCCGCCACGGCTCGCTAGGCCCTATCATCGAGGTCTCCAAGGACGGCCAAAGCCCGCAGGCCCCCGAGGAAACGGACGAAAAGATCGCCGCGCGCACCCTAGCCCAGATCGAGAAGGCCGTTTCCCAAGACTCCGCCTACAAGTTCGCCGCCCATGCGGCCAACGCCTATTTCCTCAGCGGTCATCCCGTCTGGGCTCGGCTCTTCCTTGCCTCCTTGCGCAAGATCGACCAGTTGCACCGCTCCCAGCCTGACGTGGCCAGCCCCTCGGCCTGTCAGTACATCTTCCAATGGTTCGATTGCATCGAAGAGGGCCCCGCCTTCAGCGACCAGGATCGCCTGGAAGCCACCAACCTGCTCTATCAGTTCGCCGCCCGGTTGCCCGAGGCCCAGAAGGACCTCAAGCCTCTGGTGCGATCGGCGGGCAACCACGGCATGGCCTCGGCCATGGCGGCCCTCTATTTCTCGCGCTACTATCCCGACTTGGAACTCAGCAAACGCCTGCTGGCCAACGCCCGGACCTTCTACGAACCCGACATGAAGGCCTGGAAGCCGCCCGAAGACAGCCCCCGCTACGCCAACATCACCGTCGTGCGCAGCTTCCGCTGGGCCCTGCAATGCCCCGACCGCCGCTACATCGACCAGGGGCGGCTCAAGCGGATCGCCGACTACTACATGCTCATCAGCAACAACCTGGGCCAACTCTCGGGCATTGGCGATTTCGTGGGGCTGGGACACCCCTGCGATCTCGTCGAAAGCTATCCCTTGGCCGCCTGGCTCTATCGCGATGGCCGGCTGCTCTGGTGGTGGGATCATTTCGCCAAGGAGCCCACGGCCTTGGGCTCCGGCTTCCATCGGCACCGCGGCCAAGGGCTCATGGGCTGGGTCCCCCCGGACGTGCTTCCGCGCAAGCGGCCCGACGACCTCTTGGGCATCTCCCTCGCGCCCTTGGATCAGTGGATCTACGATCGCCGCGACATAGCCTCGTTTCTGGGCCGGCCCTACGAAGACACGCGCCGCTTCCCGATCGAACAGTGCTACGACAAGGTCGCCTTCCGCGCCGGCTTCGATCCCAGCGATCAGTATCTCTGCCTCAGCGGCTTTGGCTGGGGCTACCACAGCCACGCGCACGCCAACGCCATTGTCAACTACACCGATCAGGGCCAGACCCGGCTCTACGACGACGGCTACATGGTCGCCCAGCCCAGCGAACACAATACCGTGATCGTGCTCAAAGAAGGCTGGATGGGCGGCATCCCGGAACTGGCCCAGGTCCGGGCCCAGGCCGATTTCCCGCAAGTCGGCCTGTTCGTCTCCCGGCTCAACGACTACAGCGGCGTGGATTGGGACCGCGCGATCCTCTGGTCCAAGTCGCGCTGGTTCCTGGTGATCGACGCCTTGCAGGCCCAACAGGCCGGGAACTACACGTTCCAGGGCATTTGGCGCACGCTGGGCACGGCCCAACTGCGCGCACGCCGCTGGGAGAGCATTGCGACCGACGCCAACCCGCCCGGCAGCTTCCATCTGCTGGCCTGCTCCGACGCGCGCCTGGCCCCAAAGCCCTCGGCCGGCACGAACCTCAACGCCCCACCCTTCCCGCTGGACAAGGCGCGCCGCCTGGTCCAGTCGGCCAGCCAGCGCATGCAGCCCGGCGACCGCTACACGCTGGCCAACCTCCTCTACACCACGCCCGACGCCGGCCGCAGCTCGCAACTCAACGTCGCACGCCTCGACAACACGGCCGCCTACCTGGTCGACGACGGCGGCCAACTGCTCTTGGCCGGCGTGGGCCCCTGCGACGCCCTCCCCGGCCTTCGCCTCGACGCCACGGCCTTCCTTCTTTCCACGACTACACTCACCGCTGCCGGCGCACGCCGCATCCACCTCGGCACGTCGCTCCTGGCCGCCGACGCGCCGATCAACGTCGAGCTCGATCTGCGCACCGGCGAGGCGCGCGTGAAACTGACGTCGGCCGCCCAACTCACTTGGACCGCGTCCCAGCAGGCCGAGAAGATCCAACGCCTGACCCCCGGCGCCCACACCGTGCAGCTCCGCCCGGTGGCCGCATCCTCCTTGTCGGCCCTCGCCCAGGCCATGCAAACCGCCTTCGCGCGCCTCTCCCAGCCGGCAGCACAGGCCGAAACGGCCGTCGCTCAGACCGGGTCGGCCATCCGCCGCCTCTGGCAATACCGCGCTGCTTCTTCGAAGCCTCCCGCGGCTGTGGCGCTCACCAGCCCACATCCCAATGCCCTGCGCGTGGCCGACCTCGACGCCGATGGCCGCGAAGAAATCCTCGTGGCCGGCGCCGATAACGCCGTCCATGCCCTGGGCGCCGACGGCCGCCGCCTGTGGCGACATCCCCTGCCCGACACTATCCTCGACCTGAACGTCACCCCCGCGGCCGCCAGGCCGCGCCAGATCGTGGTCGGCTGTGACGACAACCGCGTTCACGTATTGCAGGCCGACGGCTCTCTGGCCTGGTCCGCAGCGCCGCCGCCGCGCAGCTACGCGCGCCCCGGTTATCGCGAAGGCGACCTCGCGGTCCATCAAGGCAAGCCCGTGGTCGTCTTTGCCGCCGATCTGCAGGCCGACGGCCGACCGACCGTCATCGTGGGCGTCAGCAACGGTTTCGTCTACGCCTTCGATCCGGCCGGAAAGCTGCTCTGGGACGCCATCTCCCACACGCCACACAGCATGACCTGCGGCGCGGCCTGCGACCTCGACGGCGACCATCGCCAAGAGATCGTCATGGGCAACATCTACGGCTACGCCCAGATTTTCTCCGCGGACGGCAAACGCTTTGGCCAAAGCTGCGGCACCGGCCACGCCGGGGCGGTCGTGGTCGCCTCCGCCGACATCGACGCCGATGGCAAGGGCGAGATCGTCGTCGGCGACAAGCTCGGCAAGATCTATCTCCAAAAGGCCGGCCCGAACGGCAAGTGGGTCTCGACCTCCAATACCGAGGTCTACAACACAGGCAGCGACATCACTGCGGCCGCCATGGCCGACTTCAACGCCGACGGCAAGCAGGAATCGGCCGTGGCCTCGCGCAACTTCCTGCTCTACCTGTTCGATGCCCAGCGCAAGCCGGTCTGGCATGTAAACCTGGGCGACGTCTGCCTGGACCTCGACACGGCCGACGTCACCGGCGACGGCCGGCCGGAGATCCTCTGTGCCTGCGAGGACGGTTCGGTACAGGTCGTCGATGCTCAGGGCCGGGCCATCGCGCGCTACCAGGCCTCCTCGCCCGTGCGGAGCGTGCGTGCCTGCCAGCTCGATGGTGATCGCCGCACGCACCAGATTGTGGCCAGTTGTGAGGACGGCACCGTCTACGGCCTGCAGATGCCCCCGCCTCCAACGCATTGAGCACGTGCCGCCACCGCAACGTGCCGCCACCGCAACATGCCGCCACCGCAACGTGCCGCCACCGCAACGTGCCGCCACCGCAACGTGCCGCCACCGCAACGCGAGCCACCGCAACGCGAGCCACCGCAACGCGAGCCACCGCAACGCGGTGGCCATCTCCCAGCCCGGGGTTGGCCGCGCAGCGGCTACCCCGGGAAACTAGGCCAGCGCCAAGCCGAAACCCTGTAGG
>CALARR010000304.1 GCA_937889015.1 uncultured Planctomycetales bacterium | reverse complement strand
ACTTCTTCTTCGTGCACTTCAAGTACACCGACAGCCGGGGCGAAGACGGCAACTTCCCGGCCAAAGTGGAGATGATCGAGCAGTTCGACTCGATCGTGCCGCGAGTCGCGGCCTTGAAGCCGACCGTGCTGGTGGTGACCGGCGATCACAGCACGCCGGCCAAGATGGCGGGCCACAGTTGGCACCCGGTACCCACGCTGCTGGTGGCCGACACCTGCCGGCCGGACGGTTGCCAGTCGTTTGGCGAAACCGCGGCCCTGCAGGGCGGTCTGGGGCACTTCGAGGGGATTTACCTGATGCCCATGATCCTGGCCCACGCCGGCCGATTGGCCAAGTACGGGGCGTAGGTTAGAACGAGAGACGAGAGACGCGGGGCGAGAGACGCGGGACGAGAGACGCGGGACGAGAGACGCGGGACGAGAGGCGAGGGACGAGAGGCGAGGGACGCCCCGGCTTGCGTCCTTACTTTGCGGTCCAGCGTTTGCCGAACTGTTCCGCCCAGTCTGCGCGGAGCGCGAGATAGGGCGGCAGGGCCGGATCGAGCCAGAGTTTCACGTCATCCAGGTGGAATTCCCTGGACTTGGGCCGGAGCACGGCCAGCGACCATGTCTTGGCGTCAGAACCCTTGGATACGTCGACGCGGATCGCCGTCGGTTTGTCGTAATTGCCTTCGTCGGCCACCACGGTCTCACCGGCAGGTGCGAAGACTTCCAACCGGGCACCCTCGGCAGGCGCCTCGGCCACCAGCGTGATCTGGAATCGCTTGCAGCCCTGGGGCACGGCGAAGTAGAGCCGCTGCAGCTCGCGGCAGGTCTGCATGGGCACGCGTTGCGATGCGACCATCGCGGCCGGTGTGTCCGCAACATCCACGGTACAGGCGTTCGATCCGGCCGATAGCTCCAGCACGTGCAGGCCCGCCTTGGGCGCGAAGGACAACGCCTGCGACTGGCCCAGAGCCGGCCGGACCTGGAGCACGACCGCACTGTCGGGGCCAATCAGGTTGGCCTGCAACTCGTCGGTATAGAGCTTGGAAATCTGTTGCGAGTGCAACTCGACGCGGCAAGGCTTGCCGGCCGCTGGCAGCAGGGCCAGGTAGTTCTGGCCGCGGAACACGGGGCCCTGGTCGGCGGCATGCAGCGGGATCTGGCCGGAGACCAGCAACACCCACGTGAGCGAAGTGCGCCAAGGGAGCATGGTAGGGTATCCACTCCTTTCTGAGAGGATCGGCTGGCCGGATTATAGGCTCGCCACCGGGCACATCCAAGCATAATCACTCCACAGGATTGACGGACACCCAGCGGGGCGGTAACCTGCGCGGAAGGCCCGCCCATCGCCCCGCCGCTGACCGAACCAAGGAGCACGATCATGAGCTTGCCAACGATCCTCGTTCTGGCCGTGGCCGCGTTGGGCGTCCGTACCGCCGCAGCCGGTGAAAGCTGGCCGCAGTACAAGTTCGACAGCCGGCAATCGGGCAATGTGCCGGACCGGTCGATTCGCACGCCCCTGGGACTGGTGGGAGCCGTGCCGCTGAGCGACAGCCTGCTTGCCGCCCCCGTCGTGGCCGAAGGCCGCGTGTACGCCGTGGACGCGTCGGGCACAGCCTGGTGCATCGACGCAGCGACGCTGGCCGTGTTGTGGAAGTTCGCCACGCATGGCGGAAAGGCGAACTGCAACAATCTTTCGTCACCGGCCCTGGTCCAGGGACGCTTGCACTTCGGCACGATGGTCGGTGACTATTGGGTCCTGGATGCGGCGACGGGCAAGGTGGTGAAGCATTTTGCCACGGGCGATCCGATCCTGGGGGCGCCCGTGGTGAGTGAGGGACGCGTGTACTTCACCACCTTGGGCTCGCGTGTACACGCCTTGGAGCCTGACGGTACGGTCCGTTGGACGTGGGATTTCGTCAAGGAGGTGGTCGGCTTCAGCGGCGACCGTTGGAGCGGCCCGGAGTGGCTCACGCACAAGCAAGGGCGGGTCAACTGGCAGGATCAAATTTGTTCGACGATCGGTCTGGCGGCGCATGGCAAACGCCTGGTGCTGCCGGCTGGCGGCCGACTGGTGTGGTTGGACGATGCGGGCGATAAGGCCCAGATGCTGGCCGTGGGCGAGGTGCCGAAGTTCTCCGGCAAGGAATACCCGGCTCCCTTCGGTTTGAGTCTGGGCGAGGATGGCACGGCCTATCTGCAGTGGCATCGCCGCGACAATGCCGGACGCGTGGAGATCATGCGACTGGTGGATGGCCAGGTCCAGACGGACTTCGTGCCCGGCACGCAAACGGCCATCAACCTGTTCGGCCTGCTGAGTTTCTGCTCGGTGAGCCTGCGCGGGACGGACGTGTATCGCTGCCGGCCGGAGGAAGAATTCGGATTCTGTCGGCATCTGCCCGGTCAGGAAGAGCCGCAGCGTCTGGGCGGCTATCCGGGGATCTGCGCGCCGGTGCTGCTGAAAGACGTGGGCGTGTACGGTGGGCTGGACGGGGCCGTGTGGGTCGTGCCGTTGAACGGCCCAGGCAAGCCCTGGTCCTTCCGCACCGCGTTCGGCCGAGCGATCTCCGCGCCGGTAGCCGTGTGTGACGGTCGGGTCTACGTGCCCTGCGAGGATGGATACTTGTATATCCTGGGCCCCGGCGGCCAGGCCGCGCTACCGACCAAGGATTTGGAAATCCACAAGATCCGCAGTCCTCTGACTGGCCCGCTGGCCGACGCACGCTACGACTGGTTCACCAACTACGGCGATCAGGCGAATACCAACGCCAACAGCCAGGGCTTCCGGCCGCCGCTGCGCATGCGCTGGGTGCGGCGCTATGAAGGCACGTTCAAGCATCTGCCCGTGTTCGGCGGCGGGCGCATGTATACGCACACCTCGGAAGGCCAGATCTTCGCTGTCGAACAGGACACGGGGCGATTGCTGTGGCGGCGCTATTGGCCGGGCGTGTACCTGTCGTTCACCGCGCCGATCTACTGGGAAGGCAAGCTGCTGCTGCCGCAGGCGGGCATGCGGCAATCGCTGCTGCGGTGTCTGGATGCGGCCACTGGCGAACTGCTCTGGGAGACGCCGTTCAGCGGTTCGCCCAGTTGGAGCCGGCAAGGCCCGCCGGTGGTCTACAAGAATGCGGTTGTCTATGCCTTTGGCACAGGGCGCTACGCCGCGCAGGGCACGGAGAAGCCCTTCGTGATGTCCGGCACGCCGGTCCCCTCGCCCGACGGCGCGGAGGTCATGAGTTGGATCTACACGCACAACAATCCTTACTATCCCAAGGACAACCGGCCCTTGATCCGCGCCTGGGACTTGCAGACCGGCAAGCTGCTGTGGGAAAAGGACCTTTCGGAGTACGGCACGGGCGGCAACGACTGTGGGCTGTGCCTGCTGGGCGACACGGTCTATTACTCGACCTTCTTCGGCTATGCCGCCATGCGCCGCGGCGAGCCGGGACCCAAGGGGCTCACCGCGGCCTTGGATCCGCTCACCGGGCAGGTCCGTTGGCAGACTACCGAATACTACGTGACGGCCGGCTGCACGATCTCGGGCCGCGACGGGCGGTTGTATTTGGGCGGTTACAACCAGCCTCACGAGCAGACCAAGGATCGGTACATCTTCTGCCTGGATGCGCGCGACGGAAGACTCGTCTGGCAGTCGGAGCCGGTGCCCTCGGCCGTGAACGTGATCTCGGTGGGCGAGAAGATCCTGTTCAGCAACGCCTCGGGCCGCGACGGGCATCTGCTGGACCGGGCCACGGGCAAGATCCTGTCGCGGTTCAACTTCAAGTATGCCTGCACGCGGTTCACCGTCTCGGAACCGTACTTGATGGGCGCGAATATGGACATGATCGACCTCGGCGACGGCAACCAACTGGTCTCCACCGGGCCGGCCCTGGAATCGCGCGAATGCGTGGGCGGAGTGGTCTCCAACGGCCGGCTGTTCTATACGGCCCAGGCCAACGGCCTGCAGATGTCGCAAGTCGGCGGCGCCGAGGCCGAGGGTTGGACGCCGCCCTGGCAGAGGGAATCACTGAAGTCGGAACGATAGACGTGGATTCGTGGAGCGGGGCGCGAGCCCCGCTTCTTGCGGTCAGTTGTACTCCTTCGAGGTAAACATGCTGCACAAGACCGTTGTTGGTTACCTTTCCCCTGCCCTGCTCTGCTGGTTGGCTGCGGCTGGCACGCATGCCTTGGAAACGGCCCGGGTCGAAGTGGCCGACGGCGCGCCGCGGATCGTGATCGACGGTCAACCCGTGCGGTCGCGGATGTTCTGGGGCGGATTTCGCAGCGGCGCGCTGAACGTGGGGCCCCAGGCGGCTGAAGTCCGTTTCGAATTTGTCTGCCGGGACGATTCGCAAGGCCGCGGGACACTGCATCTTCGCTTTGGCCAGCAACCCGGAACGATCTGGATCGATGCGCTGCGGATTGTGGACGTAGAAAGCGGGGCCGACGTGCTGCCCAACCGGGAGTTCAAGGACCCGGCCTTGCTGGGCCGCGACTTGATCGTGTGGCCGACGGGCGAGCAGAATACGGTGGGGCAGGTGACGATCGCCCCAGGCGAGGGGCGCGACGGACGGAGCGCCGTGAAAGTCGTGCTGCGCAACCCGGTCAAAGGCACGTGGCCAGACTTTCACATCTACACGCGCAGCAACCTGGAACTGAAACAGGGGCGGCGCTACCGCCTGGAAGCCTCGTTGCGTGCCGATGCGCCGCGCAAGGTGGTGATCGATGTCTATCGTCCGGGACAGCCCTTCGTCCGTCTGGGCGGGGCGCCGGGACCGTTCCTGGAGCAGGTCAAGCTGGCCGCCGACGTGGGCGTGCACTTCGTCAGCTTTCCGATGCACCTGCCCTGGCCCAAGCCGGGCGAGAAGTCCGACTTCGCTAGCATTGACGCGCTTTGTGAAGATATTCTCCGCGTCAATCCGCAGGCGCTGCTCGTCCCGCGATTGGGCACCAGCCCGCCGCAGTGGTGGCGCGAGGCGCATCGCGACCAGATGATGGCCTGGGACGAGCCGCCCAAGCCGCGCAACCAGACCCTGAAGGTCGAGCAGGTGTCGGTCTGTTCGGCCCTGTGGCGCGAGGAATTGGGGCGGCATATGGCCGCTCTGATCGAGCATTGCGAAGCAAAGTTTGGGCCGCACATGGCGGGCTACCATCCCTGCGGCCAGAACACGGGCGAGTGGTTCTACGAGAACACATGGGGGCATGCGTTGAACGGCTACGCCCCGGTGGACCTGGCGGCGTGGCGCAACTGGCTGGCCAAGAAATATGCCGGCGACGCCGCATTGCGCGCAGCCTGGGGAGACAAGCAAGTCTTGCTGGCCAGTGTGGAAGTGCCGGCGGCTGCGACCCGGCGCGCCACTCCGACCGGTGTGCTGCACGAGCCGCGCGCCCAGCGCGCGCTGCTCGATTGGGCCGAGTTCCAGCAGGAAGCGATGGCCGATTGCGTGGGGCAACTGGCCCACGTGGTCCGGACGGCCACGCGAGGGCGAAAGCTGGTGCTTTTCTTCTACGGGTATGTGTTCGAGTTCGGCCCGGTCGACAACGGCCCAGCCACCAGCGGACACTATGCCCTGCGCCGTGCGCTGCAGTGCCCGGACATCGACATTCTGTGTTCGCCGATTTCCTATTTTGATCGCGGGCTGGCGCAGAGCGCGCCGAGTATGACGGCTGCCGAGAGCGTGGCCCTGGCCGGAAAACTGTGGCTCAACGAGGACGACACGCGGACGTATCTTGGCACGGGCACGGCGCCTGGCTGGCGCGATGGCGTGTCGACCTTGAAAGACACCAACCGCGAATTGGTGCGCAACGTGGCCCAGGAGTCGCTCCGCAACTTCGGCACCTGGTGGATGGACCTGGGCAGTACCGGCTGGTTCAATGATCCCGGCATGTGGGCCGAGTTGAAGCGGCTGGAAGGGCTGGATCGGGCCATGCTCGCCCAGCCGCGCGCCTTCCGGCCCGAGGTGGCCGCCGTGATCGACGAGCGAAGCATGCACTGCGTGGCCGCGCGCGGTCCGATCGCCACCCGGCCGGGAATCTACGAGGTGCGCCGGCCGCTGGGCCGGATGGGGGCGCCGTACGGGCAATATCTGCTGGACGATCTGCTCGCCGACCGTGTGCCGGGCAAGCTGTTCGTGCTGCTGGATGCCTGGCGTCTGGACGCAGTGCAGCGCCAGCAACTGCTTAAGGCCTTGGATGGGCGGCCGCGGATCTGGTGCTATGCGCCAGGCTACATCGACGACGATCGGTTCTCCTTGGAGGCCATGCAGCAATTGACCGGCTTCCGCCTGCAACCGGTGGATGTCGATAAGGCCGAGACCCAGCCGACCGAAGTCGGGCGGCGGCTGGGGTTGGAGGAACCCTTCGGCGTATCGTCCAAAGTCCGGCCGCTCTTCGCTGCGGCCGATGCCCGGGGCGACGAGGTGCTGGCGACCTATGCCGACGGTTCGGCGGCGGTGGCCATGCGCCAGACCCAACAGGGACTGTCGATCTTCGTCGGCCCGCCTGGACTGACAAGCCAACTGTTGCGTCTGGCCGCGGCCCGAGCAGGCGTGCACTTGTACACGCGCAGTGACTGCAATCTGTGGGCCAACGGCCCCTACGTCGCGCTGCACGCGGCGTCAAACGGTCCGGTGGAACTGGACCTGGGACAAAGCGGTACGGTGCGCGACATGCTCAGCGGCGAGACCGTGGGGCGAGGGCCCAGACTCGTGCTGCCTTTGCAGCGCGGCGAGACACGCGTACTGGAGCTTCGGAGGTGGGAATGATCGCTCCGCGTGCCGAGTCCCCTGCCCTGCTTCCGGCGGAGGTTGGGGAGAAGTTCACTTCCTCCGCGACACGTCGATGTACAGGGCGTTGAGCTTCGGCGCGTCGTGCACGTAAAGCAGGCGCCCGGGGCGGATCTCACGGATCGAGGTGTAGTTGAAGCCGACGCGATCCGACACCACATGGTGCGAGCACCAGGTCTTTCCGCCGTCCTCGCTGAACATGAGGCACGAGGCGGGGCGTCCGTAGCTGCACGCCAGCAGTCCATTGCTCATCAGCACCAGGTCGGGCGCCACCCGGCCGACCTCCAGGGCGATAGGTTCGCTCCAAGTTCGGCCGGCATCGTGGGAGAAGACCTGGATCATCTGCGACGTGCGTGCGCCGCGAATCACGGCCGTGGACTCTGTGGCCGAAAGCCGCGCCACGGCCGGCTCTCCCCCGGGGCCGATCGTGGAGACATAATTCCACGTGCGACCGTTGTCTGTGGTCTTCACCAGGTGGGACATGCGCTCGGTATTGTTCCGCCCATCGGGCAATCGCACCCCTTTGCGGCTCCAGACGACCATGGTCGCTCCCCCGTCGGCGTCGTTCCAGATGTGTCGTTCGCAGATCAACTGGTCGCTCTTGGTCTCGTTGGCATACTGTTTGGGCAAGACGATGCGACTGTCCATCATCGTGAATTTCGTCGCGTTGGGATTAAGGTGCACGGTCTTGCCTCGGATGGAGCCGTCGGGTTGCAGCCAGGTCCAGCGCGAGGCGGCAAGGATCGAGCCGTCGGGCCGGCGCAGCACGGGCAGCGGCGTCGTGTCGAGCAGATCCAAGCCGGCAATCGGCGCCCAGGTGCGGCCGGCATCGCTCGACTTCAACAGCCCGTAAGGCTCATAGAAGGCGTCGGGGCCCTGAGCCACGCTCATCAGCAACAGGCCCCGACCCAGGTCGTAAAGGTAGGGCCGGGTCTGCCGGGCATCGTCGCGCGGGATGTCCCAGGCCTGGCCGATGGTGACCTGGAGCGGATCGGGCCTGGCCGGCCCTGTTGCCTTGCGCACGCCAAGCTTGATCGATGCCCAATGGGCATCGCCGGTGGCCACCTTCGCGTTGGAGCCGAACTGGATGAATGGCTGCGGCGATTCGGCCGGCTTCCAAAAGGCACCCTGCCCTTGCACGTGCGGCACGCCGTCGACCGAGATGCTCATGTCGCGGCCGTGAATAACGAGGCGGTAGGTGTGGAAGCGGTTCGTGGTATCCATGGGGATGAAACGATCAGTGAAACTGGCGGCCTGACTCGGGAACAGAACCAGGCCTTCCTGGTGTCGGCCATCGCTCACGAGCACGGACACCGGCGCCCCGTCGCGCCAAGGCCACAACGACGTTGCCGGTTTCTTCTTCTGCGAGCCGGTGGCCTGGCCTACTTTGACCTTGGCCTCGACAACAATCTCCTGGTTGGACCCGGACTTCCACGCAGCGCGGTAATGGCCGAACTCCGCCGAGTCGTCGACAAGGCGTAGGGCGCCCTCCTCGATCGTAGCCTGGACCGTGCCAGCGGCCTTCCAGTCCGGCCCAGGCAAGACCGAGCCGTCGTACTGGATGAGCCAGGTGACGTCTTCATCGGCAGCGAGCAAGGTTGCGGCCGGGGCGAGCAACGCGACCGCGGCGAGTACGACAACCGTGGAGCGTGTGACAATGCTCATGAATGGCCCTTTCTTGATTGACTGACATGTCTCATTCTGGTTTCTCTGCCTCGCGGAGCCGCTGAACTTTGGATTTTGCGCCTTCCGCGTAGTTGAGTTGCGCGGTGCGCAGATGCAAGAGCATCTGTTGGCGGATCTGTTGGAGGGCGGCCGCGTGTTCCTTGCTTTCGGCCAGGTTGTCCATTTCAAACGGATCGGCTTCGAGGTCAAAGAGAAATTCCTTTTTCCCATCCACCCACCATTTGTAGCGCGTGTCGCGCGCCATGATGTCCAACGGGGCGGCAGTGCCGATTTCGCTGACAACAAGGCGGCGCACCGACTTGGACTGTCCGGTGGCCACTGGCAGAAGCGAAACGGCAAAACGACCGGAGGTTAATGTTCCGCCAACCGCTTCGACTATCGTCGGATACACATCCATCAATTGCGCCAAGGCTTTTGTTCTGCCCGTCTTCACACGGCTGGGCCAGCGCACGACCAGAGGGACGCGCGCTGACTCTTCATGGAATCGCCCCTTGCCCATGAAACCGTGCGCGCCCATCATCTCGCCGTGATCTGCTGTGAAGACAACCAGCGTATTGTTCCATGTGCCGCGCTGTTTCATGGCCGCCATGAGCTTGCCGACACAATGGTCCGCCAGCGAGATCTTGCCGAGGTAGTTCGCCAGCATCTTGCACGCTTCGTCGCGATTCAATGTGCGGCGTTCACGCTGAAAGCTCTCCGGAACGTTTGGAGGCAGCTTCAGGGTCTCTGGATCGTGCAGCGTCGCAAATTCCCCCGGCGCGTCCAGTGGCGGGTGCGGCGAGTGGAAGCTGACCACGAGGCAAAACGGCTTGTCCTTCGGTTGTCCTGAAATGAAATCGGCGGCCGCATTGGCAACAAAGGTGTCGTGGTAATCCTCCGCCTTGACAAGGCTTGCGCGCGGCTCGTATTGGTTCTTTAGGTAACGTTGGCGATTGTCTGCGGCCACGACCTCAAGCAGGCCAAGTTGCTTCAGATGCTCGGCATACGGGCTGCGCTCCTTTGGCGAATCCACAGGCCCAGAAGAAGAGACCACGCAATCTAAACCGAGCGCCTGATAGTAATCCGTGATGGTCTTGAAGTCGCGCTGCCAGCCGGTTCCTGAATTCCAATGCAGCTTGCCGATTTGTGCCGTCGTGTAGCCGGCCTGCTTGATGTCCCGGAACATCGGAGCGGCTTCCGTTCTCATGTAGTAGCTCTGCGAGTTGCTCCAGAGCGAGTGGCCGGCATTGTGCGGGTGCAGGCCGGTCATCAGCGAGACGCGTGCCGGCATGCATACGGGCGAGGTTGTGTAGCAGGCGTCAAAGATCATTCCTTCGCGCGCGATGCAGTCCAAATGTGGCGTCCGCACCTGCGGGTTGTCCCAACTCAGATAGCGCGGACTCCATTGGTCGGTGAGAATGACCAGCACATCGGCCGGGCGCGACGGCGGCTGGGCGTCGGTTGCACATACCGCTGCCAGTGCGAGTAGGGAAGACAGAGTTGTCATCTAGACCTCAGAGTACGCGAAATGCCGCTGGATGCGAAGACTTGCGGAAAGGATACCGGAACGGCGAAGTTGTGACAAACAAGGTGCAGATTGGGTGTACAAAAAGGCATGTCGTCGCCGTCCCGTCGGTTGCCCTGGAGAACGGCTTCCCGATGGTCGGCCTCACAGATGGACTTGCCTGAGACGCAGTAGTCACCGCAGACGTGAGCATAGCCGGGAAAGCCAGACGAAACAACTGGTTGGGGGAGGAGGCGGCCGCGGCCGCTTCCTCCACTCACTCCCACCCGGCGCACCCCGGTGGGGCCCAATCAGCTTCGCACGCGGTCGGACGCCCCCCGTATTGACCCAGTCCCTGCCGGTTCGGACAATGCACTCGTGATTCTGGCAGCGTCCGGCAACATCGAACCCCGAAGTGAGCCCAACGATGGATCTCCGAATGCTTCGACATAGCCGCTGGCTTGCGGTTCTTCTTTCCATGGCGACGGCGTCGGTCGACACCGCGCGCGCCGCCGCGCCGGCCGTGTTTCCGGGTAAGACGTGGCAGAAGCTCGATCGGCCGGAGCAGGCCGGGTGGTCGGCGGAGAAGCTTCAGGCCGCGCGGCAGAGCGCCGAGGAATTCCAGTCGGCGGCCGTGATGGTCGTGCATCGGGGCAAGGTCGTCGCCGAATGGGGCCAGACGGATCGGAAGTACAACGTCCACTCGATCCGGAAGAGTCTTCTCAGCGCGCTGTACGGTCAACAAGTCAAGGCGGGCAAGATCCGGCTGGACGACACGCTCGAAAAGCTCGGGATCGACGACAACGAGCCGGCCCTGACCGCCGCGGAGAAGAAGGCCACGGTGGGCGACCTGCTGAAGGCGCGTTCGGGCATCTATCATCCGGCCCTGTACGAGACCGAAGGGATGAAGCGACGCCGGCCGGTGCGCGGCAGCCACGAACCGGGTACCTTCTGGTACTACAACAACTGGGACTTCAACGCGCTGGGCACGATCTTTCAGCAGGCGACCGGCCAGAGCGTGTTCGTGGCCTTTCAACGCCAGATCGCCGAACCGATCCAGATGGAGGACTTCCGGCTCGAGGACGGCAGCTTCGTGCGGGGCGAAGATTCGATCCATCCGGCCTATCCGTTTCGCATGACAGCACGCGACATGGCCCGGTTCGGACTGCTCTTCGCGCGCGGCGGACGATGGCGCGACCGTCAGGTCATCCCGGCCGACTGGGTGCGGGAGAGCACCCAGTCGTACTCGGAAGCGGTGGACGGGCAGGGCAAGCAGCGCGGAGGCTACGGCTACATGTGGTGGACGGAGTTGGGCGGCCTCCACGTGACCAACGCCCGATTACCACCGGACACGTTCTCGGCACGGGGCGCCGGCGGGCACTACATCCTCGTGGTGCGCGCGTGGGACCTGGTGATCGTCAACCGCATGGACACCGACAAGAAGGACGGACCGCGTATGGAGAATCCGCAGTTCGGCACGCTGGTGCAGCAGATCCTGGACGCCATGCCGCCGGTGCGGCGGTAGCCGGACAGGCGTGAGTTTGCGTGTTTCGATCGCCATGGCAGCAAAAACGCTGAGCCAGGGAGGTATACGTACCGTATCTGGGACACCTCTGCACTTCTCGTGAGCCAGGCGGTCGCCCTCCGGGCAGAAACCACCCAGGACGCAAGCACTTACGTCGCGACGCGTATTCCTCCGTGGCGCGGGCTCCGGTGGAAAACGTGTCCGCGGCCATGGCCCGAGGGCAACGCGGTTTCAGTTTCGTCTTGACACCCTCCCGTTTGGGAGGGATAAATCGCAACCCTGGATCCGTTGCCCCAGTCTCCGAGCCCATTCTGCACGCCCATGCGACGCTATACCGATCTGCTGCCGCGCCTGGTTGTGTCCCGCCTGCGCGAGAAGCCACTGTTGGCCCTCTTGGCGATTGTGGCCGTGGCGGTCTCGATCGGTCTCTGGGTCTGGCATGTGCAGACGACCGTGTATCAACTGCGGGTCGGCTCGGGCGTGGAGTTGAAGTATCGCAAGGAATTGCTCTCGATCCTCTGCGACGAGGCGCTGCAGTACGATCTGAGGTTCCAGGTTCAGCAACCCTTCACGCGTGCGGCCGATTCGATCGCCATGGTTGGCAGCGGCGAACTGGACCTGGCGGTGGTTCCGGCCGGCCTGGCGGTGCGCGCCGAACACGTCACACAGGTGGCCGTCTTGGATTGCGAACCGCTGCAACTGTTCGTGCGTCCGGACATGCTCGCCGGAGGCGTGGCCGCCTTACAAGGCAGACGGATCAACCTGGGCTCGCCGGGCAGCGGCACGCGAAGCATCGCCCGTGACGTACTGGACTTCATCGGCATGCAGCCCGAAAGCGACTACGAGGAAGAGAGCTACTCCTACCCGGAATTGATCGCTTTGTCCCCAGAGGCGATGCCCGACGGCGTTTTCAGCCTGGCTCCGTTGCCTTCCCCGCTCGGCGAGCGGTTGGTGCAGCAGTACGGCTACCGCCTGCTGGAATTGCCCTTTGGGGCGGCGATGAATCTCCGCAAGTCAGCGATCGAGGACGTGGTTGTGCCGGCGCACACGTACGGAGCGCAACCGGCCGTGCCCGACCGGCCGCTGCACACGGTCGGATCGCGCGCGGTGGTGATTGCCAATTCCGCCGTGCCGAAGACGGCCATTCGCCGCTTGCTGGAGGTGCTGTACGAGAGCGACTTCGCGCGGCGTGCCGGCCTTCCGCCCTTGAACGCTTCCTTGATTCTGCGATCGGCCGAGTACCCCAACCATTCCGGGACGACCGCCTATCTCCACCGTCACGATCCCTGGATCAACAAGGACTTCATCGATAACGTGATGAACCTCCGCGGCCTGGGCGTGTCGGTCACCTCGGCCGTGATCCTGCTTTGGCAATGGCTCCGCCGCCGCAGGACGTCGGGCATGAACGACTACTTGCGGCTGTGCACGAAGCTGGAAATCGACGCCGTGCAAACGTCGCGGCAGGCGGGACTGCCCCCGGAACAGTTGGCCAGCTACCAGCAACAACTTGCGGAACTGCGTGCCGAGGCCCTGGAAAAGCACCTCTGTGGCGCGTTGCCGAGCGATCAGCAATTCGGTCTGCTGCTCTCGCGTCTGGACAACCTCGAACAACTGCTGCCAGCCCTGGCGGCGAAGCAGCGCTGGAGCATGCCGACCGCGGAGATCGAGCGCAGGGCTGCGTGAGCCGCGTCGTCTCCGCTGCCCAGAAGATGTGAGTGGTGGGCCGGTGCGGCTACGGCGTCGTTCCAGTCGGCAGCAGTTCCACTTCGTCCAGGTAGAGCGTGGCGGTCAGCGGCTCGGTGGTCCGTTTCTCGACGGCCAGGCTGCCTGCGTCGGCCTCTTGAGGGGCAACGAAAGTCCCCTCCAATTGCTGCCAGGTGCCCAGCTTCGTCATGTCGTAGGCCTTGGTCAGGGCGTTGCTCAGGTGCCGGGAGCCCTGGCTGATGCCGCACTTGATCAAAGGGGCGTATTTCGCGTTGGTCCCAGAGTCTGCCGGCGACTGGCTGCCGCTGGGCCGTGCGTCTTGGCGGGGGTGGTTCTGGGATGGGTTCTTCGCGTCTTCCAGCGCGTCCACGCGGAGCCAGCCCCGAATCAGGTATTTCTGGCCGGGCTGCAGCGGCACTTTGCCGGCCGCGGCATAGGACCAGCCGCCCGTTTGCGTGCCCGAGAGTCGCGCCGCACGCTGGCCGCCATGTACGATCGCATCCTGGATCTCCAGCCTCATTCCTTTGGCGGCGCGCCACGTGCCAGGGCCTCGCTCAAAGCCCGCGGCCTGCGAGGGGTCGTTGGGACGCGGCTTCCAGTCCTCGCGGACCTGGATTGGCCGGCCCACGGGCAGGCCCGAAAGCTGTGCGGGGGCGCCTTGGATGAGGAAGCTTCGCGAGGGGATCTGGCTGCCGTCGGCCAGCGTGTGCGGCTGGCGCGCGAAGTTGACCGTGACCGAAGCCCCGTTGGCGAAGCTGCTCTTGTGGACCAGGCCGTCCTTGGTCAGACGTTCGTGGTTGGTCATTTCCGCGTAGCCTACGGCACGCCGCCAGCGGCACACGTGGTTATAGCACTCCAGGAAACGATCGATGTTGTTCCAGAACAGGTCCTGCTGCGGTCGCCACAGGATCCACGTGGGCATGGAGGCATGGACGATGTTCAGCAGATCCTTTTGGTCCCAGAAGTCGAGCATGCGGTGATTGCTGTCGCCCCAGCGCCAGGTCGTCTCCACGCAATCCCCGTAAACCAGTTGGAACAGCGGAACGCGCCGGGCCGGATTCAGGGTCAGGTCCTGGTAGCGTTCGGTGGGAACGAATGGTTCAAAGGGAATGGCGTGCAACTGCTTGTTGAATGCCAGCCAGGTGCCGGTGCCCATCACGCCCTCGAAGTAGTCGGCCGCGGCCGCCGCCCAGTCGCGACCCTCTTCGGAACCGACCACCAAGCCGAGTTCCTGCGACAGATAGGCAAACTGCTTAACTCGCGTTTCCCGGTCCTCGCTCCGTGTGAGCGGGTGGTTGGGATCGTAGCACTCGCGCAGCGCTGTGGCGGTCACGCAGTCGAGGAAGTAGGCCGAAAACGGCGATTCGGCCAGACGGTGGGGCATCTTCTGCCGCAAGGTGCGCAGTCCGCAGGTCCAGCAGATCACGTAGCTCGGATCCTTCTTGCCGGTCTCCGGATCGAGAACCGGACACCAGCCGATGAGGTTCGAGCCATCGGGCTTCTTGATCACGTCTTTGGGAAAGCGGAAGCCCTCGCAGCGTTCCCACTTGCTGGGCCGGGTGCCCGGTTCGTACAGGTCGGTATAGATGTCGTAGTGGCTCGACAGGTATCCCCAGGCGTTCATCTGCCGGACCTGATCCTTGACGAATCCCGAAACCAGAGCGCGTTCGATCCCTTGCCGGCGCAACTCTTCGATGTTCTGGAAGTCGTTGCCGTAGATGTTCACCGCCCCCACCAGGCGGTCGATGTTCGGCCGCTCCTGGCGTTTTTCCGTCAAGGTCTTCAGCAACCCTTTGTCGCGCGCGTAGCTGCGGTAGTGCTTGGCCATGGCCACGTAACCGCCCTGATCGAAGAAGCGATAGCGCAGGCGCCGGGCCGCTCCAAACTTGCCCTTCTGCGCCAACAGCACGACTTGCATCGACAGCACCTCGCGTTGATCGCCACGCACCTTGCAGCCGCGCAACTCCATGTCGTCGGGCGTTTCGAGAATGGCCATGTAGCCTTGCCCGGTCGCCAAATCCTGAGCGCCGAACCAGGGCATGCTGAGCATGAACTTCCGGCCGTGCCACTGCACTTCCTCCACGCCGAAAAGCAGGCCGGCCTGGTGCGAGACGACCATGGCCCCCTGCGCCGCATCAAGGACGAACGGGGCTGGCAGCGGGACCTCGGGCATCGGGCCCTGCGCATCGCCTGAGACCTCGAAGCTCAGTTCCGCCGCGTCGGCCACCAGACGCCAGCGGAGCACCATCGGCAGTTGCTGTTTGCCGTCGGTCAAATAGGTGATGTGGGCCTCGACGCCTTCGTCCGGCGTTGGGCGACTGCGCACGCTCTGCACCTTCACGCGGCCCTGGACCGTTTCGTCCGGCGACTGTCGCCACAACTGGTCGTTACGCTTGTCACGGACTTCCCACGCGGCTGTCTGCGGGTCGATGCTCACACGGATTGCGGCGTTCTCCAGAATCGGGGAGGGGCCCGTCTTGGCCTCAGCGGCGCACAGATCGCGAGCTGGGAAGAGCATGCTCAGACCGGCCATCAGGCAGGCGGTCCGGGCCAGGGGGTGGCGGGCGACGCTGCGAATGGCGCGCTGCATAGTGGCAAATCGAACGAGGCCGGACATCAGGCGGGCTCCAGGCGGGAAGGGCAGGCGATGGATGGCGTGGCGGGAACCCCGGTGGGCAAAGGATCTTGTCCACCAAGTTGCAGCCGACCTCTATCGTGTCCCGCCAGCGGTCCGGCCGGCAAGGCGATTTACAGTCAAACTTTGTAGAAATCCGCGCAGCCCCGGGGCGGAGGCGAAACGAAATGGCTCACGCGGTCGGTCTGCGCGAACGCGCTGAGCGCCGCCATGCGAGCAACCCGCCGGACACGCCAGCCGAAATCAGCATCACGATCATCCCCGGTTCGGGAACAGCCGAAAAGACCAGCGAGTCTTGATCGCCCAGGCCGGTGAACGTGTACAAACCGCCGCCGGAGAACGAATCCACTTGCTCGCCGTTGAGGAGCACGTTGACGGGGCGATCACCCAATCGCGAGGTATCGACCTGCAAAACTCCGGTCACGCTTGCGTCGTTGCTGGCCAGCGCCAAGTCGAACGTCATCTCCTCATCCGACAGGCTGTAGTCCAGGTCGCCGGCGGCGTTCTGGCCGTCTCCTAGCCAGAGGGAGAACTTGGACGTCTTCACGTATCCCAGGACCAGCAACTGGTCTTGGTCGTTGAGTGTCGGTTGGGCGATTTCGCCGCTCAGGAGTCGCGTGAGATACCACTGTTCGGCGGCAGCCTGTTGATTGGCAGTCGGTTTTCCGTGGGGCCAGTACTGCTGTTCATTCGCGTCGTTGGTCCCGTCGCCATCGAAATCGTGGTAGGTGCCGGCCTGGCCGATATGGACCGTGACGTTGTCGAATTCGCCATCGTAAGTGGCGCTGGCAACAGCATTGTCACGGTAGCTCGTGGACTGGACCGGCTTGCAGACTTCCTCGTCCGCGTTGACGAACAGGTGGATCTCACTGTAGGGGTTGTTCTTGGAGCCCAGGTTTGAAGCGCGCGCCAGGTAGCGGTCGGTCACGGCGTCGCCGCCCGTAAGCGGATTGCCGACATCGGTGTTCATTTGCGCCTGGTGCGATGTCGACGCCCCGTCAGCGTACCAACTGTGCGCGGCATCGTATCCGTAGTCCGACATGCCGAAGAAGGCCGCCCCCACGCGAAAGTAGTCGGGGAACTTGGTGAGGGCCGACATCACGTTGCCGCCGCCGCCGGAGTAGCCGGTGATCGAAACGCTCGTCGGATTCACGATGCCCGCGAATTGGGTTTTGACCGCTTCCACCGCGTCGTAGATATCGTGGATCTCCACGCCCCCGGAGTCACGGACTCCCTGTGAGCCATCGCGTCCGCGCATGGCCACGGTGAGCACGAAGAATCCGGCGTCGCGCAAGCGTTGGGCCTGTTGATAATAACTGGCGATGGAATTGCCCCCGCCCGTGGAATAGCCGTGCATCAAAACCATGATCGGCGCATTGACCATGGTGGTGTCGTAGTCCAGCAACGTCACCAGGTCCAGGGGATCGCCGCTGCCGGTGGCGCTGACAGAGGAGGAATAGTGCCACGTGGAGCTGTTGACCACCGCGGCCTGAAGTCGGGGATGCAGGCAGGCCGCGATCACGACGATGATCAACAGGCGAATGGTACGGGGCATGAAACAACTCTCCCGGCGGCAAGACAGGCTGATGGATGGCGATCACGGTGTCCGGCTCGCGACGGAGCGAGCACGGCGAGGGAATCGTCGCCATTGCGACTGCGGGTCCGGTGCCGCCTGCAGCTACGACCGGACCTTGCGTCGCCGCCACAACACCAGGGCTGCGCCCGTGACGGCGGCACTCAGCATTCCGATCAAGGTCGAGGGCTCCGGCACGGCGGCCAGGTACTGCGCCTGGATCTGCTCGCCGCTGAGGGCCGTGCCGTCCCAGATGGCGATCTCGTCGATCAGGCCGTCGAAACCGTAGTTTCCGGTATTGGGTGCGCCGATGAAGATTTGCGAGGTTCCGTCCCGATAGGCCGCCAGGCTGAGCGGCAGAGACGCCGCTTGCTCACCATTGAGGTACAGGTTCAGGTAGCCGTCGTTCCCAGCGACGCTGGGGTCATCCCCTTGAAAGACCAGGGCTACGTGCTGCCATTCGCCGAGTTCAATGGACCCCACAGCGGTCGATGCCTTGTTAGTATTGATGTCCACATAAGACAACAGGCTCTCCGTGCCGATCGGATTGTCAATGAGGGACAGGAAGAACTGATTGCCAGTGCCTCCCGTACCCCACTTGGCCAATAACGTGCCGGCGAAGGTGCTGCCCGACGAGTGCCAACTCTCGGGGTTGATCCACGCCGAGAAGGTGAAGGCCGTGCGCGTGGTGTCGAAATTGTCGCCCAAATTGAGATACTGAGCCTGTGACAGACCGACCTTGGTCGTGTTCTCCAGATCCAGCGCCGTGTTGCCAACGCCGAAGCCGGAAGTCTGCGGGCCGGCAGCACCGGCGGTGACGCCGTTGATCAACGTACCGCTGACGCTACCCGTAGTGGGCGCCACGGTCGTACCGCTGATTTCGCTTGGGCTGAATCGCCAATAACCGGACGGGTTCTGAGCTTGGACCGTTTCCCAGTAACTGGCGCCTTGCACCAGGCGACTGCTGCCTAGGATCAGCAGGCACAGCCCGATACTCGCGGTCTTCATCACGGCACTACTCCGGGGCAGGAATTGGCGAGGCAGTCTCTTGCAGATGAATCCAGGTGGGTATTCGATTATGAGGCAGGTTGCGGCCGCGATCGAATCGGGCGAGCGATGGCCACTGGCGACGCGATCCCGCATGGCGCACGCACAACCGGGACAATCGGTATACCGCACGTAGTTGAATTTGATTGCCGTTCGAGGACGAGTCAAGCGACGGTCGGCGCCAAGGTAGAAAAATAGTCGAATTGCACAAACTCCCCCGCTTTGAAGAACCGGCCCCCTCGGCGACGGGTGGCCGGGGCCGTGGTCGACTCAGCGCTGCGCGGTGACCGCCGGAGCCAGGGCTTCGGGCAGCGGAAGCCATTGCATGAGGCGTTCGGCCTGGCGGCTGGCGGGGATCGACACGTCGCTCTCCGGCACGAGCAATTGCAGGACGCTGGCCAGAGGCAGGGACTGAGTGGCGGGATCGCCGAGCAGCGGCCCTTGGTTGTCGACCAGGATCGCACCGCCTCTGCCGCGGAGGGCCAGACCGCGTGCGTCTAGCAGAAACCCGGCCGCCAACTCTCTGTATGGCACCAGATCGCTGGGTACCGCTGGCGTGGCTCCGCGCAGCAGCGTCAAGCGGGTGACGGCTGCGTCCAGAAGCGAGCGACTGATGACGCCCGGCCCGGCCAGCACCACGCCGGCCGCTTCTTCCAACCGCCCCTGGCGGAATCGCGCGACTTGAATATCCAGGTTGGCCGTGCCGCTGAGCTTGTGGGGAAATCCCTGGCTGAACAACCCCGCCAAGTCGAGGTCCAGCAGACGCCCAGTCAACTCCCCCTGCCAATCTTCGGACATCTGGTTCGCCCAGAGAGTCCCGCTCCAACGTGACTGCGCGCCGAAACGGGCGAACAGCGGCAGGCCCAGGGCCAAGGTGCGGCAAGCGATCGCCGTCCCACCTGTGCTCAACTCAAAACCGGTCGCCGGAGGGTTCATTTGGCGGTTGCGTCCCAACCGGATCCGCACCGGTTCGACCTCCGTGGTGCCTGGCAGGCGAAATACGATCTCGGCCTGCCCTCCGCTGGGCAAGGTACCCATTTGTCCTTGCACGTCTCGAAGCTGGACGCTGGCGGCAGGACTTCGGACAGAGACCGCCGTGGCTTCCAGACGGCCATGTGGACTGCTCCAGGCCGTACGTGATTGCAGCAAACGCTGCACGAGGCGTCCCAACTCGGTCAGGCCATCGGCCTCCAGGTCGCACTGTTTGGCGACCAGGTGCAGGCTCTCCACGGATTGGCCCGCGGCGTCACGGCTGGTGGCACGCGTGCAACGCAACGACTCGCAGCGTGCCAGCGGACGGCCCGTCTCCGGATCGGCCAGTTGCAGTCCATAGTAGGCGACGGCGTCGGGCCGGAGATACTCAAATCGCGTCAGTCCCACGCGTAGCCCCAGCGAAAGGCTCAGGCGTTGGGCCTCGTTTGCGGCGAGTGCCGGATGATTGCGTCCCAGGCACCAACGGGCGGTCCACAGCGTGGGCGCCAATCCCAGCCCCAGGAAAACGACCAGGCACAACAGACGGCGGGTTGAATCGTGCAAAGTGAACATCCGTGTCCACCAACAAAGAGTTCTGTCACAGAATTATCGCTGCGCGGCCATTTCGTGGAACAATCGCCAGCGCGCCTGCATCTCGGCCAGACTGTCCCCGCCAAACTTGTCGACCAGAGCGCAAGCGATCTCAAACGCTACGACATTTTCCAGGATCACGCTGGCGGCCGAAACCGCGCACACATCGCTCCGCTCGTACGCCGCCTTATCCGCCTGCCGCGTCTGCAGATTCACC
Source organism: uncultured Planctomycetales bacterium (assembly GCA_937889015.1). Taxonomy (GTDB): domain Bacteria; phylum Planctomycetota; class Planctomycetia; order Pirellulales; family Thermoguttaceae; genus CALARR01. Next base: position 24,320 of record CALARR010000304.1, on the reverse strand, counting down.
GATTCCAGCGGCCGAGCCAAGGTGCTGATGGGCTTCATGGCCGCGCGCAGCACCAGCGGCTGACCATTGGTCATGCCCGCCTCCAGGCCGCCGGCATTGTTGGTCGGACGCTGAAAGCCGAGCGTCGGGCCCTGCGTCTGGTGCGGATCGTAGAGGATCGGGTCGTGGACTTGTGAGCCGCGACGGCGCGCTGCCTCGAATCCCAGCCCAATCTCCACGCCCTTGATCGCCTGCACGGCCATCACGGCCTGGGCCAGTTTGCCGTCCAGCTTGCGGTCCCATTGGGCATGCGTTCCCAGACCGAAGGGCAACCCCTCGACGCGGACTTCGATCACGCCGCCCAGCGTGTCACCCTCTTTCTGGCAACGATCGATGAGCGTCTTGACCGGCGCGTCCTGCTCAGGGTCCAGGGCATAGATCTCGCTTGCTTCGCGCAGGGCCCGATGCTCGGCCAGCGTACCCGGCCGCGGTTCGATGCGGATGCCGCCCAGTTCGACCACGTATCCCAACGCCTGGATGCCGAAAGATACCAACAGTTGCGCGGCCAGTGCCCCGGCTGCCACGCGCGCTGCGGTCTCACGCGCACTGGCCCGTTCCAAGATCGCGCGGATCGGGGCCAGGAACTTCATGGCCCCACTCAGATCCCCGTGCCCGGGCCGCGCGCACTGGAGTTCTTCCATTTTCTCGATCTTGTAGTCCCTGTTGGGCACCAGCAGGGCAATCGGGCTGCCCAGGCTTTGGCCGCGCCACAGGCCACTGAGGATCTCGACGTGGTCGGTCTCGATACGCTGCCGGCCACCGCGTCCATAGCCGCCCTGACGCCGACGTAACTCCAGATCGATGGGAGCTGGGTCCACAGCCACGCCGGCCGGGAAACCATCAACCATCGCCAACAGGCTCTTGCCATGCGATTCGCCGGCGGTCCAATACTGCAACATGTTTTCACAAAATGACTTGGGAAGTGTTCTTCGCCGACCGCCGCCGGCCGTCTGAGAGCGCACGGGACGCCGGATGCGGGTCTATTCTACCCCACCCCCAACAGCCGGCCTAGGTCGGTTTGCAGACGGTTCTTGCGGCAGAAGCGCGGCCGCGACGAACACGCGGCAAACGAGGTGGCAGTCGCCAACGAGTCGAGCGCGAGGCCGGGGGGGCAAACACCCCGACATATTGTGCCAACTGCCCGATTAGGTTATGCTGCTCGCGTTGGCAAGGTCTGTTTTCCCCACCGCCCCTGATCTCGGCTTAGAGCGGATCGAGACCGAAGATGGCTGCGCAGCGGTGTGTGTGCAGTCGCGGACAGGCGGTACGCCCTGCGGGACTTCACAGAGGAGGAGCATGCGCCCGGTCATTGAGGTCGGAACAGGCGAGGTGTGTGTCGCCCAGGGAGAAGTCCTGCTTCGGGCCAGCGCGCTGGGGTCCTGTGTCTGCGTCGTGCTAGGCGTTCCGCACAGGCCCATCGGCGCCATGGCCCACGTCATGCTGCCCGGAGCGGCCCCGCCGCATTCTCTTCGTCCCGATCGATACGCACTCAACGCTTTGGAAAACACGTTTCGCAGACTGCGTGAGCGGGGAGTAGAGGACGGCACGCTCGTGGCCTGCCTGATTGGGGGCGCCAACGTGCTGCAACGCCCTGATGACACAATTTGTGAATCCAACATGGCCAGCGTACGAGAGGCCTTGCAGCATCGAGGAATCCCCATTGCCGCACAGTCCTTGGGCGGCGTGCAGCGGCGCAGTGTCTGCCTGGACGTGACCGATGGGATCGTACGCTGTAGTCAGGGTGATGCGCCGGAACGCATTCTCTTTGAGTATCGCACCGAGCCGGTAGGCAATCGCCACGTGAGTTGAAAGACGACGCACTATGAGACGGCTGGACAACGAACGCTTCGTGACCCTGGTTGTGGCTGTGTTGGCGGCCTGTTTCTGGGTACTTGACGTCGTGGTCGATCATGTCTTCTTCTCCGCCGGAACGCTCAGTGATCTACTGACGCTGCACGTCCCCTGGCACGAGATCGCCGTCCCTAGCCTGGGGTTCGTCTTTTTCGTTGTCGCGGGCTTGATCTTCGCCCGTTTCTACGGCCGCTTGGCGCACAGCGAGCAGGCCATGCAGGACGTGAACCAGCAACTGCGGGCCACGGAACAGCAACTGCGGGCCAGCAATCAACAACTGGAAGCCGGCAACCAGCAACTGCGCGCCGCCAACCAGCAACTGCAGGCCACGGAACAGCAACTGCGGGCCAGCAACCAGCAGCTTCGAGCCGCGAACCAGCAGTTGGCGGCGCAAGAGCAGGCCCTGCGAGCCGAGGTCGAGCAGCGTCGACAGGCCGAGGAAGGCCTGATCGCGGAACGGCGGCGGTTGTACGACGTGCTCGACGTGATTCCAGCCTTTGTCTGCCTGCAGGATCGCGACAACCAGATGCATTTCGTCAATCGGACCTTCCTGCGCTTGTTCGGCGAACCACAGGGACGCCCCTGCTACGAGGTCTTTCACGGGCTCACCGTCCCTTGCGAAGACTGCAAGACCCGGGCCGTCTTCGCTACGCGCGAACAATACGTCGAGGAGTGGGAACGCGAGAACGGGCAGACCTTCCTGGTCTACGACAACTACTTCCACGAGCTGGACAGCGCGCCGCTGCTGCTGCGTGTGGGCGTGGAGATCACGAAGCTCAAACAGACGCAGGAGGATCTGGCCAAGGCGATGAGCGCGGCGGCCACCGCCAACCGCGCCAAGAGCGAGTTCCTGGCCAATCTGAGCCACGAGATCCGCACGCCGATGACCGCCATCCTGGGCTACACCAACCTCTTGCTGGAACAGGATCTGCCCGTCACGGAACGCACCACGCATTTGAACACAGTGCGTCGCAACGCCGAGATCCTGTTGACCCTGATCAACGACATCCTCGATCTCTCCAAAGTCGAGGCCGAGAAGCTCGAAATGGAACCGAAGGCCTGCCCTGTATGGGAGGTGGTCGACGAAGCTCTCGCGCTGATGCAGGTCCGCGCGGCCGAGAAAGGCTTGACGCTCACCGCACACTACCGGCCGCCGCTGCCGGCCACGGTACGCACCGACCCGCTCCGCTTGCGCCAGATCCTGGTGAACCTGCTGGGCAATGCGATCAAGTTCACGGAACGTGGCGGAATCGACGTGACCGTGCGCTATGCGCCTGCCGGCGAGAGAGCGGCGGAACTGTTCATCGACGTCACGGACACAGGTATTGGTATCGCCCCTGGAGAAATCGAAAGGCTGTTTCAGCCCTTCAGCCAGGCCGACGCCTCGACCACGCGGCGTTTTGGTGGAACCGGACTGGGATTGACCATCGCCCGCAGCCTGGCCCGCAGACTCGGCGGCGATATCGACGTCACCAGCCAACCGGAACAAGGAAGCACCTTCACCTTGGCCCTTGATCCGGGCCCCCTGGACCACGTTCCCCTGCTGAAAGAGATCCCCGACCGCGCGCCGGTGATGCTGGCTGCGAAGAAGACCGCACCGCGACTCTCGGGCCGAGTGCTGCTGGTGGAGGACGGGAGCGACAATCGTCGCCTGCTGGGGGCCGTGCTGCGCCACGCCGATCTGCACGTGGACATGGTCGAAAATGGCTTGCTGGCTTGCGAGAAGGTGCTGGCAGAGGCCGCGCGAGGGCAGGCCTACAACGTGATCCTGATGGATATCCAGATGCCGGTCATGGACGGATATGAGGCCACACGCCGACTTCGCCGCGAGGGCTATACATGCCCGATCATCGCCCTGACGGCGCACGCCATGTCCGGCGATCGCGAGAAGTGCCTGGAAGCCGGCTGCACAGACTACGTCACCAAGCCTATTGACCGCGCCCATCTTCTGGCGACAATTCAGTCACACTTGGCTGGACAACGACCGCCGTTGTCACCGCGTGCGGACGAAGCCGACGAACGCGGATCGGCCACCGACGACGCAGGGCCGCCATGATCGCTGTTGGCCCTCAGGCGGGGCGTGCCACGAGGCGCCCCGGAGCGGCGAGGGAGTTTGAGCCAGACGCCGGCGGCGCGCACGACTTCTCAATCACTCTATCCCACGAAACATCCAGCTCATGAAAGTCTTGATCGTCTTCTACAGCACTTTCGGCAATGTGTTCAAGATGGCGCATTACGTTGCTGAAGGGGTCGCCTCGGTGAATCAGGCCGAGCCGGTTATCCGCACGGTGCGCGAACTGATGCCCGAATCCGTCATCGAGAACCATCCCGACATGAAGGCGGCCAAGCAGTTGCAGAAGGATGTGCCCTTGGTCTCGTTGGACGATTTTCGCCAGGCCGGGGCCATCGCCTTTGGCACGCCCACGCGCTTTGGAAACGTCTGTGCGCAGCTCAAGAATCAAATCGACCAACTCACTCCCTTGTGGCTGGAAGGGGAATTGGAGGGAAAACCGGCGGGCGTGTTCACTTCGACTGGCACCATCCACGGCGGTCACGAAACCACGATCCTGACCATGGTCCCGCCTTTGGTGCACCTGGGAATGCTGTATGTGGGCGTACCCTACTCGACCCAGGAACTACTGACCACGCAGACCGGCGGCTCGCCCTATGGACCGGGCCATGTGGCCGGCGGCGACAGCCGACGGGAGGTCGACTCCACCGAAGCGGCCGTGTGCCGGGCCCTGGGCGAACGCCTGGCGCGCATCGGATTGAAACTCCAGGCAACCTGAGCCGGGCGCTGGACGACGGCCATCTTCTGCCTGGAAGCGCCTGCTGCCCTGCGGCCCCCCTTTCTTCGCAAATGCGAGGCACGCGGCCCATGTTTCCGGCCGATTTCAGCCCCTATTTCTTGCCGGCCTGCTCGACCACCGCCTCCACCACGGCGCGGCTGAAGGCGGCGGCGGGGGCTGGTTGGCCGGCCGCGGCCGCATCGGCTTCCATCAGCTTACGTGCTGCCGCGAGATGCGTCTGACGCGCATCGTTGAGTTTGCGGATCTTCTCTTGGATGTCCTTGCGCTGGCTCGCCTTGACATCGACAATCTGCCTCTGCTCGGCCAGGCTCTTGCCGCGCAGGGCCTCGGGAAGATCTTCCGCCTTGAGTTCCTCCAACTTCACCTGCTTCCCTTCCAAAGCGTCGATCAAGTCCCAGTCTGCATTGCGGTAGAACTGCGAGGCCTTGACCGCCGCACGTGATACGGCGATCCCCGTCGCAGCCGACGATGCGTTCGCGTCTTGGGCGACCTGCCTGGTGAGGACTTCTTCCTGACGCTGACGGCTGCCATAGGCGAGATACGTTTGGTTCAACTCCAGGCCTAAGCGGTTGATTTCCGCGTCTTGGGGGGTGGATACGGCCACATCGACCTGATTCTGGTCGATGTTCAAGTACTTGCCGTCGGCTAGCTTGGCTCCGTCTTCCCACTTGGTGGCGATGCCTTCCTCGGTCGGGCCGCAGAAGATGGTGTTCACGGTGATGCCGTGATTGGCTGCCGCCTGGCAGGCTTTGGTGTATTCGAACGTGCCCTGCGTAAAGGGTTCGTTGCCGGCGATGAAGATGCACTTCACGTCTTTCGACGACGTGCTCCAAGTCAGCGAACGAACGGCCCGATCGATCACCTGGCCGCAGAACTCATCGCCGCCATTGGTTCGCAAGGCCCACATGGCCTCGGAAATCTTGTCCAGGTCGCCAGTCAGGGGGAGCACCAGCCGGATGAACCCCTCGGCGGCTGGCAGGCTCGTGTTGCCGTACTCGAAGAGGGCCACCTCCAACTGCGGTTGGTGGCCGGCAAGTTTGATGGTGGTGAATTCCTGGACAACGGCCCAAAGTTGCGTGCGTGCCTGATTGATCAGGCCGTCCATGCTGTTGCTGGTGTCCAAGAGGATCGCCATTTGAATCTTGGGCGTGCGAGGCGCCTTCTCCTGAGCAGGACAGAGAATTGTCCCTGCACTGAAAGCCAAGCCAACGGCCGCCGTCCATACTGTCCATCTCCGCCAATTTACTAGCCCCATAACACGCCTCCTTTGGAACGATGGTTTCCCGGCCCCCCCGCCAGATGACAGACATACGACGCCTCACGTATATAGACGTCACGGGCGGGCAAACGGTTTTGCCGACCGAGGCCAATTGTGGGCCCTAGCCGGGCCATCGGCCTGGCGGTAGGAGAAGTGCCGTGAGATTCTTGCAGGGGGGCACGGTTCACGGCTCCGTGCGCGACTGGCGGTTACAGCCCCGATTGACCAAACGCCGCCATGCGCCAGGTGTGGCCGCCGTCCGGTGAGTTTAGCAGGGCCCGTCGGCTGCCCGCGTGGTCCATGCGGTAGAACCAGTAGGTCGAGTAGTAGTCGTACGACAGATACAGACGCCCGCCGCGATCCAGCGTCAAGCGGTGGTAGTAGACGCTGTATTCGGAGAATGGCGGAACGATCAGCACGCGCGGCGTCTCCCAAGGTTTCCCAGCCGGCTTGCGCACGTAGGCCAGCGTGCCGTAACTGGCGGCCGGGAATGGTTCCTGCCCCTGCTTCCACAGCCGACAGGCCAAGTGCAGCGTATCGTCCGGGCCGCAAACCAGTCCGATGTACGTCTGCCGCATCAGCTTTGTGGGATCTGCCGCAGCGGCGCCCGGACCGCCGGGTGCAAGGCCCGTCGCGTCGCCCGCCGGCACCGGTTCGGTCCAACCGCAGTGCGCGTCGTTGGGTTGACGCGACTGCGCGTAGGGAAATGGCTGCCCATGCGTCCCGGCCAATACGTGCAGATAGCCTCGGCTATCCATGGTGATGCTCGGCGTGTTGTGTACGTCATTGGCCGGCGGGCCATAGGCCACCAGGGCGGCCGGGCCCAGCAGACCGCGCGTACGATCGTAGCTGGCCACGTAGGTCGGCACGCCCGGCACCGGTGTCTTCGGATCGCTGGCCTCGCCCCAAACCACGTGGGCCCTTTGGTCGCGCGTGACCACAGACGCCGGGATGCCCGAGTGCACCGAAAGTCCAATACACTGCTGGGAAAGCAGCACCGCGTCGCCGATCTCGATCCGCCCATCGACCTTGCGCGGCCAGAACAGTTCCAGGTCGTTCACCGATCGCCATCGCAGACGCGGGTCGTGGTCGGCGTCGGTGCGCGTATAGCGCAGAATGGCCGGTGGTTCCTCCCCCCCGTTGTGTCCAGTGAAGACTTCCAGGTCCCAAGTGGAACCTGTTCCTTCGCGACCAGGGAGGACGTAGGCGGCGAAGGTCTTGCCCTTGTCGCGGCTGTGCAGGAGAGCCACTTGCCGGCCCCTGGAGCCGAGCAAGTACACATCGCCCTGCCGGTCAAAGGCCACTTTGGACGAGGCCATGGCCAGCGTGTGCCGCGGAGGCAGATCAAGCCCGGTCACGCTGCCTGCGCCCAGTTGCGTGGCGATCCAGACACCGTCGCGCAGGGTGCTGATGCCGCTCCCAGTCCGCACCCAGGGACGATTCTGGCTGTCGAAGTAGACCTGGTTCTCGACCGGGTAGTCGGGCAGATAGCCAAACTGCTCGTTCTCATGTTGATAGGGCTTCAGCACCAGGGGCATGGAGAGCGGCTGAGCGGCCGGGACAGTTCCGGCCTTTACCGTGAGGGTCGAATAGGTGGAAAAATCGGCGTCTTCCGCCGGTGTGGCGCGCACGTGGCAGACGGCGGTCTTCCCAGTGGGCGGCACGGTGTATTGCAGCACCACTTCGGCTGCTGCTTTAGCCTTGAGCTTGAGTTGTCGCCACGATAATTCCACGGGCCACGGCGCGGCGTCGAATTCCAGTTCCAGTCGGATCGTGCGCGGACCGTCGGCGTTGTTGTGCACGCGAAAGGCGATCTGGCCTGGCTGGCCTGGCGGCCCGTAGACCGTGCGCTGATACGGCGTGAGGATCCAACGATACGGCAGCAACGGGAAGAAGGACTTCGCCTCAGGGGTCCAGCAGGCCAGGTGCGGGTAGACGTCGCGTGACTCCCATCGCGTTACGCCATCGATCTGCACGGCGGCTTGCTGCACAGGCAGATGGAGCCGCCAAGGAGTGGAGCCGCGCGCAACTTCGGCCGAAAACAGATAATGTGCGCGTCCCTTCTCATCGGCGTTCAGCTTCGCGACCTCCTGGTCCTGCGCATCGTAGACGGACAGGGTCCGGTTCTGTTTGGGCAGGCCGGTGATCTCCATCTCAAACTCGCCACGTCGCGGCAGGAAGCACACGTCGCCCGGCTGCGACAAGCCCCCCAGCACGATCGGCTCCTCCCGGCGCTGGTCGCGGTGGCCGCGTGCCGTTTCGATCAGCCAGCGCTGGCAATTGGTCCGGAAGCCCCAGACCACGTGGTCGCCGTAGCGGTCGTTGGAGACCGTCACGTTCAGACCATAAACGCCCTTGCGCTTCACCTGGGCCGTCAAACGCGATCGCTGCGCGGGCCCAATCTTGCCTCGTGTGGCGGCCGCATCGTCAGGAAGGGTCACGTCCTGCAAGACCTGGCGGTCGGGCCCAACGAGGATGGCACGCAGGTCGGTGCGGATCTCGCGGCGATTGCGGTCATGCTTTTCCAGGTCGATGACCAATTCGCCCGGTTCGGCCAGGAAATAGGCCCCGCCCGTGCCGCCGATCAGGAAGGGCGCGTCGCTCTGGCCGGCGGGATTCAACGCAACCTGGGGGGACCGTGGGTCTTGTGCCGGGCAGGAACAAGGCATGGCCGAACATGCCAGCAGCGCGCAGAGCCAGCGAATGGCGAGCTTCATCGCGAGGCTCCTTTCTTGGCAGCCGCATGGCCTAACTCGTTGCGTAGCCAGCCGGGCCGATTGGTGGTGATGCCATCGACGCCGGCGGCCACGAGATGCTGGGCCGTGTCGGCCTTGTCGACCGTCCAGACATGCAGTTCGAGTCCGGCCGCGTGGACTTTGGCCACGAAATCGGCCGTGATCGGGAACTTCTCGTTGAGATCCAGGCCGTTCGCCCCGATGGCCTTCGCCTGCCGAATCAGATCCCCGATTTGCGGGAACTGGCCGGTCTTGTCGTCCTTCTTGTAGCTGCAGATCCACAGCATGGGATGCTTGGGGAACCGCTCTCGCGCCAGCCGTAGCGTGGCGGCGTTGAAGGCGATCAGCACCAGTTGTTCAGGTCGCTTGCCGGACGCGCTCAGTACGCGCTCCAATTCGGGCAGGACTTCGGGACCGCACTTGATCTCGATGAACATGCGCTTGCCAGCGGGGAGGGTGGCCAGGGCTTCGGCCAGGGTTGGGATCTTCTCGCCGGTCCACTGCGGACCTTTCCATTGGCCGGCATCCAATTGCCGCAGATCTGCGAAAACCTGATCCTCGAGCTTGGCGTCGCGACGCGCGGTGCGCTTGGTGCTTTCGTCGTGCATGAGCACGATCTGACCGTCCTGGGTAAGGCGGATGTCCAACTCGCAGGCGTCGGCCTGCTGTTTCCAACCCTCGCGCATCGAGGACACCGTGTTTTCGGGCGTGTCGAACGAAGCGCCCCGATGGGCCACGATTTCCACGGCCAGGTTTTGCTCACATAGGGTCAATGCAGACAGGGAAAGGACCAGCCAAGCGAAGACAATGCGCATGATGGAACCGAGGGGGGCGAAGGATCGTGGAGAGGGTCAACGAGCGGACGTGACCGAATTATCCGCTAGCTGAAGGGCCGTTGTCAATCTGCGATAGCTCCCGACGTGCCGGTCCACCCCACGGCCGCGCCCCCTCGCCCTACCGCCCCCCTGCCGCCGCCAGCAAGCGCTCGACCAGTTGCTCGGCCTCGGCCACGCGCATCAGTTCATCGCCGGCGTACCAGTCTTTCCACTTTCCGCCCGACGCCAGGGCCTGTGCAGCGCGAACCTCGCCCAGGTGCCTTGCTGCTTGCTGAGCCGCGGCGCGCAAGTCCTCGGGCCGGTTGTCCAACTGCGCCAGGTCGGCGCGGATAGCGCTCTCCATCCAGGCCGCGAAGGCGAGCATCATTTGCTGCTGGGCCACAAAATTGACCTGGAAGAAGGTTTTGGCCTGCCCGTCCAATCCGGTCAGGATCTGCGGCGCGTCGCGACCCGCGGCCTCCAGCGTCTGACGATGGGTTACGGCCTCGGCCAGCAGGCTGGCTAACGACTCGACTCGGCCCGCGGCCGGCTTCTTCCCCTTCTCCAATCGCGACAGCAATTCCCCCATCACCTTCTTGCCCACCGAGAGGGCCTGGGCATCCAGGCGGTAATGCAAGTTGAGGTCGTCAAGCTTCATTCCCAGGAAGGCCACACCGCCGCCAACTGAGGTGCCAGGCAAGGCATCGGCTGCCGCTTCAGTCCGAGGCTTGTCGTAGCTGGCGAAATAATCGCGATAGCAACGTTGGGCATGGTCGCCCAGGGGGGCAAACCGTTCGCCGCACCACGCCTTCAGAAATGCATCCGGATCGAACCGCCGAAAATCGCGCAGCAATTGGCCTGCCGCCTCCAGCCCCAGGGGAAACTCGCGCACATTCGACACGTTCACCAGCGCGTAGTAGGTGTCGCCGTGGTCGACGGCCAGTTTGAAGACCTCGTGCATCTTGTGCGGTCCCACGGCCTGGCAGAAGTGCGGGCCGGCGTTCCACAGGGCCTGGTGATAGTACAAGCCGTAGTTCCGACCCGGCTCACGCTGCGTACTGAAGAAGTCGGGCTGGACGCACCAGCCCGGGCTGTTGTCGGAGAAGATCACGGCCACACCCTGCGGGAAGTGCAGGTAGCCGGCGCCGTGCAGGTGCGAGCCCTCCATCCAGAGCGTGCTGGTCGCCGGTGGATTGGGCCTTCGATCGATGCTCCGCACAATCTCCCATTGCAGGGCCATGGCGTCGGAGATGAGCCGTCCTCGGTCCGCGTCCGAGGTCGGGGCGGTGGAATCGGTGGCCCAGACCGGCCGGTCGCCCTTGCCGCGCAGGCCGAGTTGCCACACGACCTGGTCGCCGTAGCGGCTCCAGCGTCGCACATACTCGCGCCAGATCTCCTCGAATTTGGCCCGCTGCGTAGCGAACGAGAAGGGCACGTCCTCGCCCCGCGCACGAAAGTAGTTGGGGAACGTATACAAGCCAGTCACGCCCAACGGTTCCTGATGGTGCATGCTCACCAGCAGGCCGCGCTGCACGGCGAGATCCACCAGCCGCGCCTCGTCAGGATTGCCCAGGTCGATGAACGACGAGGGAATAATCAGGTTGTATTGCAGGCGCAGCAGGGCCTCGTAGATGTGCTTGGCGACCTCGGGGTCGAGCACGCGGCGATAGAACTTGTAGTCGATCTCGCGCACGGCCGCGTTGCGCCGCCAGCCGGTCAACAGATCCTCGTCGTTGATGAACCAGCCGCGGTAGCGGAAGGTGGGCTCATCGGACGAGAGTCGGACCGTACTCCAGGCGAGGCGTGGCCGTCTTTGCGGCTGGCGATCGGTCCAGAAGTGCATGGGGTCTACGCCCAGATAGTGCTGACAAAAGGCGTAGAGCCCGAACATGGCCCCCCGCGCATCGCTGCCCGCGATAACCAGCGCCTGGCGCACCGGCCCGACGGTGGCACCGTGAAGTTGGACCTGATAGGCCTCCCATTTGCCCTTCAGGCTCTGCGCGGCCTGAGGGACGAACTCGGCGAGTAGGTCGGCCGAGGACTCGTGGCTGGTGCTGGCCAGGACCACGGTATTGGCCGCGCATTGGCCCAGCGAATCGACGATCGCCGGCCTTCGTCCCGTGATCTTCTCCACGTCGCTGGCCAGGTCTTCGGCCGCCCGACGCACGTAGGCCGGTTCTGAGCCCGGGACGAGGATCGTGGCGAGGCACTCCGGGCCGGCTAGTTCGAACTCGGCGCTCAAACAGGGCGTGCCTACCGACGCGATCAAGGCAATCCACAGCAGACGACGCATGGCGAGACTCCGGGCAGAGACAGGGGGATGGTTGAGACGTCTACCACGATACCATCGTGGCGATCCGCCGAGCGGCTGCAAGCGTTCTGGCAGTCGCCGGACCACAGATTTCGGCAAGTCGTGCACGGAGCGCGCAAATCGCAGTCGAATCGGGCAAAGGTCTGGCCGCTGAGACCAACCTCGCTATGCCAACTCGCGGCCACCGCGACGCGCGCCACCGCAAGGCGTCTCTTCCGGGCAGGGACGATGATGTCTGCAGCGGCGAAACGAATTGCGTGGACCGAGCACCGCGACATCCTCCCTCTGCCCGCGATCTGCGTTTGGCCAAAATAGCCACATCTTTTGCGCGAAAGCGCATTGACGCCAAGCGGCCTTCTCCCCAGACTGCAAAAGAGACGCGGCCACGGTCGGCGTGGCCCCCGGCATCCGCAAACAAGGAGCGGCACTCATGTCCAAGACGGCGGTGTGGTTGGCGGCGGTGAGCGTGGTCCTGGGCTCGACTTTGGCGCCGGCCAGCGACCGGCCTGCGGTCCCCATGCTCGACTACACGCATGACCGCGTGCAGACGACGCTCGATCCCGGCCTGAAGCGGATTGGGACAGTCAAGCCCCGCGGAGCGCGCGAAGTCGGCCGATCGGGCCTGGCCATCGGCTGCGAGATGCTCGATCGCGATTACGGCGACTTCGAGCAGTTCAAGGCCTACATCGAGCCGCTGGGGATCAAGCGGGTCCGGCTCCAGGCCGGGTGGGCCAAGACCGAGAAGGTCCAGGGCAGGTACGACTTCGCCTGGCTGGACAAGATCGTGGACTACTTGCGCGCCCAAGGGATGGACGTCCTCATCGAGACGTCCTATGGCAATCCCATCTACCCGGGCGGCGGCGGGGCATCGCTCAGCGATGGGTTGCCGACCGGCGAGGTGGGTCTGGCCGCCTGGGACGCGTGGATCCACGCCCTGGCCGGGCACTACAAGGACCGGGTCAAAGACTGGTCCACCTGGAATGAGCCGAGCAACACCAAGGGCAATACCGCGGAAATCCTCGCCGACAACAACATCCGTACCGCCGAAATCATCAAGAAGCACATTCCCGACGCTCGGATCGCGGGCCTGGTCTTGAGTTCGCCCAACGTGCGGTTCGCCGAACCCTATATGAAGATCCTTAGCGAGAAGGGCAAGACGGGCTTGTTCCACTGGATCATCTATCATGACTACTCGCTCAATCCCGACACGATTTACCCCAAGGTCGCAGAGTTCGTGAAGGTGGTTCACCAGTACGCGCCCAACGTGAAGATCTGGCAGGGCGAAGCGGGCGCCACCTCCGACCGGCACTACTCGGCCAAGATCTCGTCGGCCCCCTGGAACAGCGAGTTGACCCAGTGCAAATGGAACGCGCGGCACATGATCGGCGACCTGGGACACGGCATCGATTCGTTGGTATTCACCTTCTACGATCCGGCCTACGACCAGCCGCAGCGCTACACGAAGTTCATTGATCCGCTATGGATTCGCACGCGCGAGGACCGGTTCATGAAACGCATGGGCCTGGTCAAGTGCAACGAGGACGGCAAGGTGCTGAAGGTCAAGCCGGCCTACTACACGGTGCAAAACGTGGCCTCGGTGTTCGACAGTTCGCTGGAGCCGGTCGTGGGGTTCGCCTGCGACGTGCAGTGCGCCAGACAAACCGCGACCTACCTGTTCAAGAAGCAGGACGGACGCAGCGTACTGGCCTTGTGGGACTGCTCCAGCAACCCGGAGAACGAGAACCCGACCACGCCGGCCCAGATCACGCTGGCGGCAATCGCCTTCCAGGAGCCGGTCTGGGTAGACGTGGTCACCGGTGCGATCTACGAACTAGCCAAGGAGCGGGTTGTCACCGAAGGCGACAAGACGGTGCTCAAGGACATCCCCGTGTATGACGCGCCGGCTCTGGTGACCGATCGGAGCGTTGTGGTGGACTGAGTACGTGCGCAAGAACGGAAAGCGAATACCTCACAAGCTGATAGCTGATAGCCAATAGCCAAACGACTCCACCTACCCCACAGGAATCCTCCCATGCTCACCCGCCGAACATTCCTTCGCCGTGCGGCCGGTTCGGTCGCCGGCACGGCCGCGATTTTGACTGCACGCCCCAGGTTGCTCCCTGCGGCCGAGGCTTCGGCCACGATCCGCCTGCCCGAGTTGGGCCGCCTGACCCCGCGGCACTCCAAGCAGATCCAGAGTTCGTCCTTTTCCGTCGGCTTCGAGACGCTCGACCGCAAGGGCTTCGACCCGCAGGCAACGTACGAGCCGCTGGGCCGGCTGGGCATCAAGTGGGCGCGCGTGCAGACCGGCTGGTGCCGGTGCGAGACCGTGAAGGGCCGATACGATTTTGCCTGGCTCGATGAGGTGATCGACGGACTGCTGGCCCAGGGCATTCAACCCTGGTTCAACCTGGGATTCGGCAATCCGCTCTACACCCCCGAGTCGCACACGCCGTTCGCGGTGGGCTATCCCCCGGTGCGCACGCCCGAGGCTCGGGCCGGTTGGACCGCGTTCGTCGAGGCCGTAGCCAGGCATTATGCCGGGCGCGTGACGCACTGGGAGATCTGGAACGAGCCGAACATCAAGCCGTTCTGGCGTCCGGGCGAGCCGTCGGCCGCCGAGTACATGGACCTGGTCCAGATGACGGCCCCGCTGCTGCGCCGCTGGGTACCCAACTCGACGCTGGTCGGGTTCGGGTTGGCCGGCTCGGCCGTGACGAAGTTCTTGCCCTACGTCGAGGAGTGCCTCGACGCGGGAATCGCCCAGCATGTGGACGTGATCTCGCACCATCCCTATTCCGACAACCCGGAGGCGGGCGAGGAGTTCGTGGCCGGAGTGCGGAAAATGCTCGACCAGCGCCATGCCCAGATTCGTCTCTGGCAAGGTGAATGCGGACGATGGGCCGGCGTGGATCCGCGCCGGCCGAAGCTGCCCTGGAACGAGGCGCGCCAGGCGCGCTGGGTGCTGCGCCGCGCGTTGAACGATCTGTGGCAAGGGATGGAGCTCACTTCCTACTTCCACGCGGTGGACCTGTTGAACTATAGTCATGGCGGCCCCGTGTTGAACGCCCGGATCGGCCTGCTGAGGGGCGAGGACTGCTCGCCGCGGCCGTCCTACCTCGGCTACCAGACGCTCTGCACGCTGCTGGACGGTCAGACCCGCCGCGACACGGACCTGACGGTCGCAAGCGAGGGACCGGCAGATATGGCCTTCAAGTCGGCCGGATTCGCACGCAATGGCCGGGCGTTGTATGCCTGGTGGCCGGCCGTGGATCTGTTCAAGGACTTCGCGCCAGGTAAAATCGCGCTGCGATTGACGACGCCGGCCAAGGCGACTGTCGATGACCCGGTGCTGGTCGATCCGCTTTCCCAGCGTGTGTACAAGCTGCCGGGCAAGCCGGCCGGTGGCGTGTTGTCGCTGGCCGAGGTGCCATTGCTGGACTACCCGCTGCTGATCACCGATCGCAGCGTCGTGCCTATGGGCTAGGATCTGCGTAACGACAGGACTCAATCGAAGCAATCATGAGTGAAACGCTGGCGGGACGAGTGGCCCTGGTGACCGGGGCCGGACAAGGGATCGGCCGAGCGATCGCTAAGGCCTTGGGCGCGCACGGGGCCTGCGTGGCGGTGAACGACGTGGACCGCACGAAGGCCGATCGGGTTGTGGCCGAAATGGTCGCCACGGGAGCCCGGGCCGCAGCGGCGGTGGCCGACGTCTCGTCGCGCGAGGCAGTCGAGGCGATGATCGCCCAGATTGTCGCCCAGTTTGGCCGGCTCGACATCCTGGTCAACGGCGCGCGCGTGGAACCGCCCCGGCCCGAGTCAGCTTCGCTCGAAGCCTGGTGGGATCGCGTGCTGGACGTGGACCTCAAGGGCGCGTACCTCTGCGCCATGACGGCCTGGCCCGTGATGGAGCGCCAGCAGTTCGGTCGGGTGATCAACATCTCGTCCGTCCAAGGCATCTTGGGCAAGCCCGACGACGATTGGATCGCCTACAGTTGCGCCAAGGCTGGAATGATGGGGCTCACTCGCTCGCTGGCACGCCGCGGGATGCGCCAGGGCATCACGGTCAACGCCGTCGCGCCCGACTACATCGAAACCGAGGTGATGCAGGCTCGCTGGGGCCAGGCCAAGCTTGACGAGTTGGCCGCCAGCGTCCCGGTCGGACGAGCAGGCTGCCCGGACGACGTGGCCGATGCCGTGCTGTACCTGGCCCGTGCCGGGTTCATCACGGGCGAAACACTCCACGTCAACGGCGGGCGATTTGTACTGCCGTGAAGCGTTGCGACGAGAGATTGTGAACGGCTGTGCCAAAGCATCTGGAGCGAAGCGCACTAACTTGCCTGAACAACAACACAACTTCTTTGCTGCGTTCAAGATGACCCTCGGGCAAACGACAAGGACACAGGATCATGCTTGCCCTACCGGCAATCCTTTTGGCGGCATCCCTCGTGCCTGCCGCGACGGATAACTCCCTGCTCCGGACCTGCTCGTCCGACACGATGGGCAACGTTCAATACTCGCCGCCGATCCTCTCCAACGGCGACGTCTGTACGATGGTCGATTTCCGGAACTGCCAGTTCCAGAACCTGCCGTCGTATCGGCTCATCAAGTGTGTCGGCGGGAAATACCGGCCGTCGATCTTTCGCGCCGGGCGCAGAACCGATGACCAGAAGCTCGCCTGTTTCGGCCGGTTCGAGGAGCGCGTCGACTGGGCCGGCTCGCCGGACGCGAAACCCCCGAAATGGACCCACACGCTCGACCTGCGCCGCGCCGCCTCCGAAACCGTCGATGAGTTCTGCGACGGCACATCGAAACTTTCCTCCACCGTTTTCGTCCATGCAGACCTGCCCGTGATCGCCATTCGCAAGAAGTTCGAAGGCCAGCGGCCCGACCGATACGTCTTCAAGTACCTCTTCGCCGAACCGGACAGCCGTAACCCGCCGCTGCACACGCACAGCAATGTCTCGACGATCGCCGGCGGGCTGGACATCCCCTACGTGATCGAAAAGCGGGTCAGCTCGATCGCCGGAACGACCTCCGTGCTGTGCGATGCCCCGAACGCGTCGTTCGCCGGCGACGGCATCGAGTTTTCGGTCGAACTGAAAGACGTTCCGAGCGAAGTCTCGTTCTTCATCCTCTTCGCCGACGACTTCGGCGGCAACGACGCCGCCCGACAATCGGCCGAGTTGAAGGCGGCAGTGGCGAAACAGGGATTCGCGGGACTATACACCTCCCACACCGAGCGGTGGAAAGAGTTCTGGGACAAGTCCTACATCCGTATTCCCGACAACAAGGCCGAGGACGCCTACTACACCGCACTGTACAATCTGAAGTGCTACTCGACGAAATGGTCGATTCCGGTGGGCATCTTCCGCTCGCACTGGCAGGGAAGCTACTTCGGATTCACGTTCTTCAATCCGGCCCTGTGCGCGGCGAACCATCTGGCGGAGGCCGAGAAGGTCGCCAACTTCTGGCGCGGCCTGCTGCCCTACGCCTACGAGCGCGCGGGGTCGAAGAAATCGCCGACCGCCGGCGCGCGCTGGTCGTGGCTAAGCATCGAGAATGGCGACAACAATTGCACGAGCGGCCGATGGCTCGACCACGTCCTGCACATGTGCAACATCGCACTGGAGACGTGGACCTGCTACCGATACTCGAACGACAAGTCCTACCTGGAGAAGACGGGCTACCCCGTGCTGAAAGGCTGCGCCGACTTCTTCCAGGTCCAGATGGTGTACGACCTCAAGGACGGACGCACGATCATCGGCCGCTGCTGCGACCTGGAACGCTTGCCGCCGGCCCTGGAAAACGCGTTCCTCACCACGTGCGGGGCGATCGGCGCCCTGCAGTTCGCCGCGGACGCCGCCGACATTCTCGGGGTGGATGCGGAGCGTGCGGTCCTGTGGCGCCAGACGGCGGCGAGACTCACCAAGAGCCTTCCCAACGACGGCCAGAAATACCTCCCGTACCCCGGCGCCGAAGAACGCAGTGTCGCTTCCCTCTCGGGCATCTACCCGTATGGCGTCCTCGCGGCCTCCGATCCGCTGCAGCGGGCCGCCATCTACGACTTCGAGAAGAACGCGATGTCCGCGGGCAACATGTACAAGAAGGGTGAGCGGATCTGCTCGTGGTACGCTGCGTGGCTTGCGGCGGCCCAGGCGCGCCTCGGCGACGGAGAGGGCGCGTACCGCAACCTGAAATCGTCACTCGATTCCGTGGGCAAGTTCGCCGAGATCTTTGAGATCAACGAACCGAACATCATGTCGGTTCCCTGGTGCTCGTCGCCGCAGGGAACCTACATCCAGGCCGTCCACGAAATGCTCCTGCAATGCGAGGGCGACACCGTGAAGATCGCCCCCGCGATTCCACGCGAGTGGCAGGATTACGCCTTCAGCCTCAAGGCCTTCGACGACCTTTCGGTGGAGGCTACTTGTACCAGCGGAAGCGTGCGCAGGCTGACCGTGCGCGCGGGCAAGAACTACTCGGGCCGGCCCAAGACCGTATTGTTTCCAGACGGCAAGTCGACAAAGATCGAACTGGGGGCCAACGGAGAGTTCTCGCCCATGGGACCTGGGCAGAAATGACGCGGCCGAACGCATCCCGTCATCAGAATGACGATGGCGTTAGTAGAGAATCTGTTGTTGTACAGATCCTTCGGATCATCAGGCGCTGGCCCGAGGCATTAAGCACGACTTTTCAAAGCGAGATGACCATGAGAATCACTGCCATCAAGAAGTGGCTTGTAGACGCCTACCGGACCAACCTGGCGTTCGTGAAGATCGAGACCGACGAGGGCTTGCACGGCTACGGCGAGGCCTCGATCGGGCTGCACGAGAACGCCGTGATGGGCATCATCGACGACTTGAACGAGTCGCTCCTGGGCCGCAATCCGCTGGACATCGAGGCCCTGTGCCACGACCTGTACCGCGACTCGTACTGGCGCAGCGGGCCCGTGCTGACCAGTGCCCTGGCCGGCCTGGAGATGGCCTGCTGGGACATCAAGGGCAAGATGCTCGGCCAGCCCGTGTGGCAACTGCTGGGCGGCCAATGCCGCGACCGCGTGCGGTGCTACGCCAACGCCTGGTTCGTGCCGGCAAAGACTCCCGAAGAGTTTGCCGCCAAGGCGCGCGAGGCGGTGGGACGCGGTTGGAAGGCACTGAAATGGGATCCCTTCGGGAGCCTTTACCGGGACATCACCGGGAGCGAACTGCGCGCGTCGCTCCGCTGCGTAGAGGCCGTGCGCGAGGCCGTGGGCGATACGATCGACCTGATGATCGAGGGGCACGGTCGGTTTAACGTGGAAAGCGCGGTGCGCATCGCCGAGGCCCTGCGCCCGCTGGGCGTGCTGTGGTTCGAAGAGCCGCTGTTCCCTGAACTGTTCGAGGGCCTGGGCCACCTGCGACGGCGCGTGCCGCTGCCGCTGGCGGCCGGCGAGCGGATCTACAACCGCTACCAGGCACGCGAGTTCCTCGAACGCGGCTGCGTGGACTTCCTCCAGCCCGACATCAGCCGCGTGGGCATCCGCGAGATCCGGCTCATGGCCGGCATGGCTGATGCCGCCGGCATCGGTTTTTGCCCCCACAACCCCATGGGCCCCATCACCAACATCGCCACCCTGCACATTGCCGCCTGCACGCCCAACTTCTTCCTGCTGGAGACGATGGCCAACGACGTGCCCTGGCGCGCCGAAATCAGCGACGAAGAGATCCGCGTCGAGGAGGGCGATATGTTGATTCCCACTCGTCCGGGGTTGGGAATCGAACTCAACGAGGTTGAACTGGAGAAGCACCCGCCCAAGCCGCACCGCTTGCGGCATTACCGGGGCGACCTGACCTCCATCCGGCCTGCCGACGCGCGCGAGTGGTTCACTCGCTGACCGGCGCCGGCGACCGGCATGCTCCGATTCGCGCTCTGTCCGACCTTCCGCCCTCCACAAACGAGACTGACCGATGACCTCCCGAGCGCCCTACCAGGGCTACAAGTGGGAACTGCTGGGGTTGCTGTGCCTGGCGTTCTTTCTGCACCAGGCCGACCGGGCGATCTTCGGGGTTGTGCTGCCCTCGATTCAGGAGGACCTTGGGCTCAGCCATAAGGAGACGGGGCTTCTGGGGACGACTCTTTTCGTGGCCATGGCCCTGATGATGCCGGTGGCCGGGTACGTCGGCGACATGTTCAGCCGAAAATGGGTCGTCACCTGCAGCCTGGTGTTCTGGAGCACGGCCACGCTGTGTACCGGGTTCACCAGGGGACTCTGGGGGATGCTCATGTTCCGCAGCGTTGCGACCGCGTTGGGCGAATCATTCTACGCACCGGCCGCCTATCCGCTGATGGCCGCGTTCCACAAAACCACGCGAACCATCGCCATGTCGATCCACCAGACGTCGCTCTACATCGCCCTGATGGTCAGCGGCGTGCTGGCCGGAGCCATTGCCGACCATTGGGGGTGGCGCTACGCCTTCTTTCTCTACGGCGGGGCCGGCATTCTGCTGGGTGGCTTGTTTGTCTTTCGGTTGAAAAACGCGCCGGTTGAGGCGATGTCGCAAGGCGAGGCGGCCAAGCCCAAGGTGAAACCAACCGAGGCGTTGAGCGTGCTGCTGCGAACACCGACCGCCGTGTTGATCACGATCAGCTACACGGCGGTCGTGCTGGTGTACAACGCATTCGTCGTCTGGGCCCCCAGCTTCCTGCAGGCCAAATACGACCTCAGCATGACCAAGGCTGGCGGATTGACCATGTTCTGCCAGTACCTGCCGTCGATGGTCGGGGTCTTGGTGGGCGGGGTGATTTCCGACCAGTTGGTCGGCCGCTTTCCCCGCTTCCGGCTTGCCCTGCAAACGACGTTCATGCTGCTGTGCGCGCCGGCGATCCTGCTGTTGGGACTAGGCAATAGTCTGTTGCTGACCTGCCTGGGTATGGTGGCCCTGGGGCTGTTCCAGGGCACCTACCAGTCCAACACGCCGGCCTCGTTGTTCGACGTAATCCCGCCCCGCTACCGGTCGTCGGCCCTGGGCGTGGAGATCATGATCGCTTATCTGATCGGTTCCGTGTCGCCATGGCTCCTAGGCCACATGCGCGAGGCCATGACCGACGGTCTGTCGTACGGATTCGCCATGTTCTCGCTGGTCTATCTCCTCGGAGGTGTGGCCGTGGGCTGCGGGGCCCTGTTCACGTTCTATCGAGATCGCTATGTTGAGGAGGCGGCCGACGTGGCCAAGTGATGAATTGCCGTCGCCCTCGACGGGACCTGATAGGCCCCGTCGAGCCCACACCGGGCGCTGCCCGTGGGCTTGGGGTGAGGGTATCGACCCGTTCCTCCTTCCGTGGATGTGCCTGCCATGACTCGCTTCCTGGTTCCGTGTCTGTGCCTGACCGCCTTCTCGCTCGTCCATGCGGAAGTCGTCCGCGTGGAGGTCACCGACCGTTCGGATTTCAACGCCACGTCGGGCTATGAGCAGATCGTCGGGCGAATGTACTTCGAGATCGATCCGGCGCATGCGCGCAACCGGATCATCGCTGACGTGGATCTGGCGCCGACCAACGCCTCGGGCCGCGTGGCCTTCTCGTCCGATTTCCGTATCCTGAAGCCGAAGACGGGTCAGGGCGGCCCGGGCGCGGCGTGGGTCGAGATTCCCAACCGGGGCGGCAAGGCCGGACTGAGTTCGTTCGTCACCCAGCACGGCTTCACCATCATGCAGGTCGGATGGGAGTTCGATGTGCCGGTCTCCGCGGGCAAGATGCGGATCGAGGTTCCGGCGGCCCGGCAGAAGGACGGCACGCCGATCCGCGGCGCGGTGCGTGCCACGTTCACGCCCAGCAAGAGCGTGGACCAGACGACCGTGGGCGAGCTGGCCGACTATCCGCCGGTGGACCCTGCTGGGCCCGACAGCCGCCTGATCGCCAGGGCGTCGATCGCGTTTCCCGACGGCAAGGAGGTGTCGCGCGACCAATGGCAACTGGACGGGACGCGCGTGACGCTGAAGGGCGGTTTCGAGCCGGGCCGTACCTACGAGGTCTCGTACCTGGCCGAGAATCCGCCCGTCGCTGGCCTGGGCCTGGCCGCCATCCGCGACGCGGTGGCCTGGCTTAAGTACGACTCGGGATCGCTGGCGCCGGTTCGCTACGCCTATGCCTTCGGCTCTTCGCAGTGCGGCCGGCTGCTGCGCGAGTTCCTGTATCTCGGCTTCAACACCGACGAGCAGGACCGCATGGCCCTGGACGGCGTGATCGCGTATGTGGCCGGTGCGGGCCGGCTGATCATCAATGCGCGCTGGTCCACGCCGCGCGCGACGGCCTCGTTCCAGACCGCCTCGTATCCCTTCACCGATAGCGCGCAGTTCGACCCCGTCACCGGCCTGACCGACGGGATCCAGCAGAATCCGCGCGTGAAGCACCGGCCGAAGGTGTTTTACGTGAACACGGCGGCCGAATACTGGGGCGCTGGGCGCGTGGCCGGCCTGTCGCACACCAGTCCCGACGGCACGCGCGACGTCCCGCTGCCGGACAACGTGCGATCCTACTTCTTCGCCGGAACCCAGCACGGGGCCGCTCCCTTCCCACCCAAGGACGACAGGACCCCGCCGGGCAGTCCGGTCAGCCCCGCCCTGGTCACGACGACCTTGCGCCGGACCATGCATCGCTGGGTCAGCGAAGGCGTGTTGCCGCCGCCGAGCGTCTATCCCAAATTGAGCGATGGGACCTTGGTGCCAGTGGCCAAGGTTCGCTTCCCAGCCGTGCCGGGAATTCCCTCACCGCACACAGCGACGGGCGGACCGCGTCTGCCCAATCCGCAATGGCCCAACGGGGCCGGCGCCGGCAAGGAACTGCCGCTGCTGGTCCCGCAGGTCGACCCCGACGGCAACGACCTGAGCGGCATCCGCCTGCCCGACGTCAGTGTGCCCCTAGGCACGTGTACCGGGTGGGTCTTCCGTTCCACCGAAATCGACGGACGCCGCGAGATGGTGCCGCTGCAGGGCTCCTGGCTCCTCTTCGCCAAAACACACCAGCAGCGGCAGCAATCGGGCGATCCGCGCCCGTCGCTGGAAGAGCGTTACGTCGGGAAAGAGGCGTACCTGGCCCGGGTGAACGAGTCGCTGGAGCAACTCTTGAAGCAGGGACTGCTGCAGGCCGAAGACATCGAGCCGCTGCACAAGCAGGCCGAGGCTCGCTGGGATTGGGCCACGAGCCGGAAAGGGCCGTGAGCCGGACGCAGAACTCACGGAAGCGATCCCGCTCGACTCCATTGGGTGAGGAAGGTGTAAGAAGGAAGAAGGGAGAAGGGGCAAGACGGGAAAGCGACTGAGTTGTCGGCAGGTTATCGGACTGACTCTCAATGGGTTTGAGGGAGAAGACGGGGAGGCATTCGCCGCAGGATTGTCTCGCTGCCCCAAAGGGGCAGAAGTCTCCCAGCCCAGGGCGATCCCGCCTTTCCCCTCCCCTTCTCGCGCAGAATCGGCAACCTCCAAAAACCAATCCTCGGACGATCGGAGTGTGAACGGATGAGTGCTTGTGGCTTCCCTCGTCCCCTGCGGGGCATCGTGCCGCCGATGGTCACGCCCCTGTTGGACTCCGATACACTGGATGTCGATGGGTTGGAGCGGCTCGTCGAGCACCTGATCGGCGGCGGTGTACACGGGTTGTTCTTGCTAGGCACCAGTGGCGAGGCGCCCTCGCTCAGCTATCGTCTGCGCCGGGAAGTGATCGATCGCGTCTGTCGTCAGGTAGGCGATCGGCTGCCGGTCCTGGTCGGGATAACCGACACGGCCATCACCGAATCGCTCGATCTGGCACGCTGTGCGGCCGACGTCGGGGCCAGCGCGGTCGTGGCGGCCCCGCCCTACTACTTTCCGCTCAATCAGGCGGAGTTGCTGCGGTACATACGCGGACTGGCAGCCCGGCTGGCACTGCCCTTGATGCTCTACAACATGCCGGGCATGACCAAACTCAGCTTTGAGCCTCAGACCGTGCGGCAGCTGCTCGACGAACCACGGATCATCGGCCTGAAGGACAGCTCGCGGCAGATGGACTACTTCGTGGCCGTGCGCGAGGTGACGCGCCAGCGGTCCGACTGGTCGCTGTTGGTGGGCTTCGAACATATGCTCGTCGACACGCTTCGCGCCGGCGGCGATGGCGGCGTGTTGGCCGGCGCGAATCTCTCGCCGCGCCTGCTGGTCGATTTGTACGAGGCGGCTGCCTCGGGCGACGAAGCGCGGCTGGCGCGTGTCGAGCAGCGGCTAGCCATTCAGCGGCGGATCTACACCCTGGATCAAGGCACGCTGGCCTCGGTCCGCGGCATCAAGTGCGGCTTGGCACTGCGCGGCATCTGCCAGGACGTGATGGCCCCGCCCTTCGTGGGGCTCGGCAACGCCCAGCGCGTCCAGGCCGCTGCCATCTTGGCCGAACTCGACGCGCAAGGCGAATAGCCGGGAAATACGCGGCAGCGACAATTGACATTCGCCCCGCGCTAGGCTAGGGTCGGTTCTGCTCTCGCCACGCAGGACT
>CALARR010000303.1 GCA_937889015.1 uncultured Planctomycetales bacterium | reverse complement strand
GGCGAGAGACGAGGGGCGAGGGGCGAGACCATCTTGCTGCGGAGGGCTGGCCATGCGACGGTTCGTGCTGGTGGGGCTGGCACTGAGTCTCTGGGGCATCGAGGGCCAGACTTCGGCCCAGCCGCCGACCGCCTGGCGGGCGGGGGCCGCAACGGTCAAGATCACGCCCGAGTGCTCCCTGGGCATGGCCGGCTATGCCGGCCGCAAAAAGCCTTCGGAAGGCGTGGCCCAGGACCTGTTCGCCAAGGCGCTGGCGATCCAGGATCCGTGTGGGAACCGGGCCGTCTTGATTACGCTGGACCTGATCGGTGTATCGCGATCGATGCGCGACTGGGTCGTGGCCCGGCTCTGTGAAGAGCACGGCCTGGAGCCTGCGGCCGTGCTGATCGGCGCGTCGCACACGCACTGCGGGCCGTCGCTGGGGGCTCGTCCGGCCGGGCAAGGCGACGCGCGCAAGCCGGCCGAGCCAGCGCCCACTTATCTGGAATGGGTGCAGCCGAAGATCGTGGCCGTGGCTACCGAAGCCTTGGGGCGGCTGGCCCCGGCGAGCCTGGACTATCTGCGTGCTCGGGCCGGCTTTGCCATGAACCGCCGCCGACCGACCGGGAGTGGCTTTCGCAACGCGCCGCACATCGACGGCCCGGTGGATCACGAGGTGCCCGTGCTGCGCGTGAGCGATGCGGATGGGAAACTGCTGGCGGTGCTGTTCGGTTACGCCTGCCACAACACGACGATGGGCGATTACTTGTTCCGCGGCGACTATGCGGGCTACGCCCAGCAGTACATCGAGGAGGCTCATCCGGGGGCGGTGGCGTTGTTCTTGGCGGGTTGCGGGGCGGATCAGAATCCCTATCCGCGCGGCCAGGAAGATCTTGTCAAGTATCACGGTCGGAGCCTGGCGATGGCCGTCGAGGCCGCGCTGCAGACCGTGCCTCGGCCGCTCGGCGGTCCGCTGCGCGTGGGGCTGGAGGAAGTGACGCTGGATTTCGCCCCGCCGCCGCCGCGCGAGACGCTGGAGCAGCTTGCGCAGGGCAAGGACCAGCGCGCCAAGCACGCGCAACGACTGCTGAAACAGATCGAGGAGAAACAGGTCCGCTCCACCCATCCCTACCTGATCCAGGTGGTGCGATTCGGACCGGACCTGACCTTGGTGGCCCTGGCCGGCGAAGTGGTGGTGGACTACGCGCTGCGTCTGAAGGGCGCGTTGGCCGGACCGGGGGTGTGGGTGTCGGGCTACTGCAACGACGTGTTCGGCTACGTGCCGTCGTTGCGCGTGCTGAAGGAAGGCGGCTACGAGGCGGGCGGGGCCATGGCCTACACGTCGTTCCCGGGTGCTTTTGCCGCATCGATCGAAGAACGGATCGTGGACAAGGTCTTGCAGATGGCCCGGACGCCGCTCGAGTCGCGGCCCATCGCCGTGGATCTGGAGATCGGCCAGGGCGCCACGGTGCCCCTGGTCGACGGCCGATCGGCCACGGTCAAGCTGGTGGCCCTGGAAGAGAAACGCGACAGCCTGCGCCAGGCCGTGCGCCAGGCCACGGTCACCGTCGAGGTCAACGGGCAACAGGCCACGCTCAACTCGGCCACGTATCACCTGCCGATCACGGTGGGCGACGTGCAGATCGATTGTCCGATCACGCGAGGCTACAACCAAGGGGACGATCTGTGGGGCTTGGATGCGGCGGCGCGATTGCGCCTATGGCCAGCCGGCTATCCATGGATCACGCCCGGCACGTTCGTCTATCCGGCCAACCAGCGCTGGTTCGCCAGCCACACGATCATGGCCAACCAGATCGGCGACGGCGAGCAGATCAGCAAGGGCCTATCCCAGAACCCTCACAGTCACGTCGTGCGGCCCAGCGGAACTGAACCGCCGACAGGTTCCAGGACCGGCTCCAAGAAGATTTACTATCACTGGGGTTTGGACTTCGGCGGCGCCGAGGGACTGGTCGACGTGTGGGCCGCGACGGAAGGGCAGGTGGTGTCGGTCGCGGGCGAGGCGCTCCAGCCGGGCGAGTATCCGCCACAGGTCAAGCCGCGCGCCGACGTGGTCTACCTGCGCGACGCGCGCGGCTGGTTCTATCGCTACAGCCACCTGGACTCGATCGACGCGGCCATCACCCTCGGAGCGCAGGTCCGCATGGGCCAGAAGATCGGCATGCTGGGCAAGAAAGGGAGCAGCGGCGGCTGGTCCCACCTGCATTTCGACATCGTGGCTCCGCAACCCAGCGGTCGATGGGGAATCCTGGAACCCTACGCCCTGGTCTGGGAGGCATATCACCGAGAGCATCCCGAAGAGGTCTTGCACGCCGTGGCCCGGCCGCATCAATTGGCCGCGGTCGGCGAGACGGTCACCTTGGACGGCACGCGAAGCTGGAGCCGCCACGGCGCACCACACATCACGGCCCACATCTGGACGCTGAGCAGCGGCAAGACGCTCCGCGGCCCAACCGTCACCACGCGCTACAGCAAGCCGGGCACGTACAGCGAGATTCTCAAGGTGACCGACAAGGACGGCAACGTGGACTATGACTTTGCCGTGGTGCGCGTAACCGATCCCCAGCAACCGGAGCAACAGCGCCCATCGATCCATGCGGCCTATTGGCCGACACGGGGCATCCGCGCCGGCGACGAAGTGACCTTCAAGGTGCGGTCCTTCTACGTCGCGCCCGACGAAGGGGAAGAAGAATGGGACTTCGG
>CALARR010000302.1 GCA_937889015.1 uncultured Planctomycetales bacterium | reverse complement strand
CTTGATGGTGTGTTTTTTCCGCAATTCCTCCAGTTCGCGCGGACCGACGTACTGCACGCCGGCTTCCGTGTCGACCTTCAGAACCTTCTGGTTGGGATCCAACATCTTCAACGCCACCTCGACCGGCACCGTGCGCCGGCGGTTGGCCACATGGCGATAAGCGTCGCGCAGAACCGGCTCGATCTGCCGCTCGTCGATCCCCGCCGAGCCAATCTCCGCTTCCGGGGCCATCACGATCTCGTCGCAGGCAATCGCTGCCAGCACGGCGTGCCCCTGGATCGTCTGCGGGAGGTAGGCCACCGTGGTGAACTTGTTCACCTCCTCGCTGGAAATGAAGCGCGCCAAATCGTAGGCGTCGCCAAATTCGGTCCCCCGTCCGAACTCCGCCTGGTTGGCGGCAACGTGGAACTCGAAGATCAGTACCAAACGGCTGCGCTCGGATTCGGCCTGCTCGCTCGCCCGACGCACGAACCGCCGCACGCGATCCAAGGTCTGCCCGGTGATCGGCAACCCCAGCCGCATGATCCGCCCCATGCGCTTCGTCGGCTCGGCCTCCGCGGCCGCGGGTTTCGCCTCTTGCGCCGTGCACACGCACGCCCCGCCGATCAACAACCCCCACGCCGCCAGCAACCAGAACGCGCGCGCAACCGCGATTACTGTTTGGGCCAGTGACAAACGTGCGACAGAATCGATGACGGACTTCACGATCTCTCGGCTCAGTAGCACGGGAGGATACCGCCGCATCCGAATCGCGTTACCGCTCCCGTTGGTCACGACATTCCCTGCAAGAGGCAAGGAGCGGAGCATCTGTTGCCCAACAGATTATAGAGCCCGTAAGTTGGGGACGTCAAATCGCGCCCGCGCCCCGCACGCTTCGTCAGCGACTCTCCCGGACGCCCTACCGTCGCGCGCCGCCCGGCTGCTCTTGGCCCGCCTGGGCTTGCGTCTGCGCCGAATTGTCCACCACCTTCACCCAGTCCTTGGGCACGCGCGCCTCGAACGGATTTCGTTCGAACAGCCCGCCCGGCCGGTTGATCTGGATGTTCTCGAACACGTAGTTCTGCCGGCTCTTGTCCGGCAAATACAGCGCCACGGCGAACGGCTCCAGGTTCTTCACCTTCAGAATCAGCCGTGCCGCCACCATGTTCGCCCGGTCCGCCTGATAACGCGGCCAGGCCTCCAGCCACACCTCTTCCTGCAGCACGTTGGCCGGGGTGATCAGCCGCAGGTAGTAGCGTTGCTTGAGCTTGGCCGCCGACGACCCAAACAGAAAGGGCAGGGGACTGTCGGCGATCGCTTGCCCCTGCAAACCCGGCGGCAAGGGAAACTCCGTCACCCGCTTCTGCGTGTAGTCGTACTGGTGGATCGACTTGCCGTCACAGATCCACAGTTCCGGCGACACCGGCAACTCGGGCGGCGCGGGGTTGCTGCCTTCGATCGCGAATCGGCCCCGGTCGGGCGCGGCGTACCGCAACTCGCCCCGACTCACGGCATTCGGCTTGTTGGGGTCGGTGGGCTGGTTCGGGTTCTGCGCAAAGGCCTTGTTGTACTCAAAACGCGTGAACGAACACTGGAACGTCTTGATCCGCGCGCTGCTCTGCTCCCAGGCCTGCAGCAGTCCGTCCAGATTCGCCTGTTCCTGCGGCGTGAGTTGGAACGGAGCCCCCGGGTCCGCCTGCTCCTGCACCTGCAGCGCTTGTTGCTGCGGCACGCCCCGCGCCTGGAATGTGGGAACCTGCGGGGCCACGGGCTGATTGGGCCCGGCGGGCGCCTGTCCCCATCCCGTGGCGGCCCAAGCGAGTACGGCGAGTGTCCATCCCAGGCAAAGGCGGATCTTCATGGCTCCCTCCAGGATCCCGGCTTCTGCAACCCAATGCTAGCGTCGATTTTACCACAACTGTCCAAACCTCCCTAGACCGGTTTTCCTACGGCTTTCACCCGCACGCTATGTGTGGCGCCCGTCGCTCGCAACCACCGGCGGCTCCCCCGGTCTGCCCTTGGTCCAAACCGGCAGAAGTGTATAGGATACCGTAGCCGCCAGCCAGCCGCGGCGGCGTCAACCGGCCTATCCGTATCCCTTCGGCGGGTTTCCCACGCAGCCCATGCAAGTAGCCCTCGTCCACGATTGGCTGACCGGCATGCGCGGAGGCGAAAAGTGCCTCGAAGTCCTCTGCCGCCACTTCCCCGCGGCCCGCCTGTTCACCCTCCTGCACGTGCCCGGCAGCACCTCGCCGACGATCGAACGCATGGCCATCACGACCAGTGGGCTCCAGCGTCTGCCGGGCGCGGCGCGCTATTACCGCTGGCTGCTCCCGTGGATGCCCCGGGCCGTTGAGTCCCTGCCGATCCCGCGTGACGTGGACCTGGTGCTCAGCCTGAGCCATGCCGTCGCCAAGGGAATCCGCGTACCAGCGCACATTCCCCACGTTTGTTACTGTTTTACGCCCATGCGCTACGCCTGGCACCGGCGCAACGACTACCTGCCGCAGAACGGATTGCTCGGGCGAGCCAAAGCGGCCATCGCCGGACCGGCCCTGAACCGGCTGCGACGATGGGACGCCGCCAGCAGCCAGCGCGTCACCCACTTCCTGGCCATCAGCCGCACCGTCGCCCAACGCATCGAAGACTGCTACGGGCGCACCAGCCGTGTGATCTATCCGCCCGTCGATACCGACTTCTATCGCCCCGCCCCGGTCGCGCGCGAGGACTTCTACCTCTGCATTTCCGCCCTCGTGCCCTACAAACGCACGCAACTGGCCATCGAGGCCTGCCAGCGTTTGGGCCGCCGTCTGGTCGTGATCGGCTCCGGTCCCGAACGCGCTCGCCTGGCCCGCCTGGCCCACCATGGCGTGACCTTCCTCGGCTGGCAGAGCAACGAGGTCCTCCGCGACCACCTGCAGCGCTGCCGGGCCTTGCTCTTCGCCGGCCACGAAGACTTCGGCATCGTCCCCCTGGAGGCCCAGGCCTGCGCCACGCCGGTCATCGCCTTGGGCGAGGGCGGGGCCACCGAGACCATCATCCCGGGCCGCCCCGAATCGCCGGGAACCGGCCTCTGGTTCGGCCCGCAAACCGCCGAAGCCCTGAGCACCGCCATGCTCCGCCTGGAAACCCATCCCGAACTGTTCGACGCGCAGCTTGCCCGGCGCCATGCCGAAACCTTTTCTACGCAGCGTTTCGCGCAAGAGATGGTCCACTACATGCGTAGCGTCATGGCTCCAGAATCCGCGCCGGTTCCTCCTGCACACGCAATCCCATGAAAATCGCCGTCTTCAGCACCAAGTCCTACGATCGCGAGTTCCTCATCGAGGCCAACGCCCGGCACGGCCACGAACTGGTCTTCTTCGAACCGCGTCTGAATTGGGAGACGCATCGTCTGGCCGAAGGCTTTGACGCCGTCTGCGCCTTCGTCCACGATCAACTCGATGCCCAGGTCCTGCAAGGACTAGCCTCGCTGGGGGTGCGCCTGGTGGCCATGCGTTGCGCCGGATTCAACAACGTCGACCTCCGCTCCGCCGAGCACTGCCAGATCACCGTCGCACGCGTGCCCGCCTATTCGCCCCACGCCGTGGCCGAACACACCGTGGGCATGATCCTGGCCCTCAACCGCCGCCTCTACAAGTCCTACGTCCGCGTGCGCGAAGGCAATTTCGCCCTGGAGGGCCTGCTCGGATTCGAACTCCACGCAAAGGCCGTGGGAATCATCGGCACCGGCAAGATCGGCGCCATCACGGCCCGCATTCTGGCCGGCTTCGGCTGCCGCGTCATGGCCTACGACGTGGCGCGCAACCCCGAACTCGAAGCCCTCGGCGTGCGCTATCTGCCGCTCGATGACCTCTTCGCCCAGGCCGACATCCTCTCCTTGCACTGCCCGCTCGTTCCCGACACCTACCACCTCATCAACCGTGCCGCCATCGCCAAGCTCAAACGCGGGGTGATGCTCATCAACACCAGCCGCGGCGCCCTGATTGACACGCGCGAGGTCATTCGCGGCCTCAAGTCGGGCCAGATCGGCTATCTGGGCCTCGACGTCTACGAGGAGGAAGAAGCCCTGTTCTTCGAAGATCTCTCCAACCGCGTGATCCAGGACGACGTCTTTTCGCGCATGCTCACCTTTCCCAACGTCCTGATCACCGCCCACCAGGCCTTCTTCACGCGCAACGCCCTGGCCGCCATCGCCGAACAAACCTTGGCCAACGTGACCGCCTATGAGCAAAAGCAATCCCCGCCCGGGCTGATCACCGCCGTTCGCGTGGTCGAAGGCGGCGCGTAGCTCCGCTTTTTGTACACAGGATTCAATCCCATGCAACACGGCTCGAGTCAGAACAAGGTGGCCCTCATCACCGGCAGCGGTCGGCAGCGTGTCGGCAACACCATCGCCGAGTTTCTGGCTGGCCGTGGCTTTCACATCGCCATCCACTACCGCTACTCCGGCCAGGAGGCCCAGCAAACGGTCGTGCGGCTCAAGGAGCGCGGCCGCCAGGCCCACGCCTTCCAGGCCGATGTCGCCGACGAGGAAGCGGTGCAAGACCTGTTCGCGCAGGTCTTGGCCCACTTCGGTCGCCTCGACGCCCTGGTCACCGCCGCCTCCATCTACGAGTCCAAACGTCTGGAGCAGGTCGCGGCCGATGACCTCCGCCGGCAGTTCGAGGTCAACGCCCTGGGCACGTTTCTCTGCTGCCAGGAGGCCGGCCGGATCATGGTTGCTCAACCGGAAGGCGGGGCCATCGTCACGATCGGTGATTGGGCCACGTCGCGACCCTATCTCGACTATGCCGCCTACCTCGTCTCCAAGGGCTGCATTCCCACCATGACCCGCGATCTGGCCATCGAACTCGCCGCACGCAATCCGGCCGTGCGCGTCAACTGCATCCTCCCCGGCCCGGTCCTCTTTCCTCCCGATCTGCCGGAGGCCGAGCGTCGCAAGGCTATCGCCGCCACCCTGGTCAAGCGTGCCGGCCGCCCCGAACACATCGCCCATGCCGTGGCCTTCTTGCTCGAAAACGACTTCGTCACCGGCGTCTGCCTGCCGGTCGACGGCGGACGCACCATCGCCAGCAGCGGGGTTGAATAGGCTCTCGCGCAGCACGCCGCCCCGCCCCCCAAGGGCGCGTCCTGCACCTCCCCTCGCCCGCAAAGCGGGAGGGGCAGCAGGGGACTGCCAAGAGTCTTCAGTTCGTAGACATCTCTCTACGCCCCGAAGGGGCCGAAGTCTCTCAGCCCCGGGTCGCCGCGCAGCGGCTACCCGGGGTCATCGGCCATCTCCCCACCCAACCCTGCAGGGGTTGAATCATCGCCTACGTCGTGCGGCCGTAGCCAAAGGGGTACGCATCCGAGATCCGCACCGGCAGCTTGCCCTGGGCCTTGACCTCGCCGCACAACACCTGCACCGCCGCCTCGATCGACTCCTCGGCATCGCTGAAAGTGCACAACGCAAAGCCCGCCTTGGGCAGTTCGCCCATCACATACGGATTGCCGAAGTTCAACAGGGCGGTGTTCCGTCCCGCGCCGGCCGCGCGCTCGATGAGCTGCCGATATGGCTCAGCCAACCGAATGGCCTCCTTCACATAGGACCGAACCCGCGTGAACAGGCCGAACACCACCACCTCCGCCCTCTGCACCGCGGCCCATGCCGCGTCGATCTCCGCTCGCTCCATGCTCGTCGAAAGCACCAGCGTCTTCACGCCCGGCACGCGCTGCTCGATTCGCTGGTTCAGGCACCGGTTCGTCGGCGAGTGCTTCACCGCCATGTCCTGCTCGACCGTGGCCGAACTGCCGTTGCTGATCACCAGCACCTCGCGTGGTTCCCCCGCGCGCAGCGTCCCGCCCCGGTTTTCCAGCACGGTCACGCTCTCCCTCGCGATCCGCTGCACCAACTCGGCATGCGCGTCCGCGTCAAAGACTTCCGGGACCTTCGCCACATCCACCAAACGGTTCTGGAACAACCCCAGTTCCTCCTTCAGCTTCCACACGCGGCGCACCGACTGCTCGACCTGTGCCAACGGAATCCGCCCCTGCCGCACGGCCCGCGCCAGGGCGTCGATCGTGATTTTCGGATCCGAGTTGTAGTCCTGCAGGATCAGGTCGTGCCCCGCGGCCACCGTCTCGATCGCCGCCTCCTCGATCCCGTACTGGTCCTTGATCGGCCGCATGGTCAGGCTGTCCGACATGATCACGCCCGTGTAGCCCAGCTTCTCCCGCAGCACGCCCGTGATGATCGCACGCGACAGCGTGGCGGGGATCTTGCGCGACGGCTCCCAGGCCGGGTAGTAGCAGTGGTTCGTGCAAATCACCCGCGCCAGGCCGCGGCGGATCAACTCGGCGAAGGGCTGCAACTCCACAGCCTCCATTTCGGCCAGGCTCCGCGCAACCTCGGGCATCTCCATGTGCGAATCGCCAGACGACGCCCCATGCCCGGGAAAGTGCATGAAGATCGGCGCCGTGCCTCCTTCCAGCGTGCCGCGCGCCAGGGCGCTGCCCAACTCGATCACCAGGTCCACGTTGTCGCCCAGGCTCCGCAGATTGATGATCGTGTTCTCCGGATTCAGATTCACGTCCAGGTTCGGCGTGCTGGCCAGTTGGAATCCCACCGCGCGCGACTGGCGCGCTTCCAGCCGCGCGGCCTGGCGGCACAAGTCCGCACTGCGCGTCGCTGCCAACCGCATCACCTGGTTCAACCGCACCTCGGCCCCGCCGGCGTAGCTGTGCCCACCCCAGCCGAACAGGAGCGGAATCGGCGACAGCCTCTGGAACCGGTTCGTGAACTCGGCCACCTCGGCCAGCGAACGCTTGGTCAACGACGGCGTCATGCCGCTGATCAGCCCCTGCTTGGCGTATCGCTCCATCAGGCTCCAGTCTTGCAGCCGGGCGATGACCAACTGCCCCACCTGCTGCTCCAGCGTCAGGACCTTGAAATCCGGTAGCGCCGTGGCCCCGGCACCCCAACAGGGGAACCGCGACGCCAACGAAACGCCCGCCGCCGCTCCCGCCGCGCACAGGAACTTGCGCCGATCACACTTTGGCCGCGGGCCCATCGTTGCTCTACGTTCCATGCAGTGGTTCCTTTCCTTCGATACGGTCGCGCGCCTGGTGGGTCGTATCACGGGGCAGGCGTCTTCATTTCCCCGGACTGGTCCGCCGCGGATGTCGAAAACACCTCCACCGCGCTGGTCTGATACAACCGCCGATCGCTGAAAATGTCACTCCAGGATACCGTGTCCACATAGGTCGACGGCGACAGTTGATTCAGCAGGCCCCATGCCCCCACCGCGCCCAGCAGCATGTGCAGATCCGGCTCCCGGGCCATGAATTCCGGCCACTGCGCGCTTAGCCCCCGGCCGTGCCTGGCCACGGCGGCCCGGATCGCCTCGCGCCGGTAATCCGGCGCCAGCGTCCGCAAGTAACACAGGCCATACAGCGCGTCCAGGTCCAGATAGTTGCCGAACCGCAGCCAATCGCCCTCCGGCTTCTGCAGGGCCAGGATACTGTCCAACAACCGCTCCGGATAGGGAAATCGCCGGCCGTGATGCTGATAGATGGGCCAGATGTGCGCCCCGCCGCCCAGCGGTTCGATGGGCTTGGCGGGCACAACGCCCCGCCGCCACCAGCCCGTCTCCGCATCCAGGTTCGCGTCCAGCCAATCGAAGACCGCGGTCCGCCAGGCGCCGCTGCACCGCGCGCTCATGCTGAAACAGTGCATCCCGCCCCAGAACAGGTGCGACCCGCTCCACTGCTTGTGCCAGTCAAGCCGCTCCAGCCACGGCCCGACCTTGTCCACCGTGTTGAACTCCTCGTACAGCCGCACCGGGTACACCTGCTTCCCTCCCAACGCCCCCAGCGCGCCGATCACCATCCCGTTGGCGTGCTGCGGCGAGTGGTTCTTGCGTCCCGGCCCATAGCTGCCGTCGGGCCGCGCAAACGAGTTGAGGTGCGCAATCCATTCGCGCCGTTGCCGCGAGGTCAGGCACCGCTGCAGATCCTCGCCCATGATCGTGCGCAGATGCGCCACGTCGCACGAAGCGTACAGCGACGGCTCCGCCAGCCCTGGACGATCCCGATACGCCCCGAAAGGCCGGTCCGCCAGGCGCTGGGCTTCCACATACGCCAACACCTGCTGCCGGATGGTCGTCAGGTTCACCTTACCGGCAGCCGCCGCGATGGCCTTGCGCACCGGCGGTTCGGCACGCTTGGGCGGCGCATAGTTCCACGACTCGGTCGCCGGCTTCGGCCGCAACGGGCTGTCCACCAGTCCCATTCGTTCCAGCGGAATGGGCTTGAACCCCGGCAGTTCCTTGTAGACCTCCGCATCCGCACGCAGGCGAAAGTCGCCTCGCCCCGCATCCACAAATCCCGGATCCTCGTCCGTCACCCAGTTCTCGTCCGGCTGCCACTGCCAGTTGCCGCTGCTCACCGCGCCGCACATCACAAACACGTTCCGCGCGGCGTGGTTGTGCCGCGCCTGGCCTGGCGTCGGCTGCATGAACCCGGCCAGCGCCGGATAGTGCGTGGTGAACGGCGGCCGCGCGATGTCCACCTCTTTCAGCAGCTTGGTTTGCCAGTCCGCCCCCTCCAGGGCCGCCTTCCACCGCTTGTCGTTCCAGGGCGACGACCCCAGCGCTCGCCGGCATTCGATGAAGATGTTGTTCTCCGCCCGGTTGTCATGCCCGCCATGCGAAAACACCGTGCCAAAGCTCCCCTTGCCCGGATCGCCGCAGCGAAAGAACACGTTGCCCGTCACCAGGTCGCCCCCGTCGCCGTCGTCGAAATACACGGCGGCGTTGCCGTGTCCCATCGGGCTGCCGATGTGGTGCCAGAAGTTGTGCCGCACCACGTTGCCGCGGCACGAGGGATTGCGCCCCTTGTAGTAGGCCGCCGCGTCGTCCGATTCGGTGCACACGTGGTGTACCACATTCAGCTCGAACACATGGTCGTTCCCACTCACGCCCACGGCCATGTGCGGCGCGTCGTGCAGCCGGTTGTGCGCAGCGCGGCATCCCACGCCGCCCAAGCGTATCCCGCAGGCGTAGGTCAACTGGTGCAGGGCGAAGCGCCAGATGTGGTTATTGATCGCCTCATGGCCGCCGGCCGTCAGCGTGCGCCGATCGCCCCCCACCATGGTCAGGCCGCCCGTGCCCGTATCGTAAATATCGCACGCCTCCACGCGGTGCCGCGATCCGCCGGTAACTTGGATTCCCATGCGGCAGATATTCCGCACCCGGCAAGCCTCGATCCGCACGTCCCGTCCTCCGGTCACTTCGATTCCCTCGCCTTGCCCGGCCTCGATCGTCAATCCGCGCAGCACCACATGCTCCACGTCGCGCAGCGTCAGCACCGGCTTCTCCAATCGCGTCAACACGATCCGTGCGTCGCCTGCCCCGGCCGGCGGCCAGAAGTACAGCCGGCCGCGCGCCGCATCGATGAAGTACTCGCCCGGCCGGTCAAGCTCCTCCAGCAGGTTCAACGCCCGGTAGCGCCGTGGCGAAGGGTTGCCTTGCTTCAGGCTGTAGAAGTGCGGTTCGGCCAGCGTGATCTGCCGCCGCTCCCGATCGATCGCCTGGACCTGGATCACTTCGTCGTACCAGTCAAAACACCAGTAACCCTGCAGCCATACCCCACTGGTCACATCCCACCGCTCGGGCCGATCGCCCGCGTACTCGAACACCCCCGGACGCTTCGACTTGTCCCCGCTCCGCGGATTCGATCCCGCCTCCACGATCTTGGCGATCGTCGTCCAACCTTCGTTGGGCCAGCCGGCCAGCGGCATGCGCTGGTCGTTGCAGAACAACTCCGGCACCGGCGGCGCGCCCCGGTAGCGTTTCGGCAACCGCTCCGGAAGCTTCACGCCCAAGGCGTGCAGATCTGCCTCGCGCACCTCGCCGCGCGCCGCCGCGTCCAACCGCGCCAGAGTCTTCTCGTCGCCCACGGGCCGCAGGCTCGCGCCTGGAATCGTCAGGCCGCCGCTGAATCGCACTTCTTCGCCCTGCGCAGCGCGCCACACCACCGGATGCGCCTCGCTGCCCGAATCCTCGGCCCCCAGGACGAACGATTCGGCCAGGGCATACGTGCCCGCGCGCACCGTCACACCGCGCGGCCCGTCTTTCGCCGCCTGGCGCACCGCCTCGCGTGCGCGCTGCAGCGTCGCGAAGGGCCTTTCCCGGCTGCCGGGATCGGAGTCGTGGCCCTGTGGCGCGACGAAGAACTCAACGGCCGTTGCGATGCCCGGCCATGCCAGCCACAGGGCGGCCAGGGCTGAATACCAAGTAGTCCGGTGCATGTCTGGCAGATTCTCCTGGAGAGTTAATATCACTTTCCGTCGGTCTGCATCACATCCACGTCCTTGCGTCGTTCAGGCGGCGTGACTTTCAGGTCCGCCAGCCTGCCGTCGCGCCATTCGGCTTCCACCACCGTCTGCCGCGGCGCATGCAGCTTGAATCGTACATTCCACGCCTTGGGCCAGGCCGGCAGCAAGCAGATCTTCTCGCCGTGGGCCACCAGCAGCATGTGCTGCAGCGTCAGCAGGATGTTGTTGCCGTGGTCCTGGTCGGGCAGCCAGTCGAAATTCGGTCCCCACATGGCCGGAAAGCGGTGGTTGCGATGCGTGTTGCGGACCTTCGTCAGAATCTGTTTGGTCGCTTCGTCGGTCAGTCCCAGGATCGCCGCGCACTGGCCGTCGTAGCACCAGCCGGTCATGATCTTCGCCCCGCGGCGCTGAAAGGCCTCGATCCCCGCCTCAAGGCCAGGCCGTCCCACGCCGAACAGCCCAAACGGCCAGATGGCGTACAGTTCCGGGTTCTCGCAGTTCTTCCGCTTGGGGTTGAAACTCTCCGCCGGCTGGATGAACGGCTTGCCCTCCTCGGTGCCGATGGGCACCGCCGGCGCGGCCGCTCGCAGCTTCGTCCAGAATGCGCGCTGTTCGACCGGTGCCTTCTGTGCCGGCAAGGCCAGCAGCCGGTCGAGCACAAACACCAACCCCGCCACCGTCGGCGTATCGTTCACCACGTCGTACCAATAAGTCTCCACGGCCTGCGTGGGCGAAATCACCAGCTTGCCCGCGGCATCGCGTGCAAATCGCGAATCGAAATAGCGCAGCACGTCCTCGGCCATGGGCAGCAATTCGTCCGCCAGGAATCGGCCGTCCCCCGTGTGCTCATAGTAGTCCAGCATCAGCGACACCAACTCCAGCCCCTGCTGCCAGGCATAACACCAGTACTGGCAGGCGATATCCCCCGGCTGCTTGCCCGTGCGGTCCCAGCCGTAATCCCGGTTGGCATAGGTGCCGAACGACGTCATCGTCTCCGGGAAGTACAGCCCCTCGGCCCCATAGTATTGCTTGGCGCGCACCTTGCAGATCGGCGCCGCCGCGCGGTACATGCGAAACAGGGCCGGGCACAGATCGTAGTCCCCGTTGGCCAGCGCCGCAAAAGCCGGGAACCGCGTGTTCTGCCACCAGAAACAATCGCCCCACCGCCGCCAGTCCGGATTGAAGGCGTGCTTCGCATCCGTGAGGGCCGGATCGACGGTGAAGATCGAACCGTTGAACTTCACCGGGTAGTTGCCCCGCCCGGCGCAGGCCGCCATCCACCGCTGCAACACGAACGCGCGTGTGACCATCGAGGGTGTAGGATCGCTGGCGGCGCCCCCTTCGGCCTTCAGTAGTTCGCCGTTCACATACAACCGCCGACCGTCCGCGGCCGCATCGTAGACGGCCGCGACGTGATTCCACTGGCCCGCCTTCAACACATCTTTCACGCTCATCGATCGCGATGCGGTGATGAACCGCAGGCTCTGGCCCGGATGCGTGTCCAGCAGGAACCCGTCGCCGCGTCCCGCGGTCAGCTTGTCGAAGATCCGCGCGCTGCCGGCATTGGCGTCGGGCCAAATCCAGGCCTCCAGCGTCATGCTCCCCGTCAACGCCAGGGCTGCCGACGGCCCCGCTTCGATGTGCCCGCCGGCGAATCGGGCCACCGGCACACCGCTCAGTGGTTCGAACTTCAGCGCCCCGATGACCTTCGCGTCACGCGGCTGGGCGTCGAATCGCCATCCTGCCAACCGCCCCTCGCTGACCGCCGCAGAGGCGCCAGGACCTCCGGCGGCCAGGGCCGCAATCTCGGCGTCCTTCAACGCACGACCATACACGGTCGCCCGACTCATCGCCCCGCGGAACTTGCTGCTCCCTTTGCTGTCGGCGCCCAATCGCAACGGATGCTCGTTTGCCGGCAATCCGGCGATCTCCGGTTGATCCCCCTCCACGAAGACCCAACTCCGATCCCAAAACGCATTCCACCACCGCGCCGTGCCTTGGGCAGCCGCGCCGCTGTCTGCCGAAGCAGCCGCCACGCGAGCCAGTTCCTTCTCCCAGGCCGCTTGTGTCGCGCACAGGCCCGAGTGCGTGGCCACCTGCACTCCGAATCGCGTCACCGGCTGTGCGGACTTCAATCCCTGTGGACCGTCCTTCACAAAACCCGCCGCGCGCAACGAGCCGCCAAAACTGCGGTGCAGAATCGGGTCCTTCACCACCCCCGCGAACTGCTCTATGCCTTGATGCCGGAGGGTCAGCGGCACGCACGACTCTTCGTTGCGGTGATACCACAGCACCCCGTCCGACGCGTCCTGGACCACGTCCGCCGACTCCCAGACCTCAATCTCCGGCGGAGCGGCCTGCATCGTCCAGCTCGACACCAACTCCGGCCCCACCAATTGCCGCCTCTCCGTCCGCCACCTCTCCAAGGCCACGCGCACCGCAACCGGCGCTCGCGATTCCCCCGTCACGTGCACCACCGGCGCGCCGGCGTCCACAAAGATCTTCAATCGCACTTCGCGCTCCGCCGGGCCGGCGACGATTTCGATCCGCCCCTCGCGCAGCCGCAATTCCTGCCGGAAGGCGGTCCCTTTGGCAAACGGGTTTGGCGCCAGGCTCACGCGCACGCGTCCCAACTTCAGCAACCGGCTGGCCTCGCTCCAGGTGTCCGTCCGCCCCAGGTAGAACAGCAGATCGCCCTCTTCTTCCACCCAAACGTTGAGTCCCAACTCGCCATTTCCGATGGGCATCGACCCCGCCGCGTTCTGGCTGGGCGTCGTCCAAACCACGTTGTACCGATCCAGTTCCGCCGGGGCCGCCGCCGCGAACCCACCGGCCCGCGCCCACCCCGCCAGAACCAGCAACGACCAGACCACCCGGTTTCGACCCACGCGTGCGAGAAAGTGCATGGCAAGGCCTTTGGCAGAGCAGGGCAGGGGGGAAGTCCCGGGCCGAGTTCACGTTCGTGCC
>CALARR010000301.1 GCA_937889015.1 uncultured Planctomycetales bacterium | reverse complement strand
GACAACGAAACCTATCTCCGCGGCCAGACGGCCCTCGACACGCGCAATCGCCTGTGGGAGCATGTCGCGGCCGGACTGGACGGGTTGACCGTCTTTGCCTGGTCGCGGCGTGGTTGGACCTGGTGGAAGGGACGCGAGGCGATCATCACCGAGGCCGACAAGTATCCCTACAGCTCGCTGATTCCCCTGGCGCGACGCACCGAGGCCCTGCGCGGGATTCTGGATTTCGCCCGGGAGGTGCAACCGCTGGCCGACCGCATCTTGCCCAAACCCTGGGGGCCGACGCCGCGCGTGGGGCTGCTCTACAGTTGGCCTCAGGCTCGGCGCTGGCAGGTCGAGCCCAGCGCGCGCGACAAGACGGCCCAATATCACGCCGCCCTCCGCTACGGCCACTGGAACGCGGCCGTGGTGCCCTCGGATCACGCCCTGCGGGACAACGGCCTGGACGATTTCGACGTGCTGATCGCCGCCGGCGTCCGCGTCACCGAGCCCGAGATGGGCACGCGTCTGGAACGCTTCGTCAACCAGGGCGGAACGCTGATTCTGGGCGAGGAACCGCTGGCCGAAGACCTCTACGGCCGCGCGCTCGATACGGCCCAACGCCTCGGCGTGACCTTCGCCGCGTGGCAGGGCGAGCAGAACAGCAAGGTCGATCTCCCGGCCAAATCCGTCGTGGCCGCTATTTCAGGTACGATCGAGCGTATCGCGGATCTGCGCGCCGTTTCCGCCAAGCAGGGCCAGGTCCTCTTCCGCACCGCCGCCGGCAAGCCGGTGGTCGTGCGCCGGCGGTTGGGGCAAGGCTTGGTCTACGCCTCGGGCGCCGATCTGGCCGGCTATCCGCTGGCCAAACTCCTGGCGGCGATCCTGGTCGACGCGGCCGTCACGCGCGGCGCCGACCAAGTGCGCTCCCCATGGCGAGCCGCCGAGATTCGCGACGAACAGGGGCAACTCGTGCCCAACGTGCTCCTGTCGCGGCGGTCCTATCCCACGCACCACGCCCTGCTGCTGTTGAACCGCGATGAATACGCCAAGAAGCTCCGTCTGCAGATCACCGACCTGCAAGTCGCATGCAGCGCGG
The DNA here is from genome assembly GCA_937889015.1 of uncultured Planctomycetales bacterium. Lineage (GTDB taxonomy): Bacteria > Planctomycetota > Planctomycetia > Pirellulales > Thermoguttaceae > CALARR01. The sequence goes on along the minus strand of CALARR010000301.1, from coordinate 19,084 downwards.
AAGAGGCCCTCTCGCAAGCGAAGCTCAAGTCGCAAGACGGCTGGTACGAACTGGAAATCGCACCCCTGGCCCCGGCCGTGGTGCTGCTCCAGCCGGCCGGCTTGGAACCTATGTCAGAACCATCCCCGCCACGTCGGGCGGCCCAGCAAGACTGAACTGCCGAAAGGATCTGGGACCGGCTCTTAGAACCGATCCGAGAACCGCCCCAGCCAATTCGGGCGGCCCAGCCGCACGGAACTGCCGACAGGATCTGGGACCGGCTCCTAAAAACTGTCCCAAACCGCCCCTAGCGACTGCACCACGCGCTGGTAACGCTCGTACTTCGCCGCATACAGACCGGCCAGGGTCGGGTCGGGCTCGTAGCGCCGCGCCAGCCGGGTCATGGCCGCCACCGCCTGCGGAAAGCCGACATATCGTCCGCAGGCCACGGCCGCGGCAATCGCCGCGCCTAGCGCGCCCAACTCGCTGCCCGCCGGAATCTCCATCGGAATCTGGAAGGCGTCGGCGAACATCTGCACCCAGAACGCGCTCCGCGCCGCCCCGCCCGTGAAACGGATCGCCGTCGGCGCCGCGCGGAACTGCAGCAGGCGCCGCAAGTGCGTCTGGTGCGCGAACACGATCCCCTCGTACACGGCGCGCGTCGCGTGGGCGCGTGTGTGCCGGCCTTCCAACCCCACCAGGCAGCCGCGTGCGCGTGGCTGGGCGTTGGAACCGTAAAGAAACGGCAGGAAAATCGGCCCGGCCTCGTCGCACGCCACCGATGCCGCCATCTCGCCGCACCACTCCAGCGGCGAGCGCTGCGCGCCGGCCGCCGCGTCGGCCACAAACTCCCGCACAAACCAGTCCAGGTTGCTGGCCGAGGTCGGGCTGCCTTCCAGCATCAGGTACCAGCCCGGCATGCTGAAGCACGAGGTCATGAACAGCCCCGCATCGATCAGCGGTTGCCGCGCGATGTACTGGTTGTTGCCCCAGGTGCCAGCCACCAGGGACATGGGGCCTTCGTCCGTGATGCCCGAGGCCAGCGCGCAGGCGTCGATGTCGAACATGCCGGCGGCCACCGGTGTGCCGGGCCGCAGGCCGGTTTCCGCCGCCGCTTCCGCGGTCACCGTACCGCAAATCTCGGCCGTGGGCACCAACGGCGGAAGCAATCGCCGCATCTCGGCCAGGCCAAACGCCTGCAGCACGCGGTCGTCGTACCGGGCCGCGACCACGTCCATCAGGCTCGTGGCCGACATGTCGGTCAACTCAGCCTGGATCCGACCGCAAAGGCGAAACCGCGTATAGTCCTTGCACGCCACCACCCAGGCGGCCCGACCTAAGACCTCCGGCTCGTGGTCGCGCAGCCAGGCCAACAAGGCGTTGGGCTGGCCCGGCCACAGCGATTGGGCCGTCTGCGCGCGCACCGCTTCGCCGATCCCCTCGGCCTGCCAACGCTCGACATACGGCCGGGCGCGCCAGTCCATCGAGTTGATCGCCATCCGCACCGGCCGGCCAGCCGCGTCCAGCAGGTGCAGCCCGTTGCCGTATCCAGTGCAGGCCACGGCGGCGATCCGGCCCGGATCCACGCCGGCCCGGTCGAGCACCTCGCGCACGGCCGCGGCCGTGTCGCGCCACACCTCCTCCGCGTTGCGTTCCGACCAGCCGGGCGCGGCCTCGACCGAGTGCACCTTGCGCCCGGCCACGGCCAACTCGCGCCCCTCGTCGTCGAAGAGGGCCGCCTTGGAGACCGTGCTCCCGTTGTCGATGCCCAGCAGGTATTGGCTCATGGTGTTACCGCATCAACAGGCCGCCGGTCAGGTCCATCGTCGTGCCCGTCATGTAGCTCGACACGTCCGAGGCCAGAAAGCACACGGCGTGGGCCACGTCTTCCGGCTCGGCGATCCGCCCCAGCGGAATGCGCGAGAGGTAGAAGTCCATCTTCTTCGCCAGGACGTTGGCCACCATCTCGGTGCGAACCAACCCCGGGGCCACCGCGTTGACATTGATGCCTTCGCGCCCCACCTCGCGCGCGATGGAGCGCGTCATAGAGACCAGGGCCCCCTTGCTCGCATCGTAGGGCAGATGGCCCGACGTGGAACCCAGGAACGCCGCTTGCGAAACGATGTTCACGATCTTGCCCCGCGCGCCCCGCGCACGCAGCCGGCGGATGTGCTCCTGGCTGCAGACGAAGGCCGCCGTCACGTTCACGCGGAAGGTCTTCTCCCACTCCTCGGCCGTGTACGATTCAATCGGACCCGACGGGCAATAGGCCGCGTTGTTCACCAGCACGTCGATCGGCCCCAGGGCCTGCTGCACGCTGTCGAACAGGGCCGGAATGTCGGCCTGGCACGCCATGTCCGCACGCAGCGCCACGGCCTGCACACCGTGTCTCTCGGTGAGTTCACCGGCCAGGGCCTGGGCCCGCTCGGCGCTCTGTGCGTAGTTGATGGCTACGCGCGCCCCTTCGGCGGCCAGCGCGCGGCAGATCGCCGCGCCAATCCCCCGCGACCCGCCCGTCACCAGTGCCACCTTGTCCGCAAGCTGCAAATCCATGGTCCGTCCTTTGTTTCCTGCATCGGCCCTCAGGGATGGAGCACCACGCGCAGCGCCTGGCCGCTTTCCATCAGGCCAAAAGCCTCTTGGATGCGGTCCAACGGCAGGCAGTGCGTCACCAGTTTCGCGGCCGGCAAGCGGCCGCTGGCCAGCATCTCCACCGCGCGCCGCACGTGCTCGGGCGATGAATCGCTGCTGCCCACCACGCGCAACTCGCCGTAGTGTAGCACACGAGCGTCGATCGACAAGTTGCAGCGCCCCACCGGCAAGGAAGCGAACAGGCATACCGTCCCGCGCCGCCGCACCAGGTTCAGCGCCACTTCCTGCGGCGCGGCGGCCGGGGCCGCCACAATCGCCACGTCCGCCCCGTAACCCTCGGTCTCGGCCAGAACCGCCTGCCGCAGGTCCTCTTCCGCCGGGTTGATCAGCCGATCAAAGCCGAACTCGGCCGCCTGGGCCAGGCGCGACGGGTTGATCTCCGACAGCAAGACCTTGGCCGCACCGCACTGCCGCGCCACGCAGGCGTTGAGGATCCCCATCGGCCCCGCGCCCAGCACGGCCACCACGTCGCCGGGCTGGATATTGCTGTTCTCGGCCGAATTGACGGCGCAACTGATCGGCTCGGCCAGGGCCGCCTGCTCGGCCGGAACGCCCTCCGGCACGCCGATCACGTGCCCTTCCTGCAGGGCCTGGCGCGGGATCGTCACCCATTGGGCCATGCCGCCCGGATACGAAAAGCCCATCGGCGCCAACTCCACGCACAGGTTGCGCCAGCCGCGCCGGCAGTACAGGCACCGGCCGCAGGACACCGACGTCGCCATCACCACGCGCTGCCCCAGGGCGAAGCCCGAGACCCGGCGGCCAATGTGCTCCACGCGCCCCGTGAACTCGTGTCCCATGACCATCGGGGCCCGAATCCGCGGATTGCCGCTGCGAAAGGCCTTCAGATCCGATCCGCACACGGCGCAGGCATCCACGCGCACGCGGATTTCGTCCTCGGTGCATTCGGGCAGGGGAACGCGCTCGCAGCGGACATCTTGCGGTCCATAATAGACCACGGCCTGTTGAGTCTGGGTGGTGGACATGGTGGCTGGTCCTGGGGTGTGGAAAGTCAATACGCGCCGGCCGCTTCAGCTCCGTCCAGGATCGCGGCCGCCGAGGCCACGCCCAGACGCGAGCAGCCCTGGCGCAGATAGGCCACGGCCGTGTCCCAGGTGCGCACTCCGCCCGAGGCCTTCACGCCCAGCCGCGCCCCGACCGTCCGCAACATCACGTCGATCGCCTCCGGCGTGGCCCCGGCCGTGCCGAAGCCGGTCGAAGTCTTCACGAACTGCGCTCCCGCCGCCTCGGCCAACCGGCAAGCGTCGGCCACCTGCTCCAGGCTCAGGTAGCAGGTCTCCAGGATCACCTTGACCAACACCTTGTGCGGCCGCGCCACGGCAACCACGGCCGCGATGTCGTCGCGCACGGCTTGGCTCTCGCCGGACAGAAAACGGTTGATGTTCATCACCATGTCCAGTTCCTTGGCCCCGTCGGCGATGGCCAGTTGGGCCTCCAAGGCCTTGACCTCCCAACGGTGGCTGCCGTGCGGAAAACCAACCACGCAGGAAACCGTCGTCCGGCTGCCGGCCAGCAGCCGCACTGCGTCGGCCACGTCGCTGGGCCGCACGCACAGGTTGCCCACTCCGCGCGCCGCGCACATCTGGGCGTTCTCCGCCAGGTCGCGCACGGTCTGGGTCGGCTTCAACACGGCGTGATCCAGCCGCTGCGCCACGTATTCTTTCGTGTACATCTTCATCGATCCTTGTTGCTGTATGGGTGACGGTTCATGTCCCGCGAACAGTTCTTGCTGGCTCGGATGTGGGCACGGCGCGCACGGCTGGCAACACATGCGACATATCGCTGCGAAGCACCGAATCGAGCGCCGCAGACGGCCTGGGCGCAGTGACTTCCGCTTTGACCACCCCCATCGTGGCCGCCTGCGTCCTACGCACCCCTTCCATGATCTTCCTCGCCCGCGCCCTCGCGGCCTCCGGATTGCGATGGATCGCCAGCAGGTCCTCGCAGAGCGATTGTCCGCTCACCTGGCCGATCTCGCGAAACCAGTCGCCAACGCCCACGTCGTTCCACATCTGCCCTTTGATGGTGTCGGTCGGCTGGCGCACATACATCGCCGGCGTGCCCATGGCCAGCGCGAAGATGGGCGAATGGTTGTCGAGGGAAACGACCGCCTCCGCTTGGGCGTAAACGGAACAGGCTTCGTCGGGCAGCCAGAAGCGATCGCGCAGCACGACGTGCGGCTTCACGTCGGCCGGCAGCCGATCGACCAGGAACTCACGCCCGGTGTCGATCTGATAGGTCATCTCGGGGCACACCAGGACCTTGCCCCCCGTCTCGCGCACCCAGCGGACGATCATCTCGCGTAACTTACCCAGATCCTCTTCCGCGTGCCGCGCGCTGATCGCCGCCCGGTCCTTGTCGCGCTGCGTGGGCGTCTGCCGGCGGATCAAGTGATACGGCGTGTAGCGCAGCCGAGGGATCACGCAGATGAACTTGCCTGCCGTCAGATCATGCTCGCGGAGATACAGTTCGGCAAGGCGATCGTTCCGCAGTTCCATGCCAAAAGCGCCGTCGGGCGCGAAGTCCACGTGCGGCCCGGCAAGGTGCTGGGATCGCAGGTAACGCAGCGAAAGCGTATCCCGGCAGAAGACAAATCGTGCACGCTCCAAGATCGCGCGCAGATCGGGGGCCAGATGGTCGCAGGGCAGCCGGCCGACCGCGGTCGTCAAGTTGGCGATCGTGTCTCCCTCGGTCGTGACGCCCTCCAGCGCGCTGATCGGATCGATCGTTACTCCATAGATGCCGTAGGGTTTGCCGGTGAGCCGCCACCAGCCTGCCACATCGCGTCGCGCCACGACACTCGGTCCCGATCCGTGCAGCAGGAAGTCGGCTTCGGCCAGGGCCGTCGCCAGGGCGCGCGTGGATGGCTTGCCGTCGGCACTCAGCGATCCGCGCACGATCGCTACCTTCGGAAACGCCGCGGCAAGCATCTCGTGGACCTTCGCATCCGAGTCCGCCGGCCAAAGCGTGACTTTGGCTTCCGGGAAGTGCCGTTCCAACAGGCGAAGCACGCCCGGCGTGTGACCAATGTCGCCGATGTTCACCGCCTGCCAGGACGAGCGGAGCAGGATATGGCACGGGCCCTTGCGCAGACTGCTGCGTTCCTCTCGCGAACACGAACCAAAGGGAAAATCGAAGGGTGTGGCGCCCAGTAGCCTCGGTTGTCCGCCCTGCCAGCCAAACACCTGGTTCGGCGCCACAGTCAGTTCCCAGCGAGCGCCCTCGGCACAGACAACGATGGATTGCGGTTCCGGATGAATTCCCACCACTTCGCGCAGCTTGCCTTCGAGGTCCGTCACAATCCGCACGCCGCCGCTGCAGGAAAATACCTCCCGTCCATTCACCTCGCCGCGCATCCGGTCTGCCTGGCCGATCAACGTGAATGTCTGCTCGCCCCAGCGCTGCGTGTAGCGAAAAGCATGGCCCGTCGGACGCAGGCTCGACCACCACACCGCGTCCTCATCCAGGACCAGGTTCACGCCATGCAGGTGGGCCATGTATTCCAGCGCCGCAAGCATCGTCGGGCCATAGCCGTCGGCTGCGAGGCCCGAAGGCTCGCCCGTGAAGGCGTCCATCTGCTGGGCAAAGACGCAGCCGTTCCGGGCAAGCACCTCCAGGTACTTCGTTCCAAGCAGCGAAAGCTCCGCATAGTGACCGTAGTTCTCCAGGGCGCGGATCGCACGCTGATAGGTCAGCCCTTGCGGCTGTCCGCTCCAACTGTTCCCCGGCTCGTTGGCATACAGCGACTCGTTGGCGGCGATCGACGGCAGCGGGATGGGAGTCCAGAACTCGGCCGGATTGAGAAGATGCTGCCGGATGAACTGATCGGCCATCTCCTGGGTGTACGCGCCGTGCTGCATGACGCGCAGGTTGTTGTGGATCAGCTCCGGCAAGATGTGCCCCTCGCGGTCCCGGTCAAAGCAGGCCTGCCTGGCCGGAACCCACAGCGACTTGATGATTCGACGGCGGACCTCTTCCGCCTCCCGCCGCCAATAGTCCTCGCGCCCGTTGCCCAATTCCCGGGCAATCTTCGCCAGCGTCGTGCGGCCGTCGTAGCTGTAGCCCATCACGTCCATCGAGGCCAGCGGCACGCGCACTTCCGCCAACTTGGGTGGCGGAAGCTTCTTCAGCCCGCGCTCGATCCAAAAGCGTTTGACGCTCTCCGGGTCCTGCGGATCAGGCATGCCGGGCGCCAAGGGTGGCTGGTCGAAGGGCCACATCGAGGGCGCACCGCGCGTCAGCAGACGCGAACCCTTGTCTTCCCCCGTGTCCCAGACGCACCACGTCTCCAGCACTCCGTCGCCGTTGGAATCGCGCGTTCGCCACAGATAGGCGTCGTGGGCCTCCAACGCCCGGTACAAGCGCTGCAGGTAATCGCGGTTCTTGCCCGTCCAAAAATAGGTCTTCCAGGCGGGGTGCGGGAAACAGTAGCCCTGCAGGACCGCGTAGTGGGCCACCATGGCGTATTCGGGCATCGAGCGCACCGCCTCCGGCACATCGCGCAACCTTGCGAAAAGCCACTTCGCCGCAGCCGCTCCCTCGGCGGGAATGAGCTTCGCCGGCATCCGTCCGTCCGCACGCTGGGCCAGCAGGAACACCATCTGGTTGTTCAGGGCGATCTGGGGATCGCGCTTGGCGTACATTTCGCCGCCCATCGGCTGGCTCTCCAGCCATGCGCCGGGAGGATAGCCGCCACCTTCGGTGAGAACCTGGATGCCAGGGCTCAACGGAACGATGTTCCCGGCCAACTTCTTCTCGGCCGCGTCAAACACGTTCTGCAAATCGGCATCCGCCGTCCTGAACGACACGCCGCTGGACATCGTCGTCTGCCACGGCAAGCGTTCCGACGCAGCGTCCTCCGCCCCTGCACAGGGCAGCACTAACGCCACAAGCTGGACTGGCAACGCGACCGCGCGGGCCACTCGCCATGCCGACCGGGATGGTGCCGGAGTTCTTACGGGGCAGCGATTCCTCATTGAGTGACCCTCGGGTATTGTGTCTAGGGTAAGCAAGCTGGGCCACACCGGGCCATGTCTTCATGGTTGGCCGCCGGTCGCGGCCCGCCTCTGGACAAACGATCGTTCGAGCGGATAGCGCGACCGCGCGTCGAGTTGCCGCACCAGGGCCGGCACATCGATGCCGTCGACCGGCGCGTCGGTCTGTACAGCCATGGCCGCGGCCGTGCCCGCCGCATGTCCCAGTTGAATCATGGTCCTTTGCAGGCGCACGCTGGAGGCGGCGATCTTGCTGAAGCCCGCCCCGCGGCAGGCGACCAGCAGATTCTGCCACGCGCCGGCCGGAATCAGGCAGCGGTAGGGCACGCCGTAGGCCGTGTCCACCTGGCGCAGTCCGCCGCCGGCCCCGTGGATGTCGCACGGATGGTCCGCGACCGCGATGAGGTCGTCATGCTCCTGGTTGGGCAATCCGGCCAAGAGATCATGCTGCGTGAGGATATACCTGGCTTCCAGCCGATAGCCTTCGCGAATGCCCAGCATGGGCGCGATCTCCGCCAGCTCATAACCGGGGAAGCGCGCCTCCTGCAGCGCGTGCCAATGAGCGCGCACCAGGCCCTCGGACCGGCGCAGGCACTCGTCGTAACCCAGGTCGATCAGGTTTTTGCCCGGCATCATCCCCATTCCGTTGATGCACAGCAGGTCGTCCTGCCAGCCGCGCACGAAAGCGCTTTTGGGCACGCGCACCTGCACTTCGGGTGGCGGTTCGCGCTTGGGATCGTTGCTCGCCCGGATCAAGTAGCAGCGCGTGATCGCGTTGAGTTGTGGCCCGGCCTCCTCGGGGGCGGCCGGCTCGTTGAATCGCGACTTGGGCTCCGCGCCCAGCATCGTCGCGCAGCCTAGCGACCGCGCCACCCAGATGTCGCCGGTCGCGTCGATCACCACCTTGGCGCGGACCCGCGCCAAGCGCCCGTCGGTCCGCTGCACCAACAGCGATTCCACTCGCGTCCGATCGGCATTCGGCATGGCGCGCAGGAACGTGGTCTGGTCCAGAACCGTGACGCGGCCGGTCTCGGCCAGCATCTCGCGTGCCACCTTGTCGAAGACCTCGGGTCGATAGGGCACGCTGTACGGCACGCGCGTCCGCTTCCGGTCTTCCGGCAGGGCCCGGACCAGCGACACCTCGTACGGCACGCTGTCGTCCACGTAGGTGCCATGCGCCACGCCGGCCCCGCCCAAGGCCTTCATGCGGCGGTACATCTCTGCGGCGATCGAGCAGCCGGGCCCCGGCTCCCAGTTGCAGACAAACGCATTCGTACCGGTGCCCCCCAACCGCCGCTGCCGATCGATCAACAGCACTTCGACGCCGGCCCGGCCCGCGGCGAGCGCCGCACCCAGGCCGCCGCTGCCTCCGCCCACCACGCACACGTCGGTCCGGATCTCCTCGTCCACGGCGCGCGTCGGCACGGGCAGCGCCAGAACGTTCCAGGTATCCGCCAGCGACGCCGGCCCCGGCGTAGCCAGGCTCGGCCCGTCCGGTCCGGTTTGGGCCAGGCCCGGCGCTGTGCCCAACCCGGCAATCGCTCCCCAGGCCAACAGGCCCACGACTGCGCGCCACAAACCCCGCCTTCGTGCTGAGCGTCTGAGACCGCGTCGTGAGCTCCCCTCGCCCGCAAAGCGGGAGAGGGGCCGGGGGTGAGGGGACCTGCGAATCGAGGAAGTCCCGGCCCTTTCCATTGAAACCGTCCTCCCCCGGGCTCTCTCCCAGAGGAAGATCGAACGAGCTTGCGGACACACGCTGAGCTGCATCGCCGACCTCACTGCTTGTGTTGCACCTTCAAGGCTTCGATTCTCTCCTTCCAACGCGGATCGCCCATCTTCTTGCTGTCCGACACGTGGGCCCGGATATCCTCCCCGTCATGCTCGCGGAAGTGATACCACTCCGAAGCGTCGCAACCACCGCCATGATAGGACCCCGGCGGCACGCCTTTGGTCATCATGGCCTGCAGCTTGTCGAAGTGTGTTTCGTAGATGTCGCGCGGGCCGCAGTTCTCCTTCGCGCAGATCGTCGCCGCCATGCCGATCACTTCGCCCAGCACCCCCAGCGTGCGCATCACGCGCACGCTCGAAAAGGCCACGTGCGACGTGCTGATGTGCCGCCCGCCCAGGAACAGGTTCTTCACGTCCCGCGCGTACAGGCAGCGATAGGGCATCGCGTAGGGCTTGATGATCCCCCGGTGATAGGCGCACGAACGGAACGGCTCCGGGAACTTCGCCGCGTTTTCCGGGTCCGGAAGGTGCAGGTCCAAGCTCCAGGTGATCGCGCCCGTGGCATCCGCGTAGGGCACGTGGTTCTCCACGTCGTTTTGTGTCAGAACGTGGTCGCCCACCACGCGGTAGCTTTCGCGTTTGCCGCCGAGAGCCGAAACCCAGGCCAGCGTGTCGCAGGCCCACTCGGCCTTGCGCGGCGAGCGGTTCTTCAAATACGACCAGTTGGCATAGATGGCCATCATGCCGTAGTCGCGGATGTACTCCGTTTCCTCGGCCTGGTGGCGGTTCTGGCCCGTCTCCCACTCCCAGTCGGCCTTGCGGATGTAATACGCGTTCTGCTCGTTGAATTCCAGGCCCCAGTCGACGTTCGGGAAGGTCGTCGGCTGCTCTGCTTTCTTGGAATACCACAGCACCGAAAGCCCCATCACCAGGTTGTCGCTCTGCTCCGGCGCCAACGATTCGTTGAACTTCGACCGCGGTTCCCGGCCGTACATCACCTCCGCCCCCATCATCCGCGCAATCACCGCGTCCCCCGTACAATCGGCAAACAGCTTTGCGCGATAGCGGGTCTCCGTTCCCTTGCGCAGATTGTGCGCGACGAAGGCTGTGATCTTCTTCGCGTCGGCCGGGTCCTTCTCCACGGCGAACACCCGCTCGTTCATCACCAGCTTGCAGCGGCTGCAGGAACGCAGACGGAAAGCGTTTTCCTTGCGCGCATCCTCGTACATTTCCGCCGGATAGGTCCCGCCGCTGCCAAACACCGGCCCCACCTCCACCACCACATTGCCCAACTGCGGATAAGGCGGCTGATGGACCCCGCCGCCCAGGCTGACGCGGACCTCGGAACTGTTGTTCCCGCCCAGCACCGACCGGTCCTGGATCAACACCACCTTTGAACCGGTGCGCGCCGCGGCAATCGCCGTGCAGATCCCCGACATCCCGCCGCCGGCAATCGCCAGGTCGTACAGCACCGGATCGTCCTGGCACACCGTCTTGCTGATCTTGCGGCGGAACGCGGCCAGGCGCTGCGCGTCGTTCTCGGGCCGGGCCTGCGGATCCAAGGTCAGGTAGATCGCGTCGCAACGTCCGTTGAAACCGCTCAAGTCGTGCAAGGCAACCTTCGCCTCGCCGCGCTGCAGTTCGACCGCGCCCGCCTTCTGCCAACCCCACGCACTGCCGTTGGTGCCCAACACCTCGGGCAACGCCTGGCCGTTGATCTTGACCTGGAACACGCCTGCCGGCTTGCCCCGCTTCCACGCCGCGGTCCAATCGCGCGTCCGCACCCATACGGTCCACGTGCCGCTTTCGGGGATCGTGCACGTGGTCTCGGCGTCAGGCACGGGAACGCCCATGCCGTGGGCCATGACATACGCCGAGCCCATCTGGGCCATCGACTGCTGATCGATCACCCAGCCGCCCAGCGCGCCGAAGGCCTCCCCCTCCAGCCAGACCTCCTTCTCTGCGCCCGCAGCGTAGGAACACACCACACCGAGAATCAGTCCGACAGTAGCTACCAACCGCTGGGCAGAGAGTGTCATCGCGTGCCTTTCAGAAGCGGATCGAAAGTCGTTCTTGGGCCCGGCCGAAGAATAGTCTCCGTACTTCTCACGCTCCGCGTGAGGCAAAACCTCACGCGGAGCGTGAGGAGTACAAGCGTCAGATCGGAAAGTCGTTTTTCGGTTGGTCCTTAGCCTTGCACGCCACTCCGGCAACAAGTTCAGTGCATCTCGCGTCCGCCGGTGACGTTGATCGCCTGGCCGGTCATATAGTCGGCCCCGGCCGAAGCCAAGAACAGCGTCGCGGCGACGATGTCTTCGATCCGCGCCAGTCGCTTCAGCGGAACCTTGGCCGTGAACTGCTTCACCACCTGCTCGCGCGACATCTTCAGGTTCTGCACGTACCCGGCCGAGACATGGCTCCACACGCCCGTGTCCTCGGTGATGCCCGGGCAGAGGCAGTTCACGCAGATTCCGCTGTCGGCCAACTCGTAAGCCAGGGCCTGCGTGAAGCCGATCACGGCCGCCTTGGCCGCCGAGTAATGGCTCATGAGGGCCGACCCGGTCTTGCCCGACTTGGACGAGAAGTTGACGATCTTGCCGTAGCCGGCGCCCTTCATGTGCGGGACCACGTGCTTCGTGAACAGGAACGTGCCGCGGCAATTGACCGCGAACACGCGTTCCCAATCCTCCACGGCGATCTCTTCCACCTTGCCCTGGGCCACGATCCCGGCCACATTCACCAGAATGTCGATCCGGCCGCCCAAGGCCGCCGCCGCGGCCTCCACCACCGCGCGCACCTGGGCCTCGTCCGTCACGTCGCCGGCCAGCCCTGCGCAGTTCGTGCCAGCCGGCATTGCCGCCACGGCCGCCGCCACCGGTTCGGGCTTGAGATCGGTAAGGAAGACCCGCGCCCCATTGGCGGCCAGGCCCGCGGCGATCCCGCGCCCAATCGCGCCGGCCGCGCCGGTGACCAGCGCGCTCCGGCCGGAAAAGTCGATTATCCGCTCTACGTTCATGAAAGCACCTCGGATAGGCCAGCGCTCTCGCTGGCGGTTACGGTTCCAGTTGGATGATACACAACGTGTGCGGCGCGTCGTGGCGTTGGTTCTTCAGCCCCGGGAAGGGCATGTCGAAGTTGGCGATGATCATCTCGTTGCCGCGCAGCAAGACCTCGCAGGGCTGGTCCAGCAAACCGTCCGCGCCGTCCGTGTCGCCGTTCTCCCACAGCGTAGACATCTGCCCCGTCTTCACGTCGTAGGCCTGAATCGCGTTCTTCTCCGAATCGGCGATATAAATCTTGTCCCGCTGGCGGTCGTAGAAGATCCCGTCCACGCAACTCAAGGCCGTGGACACGACCGTGTTGGAGGCCACCTTGCCGTCGGCCGCGAACGTGACCTTGGAAAAGGCCCCGTCGCCAAAATTGCCCGTGTACAGGTTGCCCTGGCTGTCGAAGGTCATCCCATCGGCGCCCGCCAGGTCGTTCCGCTTGGAGTTCGTCGTGCGGAACGTGGCGATCAAGTGCGCGTCGCCCAAGCCCGGCTTCAGGTGTACTGTGCCCTGGGCCATCTCCTGCAGCGAAACCCGAAACACGCCGCTGGCGCCCGGCTGCTCGGGCAGATCGAAGAACGTGTCGGTCACGTACACGCAGTCCCCTTTCCAGGCCACGGCGTTGGCCAGCTTGAAGCCGTCCACCGCCACCTCCGCACGCACCGCACGCCCGTCCCTCACCACCACGCGCATCAGCCGCGACTTGTAGTTCTTGTCATAGAAATACTGGTTGTCGGCATAGTAGATGTTGCCGTCCGGGCCAACGGCCAGGCCCATCGGGCAGCCGCGCTTCGTCTCCGCATGCGCCGGGCACGGAAAATAGACCGACATCTGGTTCCGCGGATCGATCTTCACGATGATCCCCGGGTAGTCCGGGTTGCAGAAGTTGGGACACGACAAGAGGATGTTGTTCTCCTTGTCCAACGTCATGCCGTCGGGCGTGTTGCAGTACACGGGCAGGTCGAGAAACAACTTGGGACGCAGCTTCGTCCCTTCCGCGGCCTGTGCCGCGCCGGCCGTCAAACTGGCCGCAATCAGACTCCAAGCCAGAACCAGCCTGGCACGCGTCGCGAACTGCATGAGATCCGCTCCTTTGCTGTCAACAGGAATCAAGCCACAATCACCCGGATGTTCCATTCTTCAAAACGACTCATTTCCTCCCGCCCCAGCCCATCGTCGGTAATCAACACGTTGATGCGGTCGGCAGGCATGATGTGCGCAAAGCCCGCACGTCCCAGTTTGGACGAATCGGCCAGCAGAATGCGTTGCCGGGCCTGCTCGGCCATGGCGCGCACCACTTCCGCCACCTCCACGCTGTCGGCCGTCACCCCTTTCTCCAGCGTGAACCCGTCGGTGCCCAGAAAGGCCTTGGCCACGTGAAACTGCGACAGGTCGCGGAGCGTGTTGGGCCCCACCAGGGCCTCGGCCGCCGGCCGGAACTCGCCGCCGGCCATGGTCATCTGCACATGCGGATGGATCCGCATGTAGGGCAGCATCAGGGTGGAATTGGTCACGATCTTGATATCCCGCTTGCCCAGCAGGAACCGCGGCACCAACGAGGTCGTGGTCCCGGCCGAGATCATCACCTCGTCACCATCCTCGATCAGCGCCGCCGCAGCCTGGGCGATCCGCGTCTTTTCCGCCACGTGGCACTGCTGCCGCTCCAGGTTCACCGGATGAAAGGCCGGCATGCCGCCGCCACGCGTGCGGATCACAAGTCCCGCCTCCGCCATCTCCCCGAGGTCGCTGCGGATGGTGACTGCCGACACGCCCAGCAACTCGCTCAGGCGGGCCACGGAGGTGCCGGGGTCCTCCATCAGCAGACGCACGATCTCTCTTTGCCGATCCGAGGCGTACAACATAACCGGTGCAAGCTTTTGAAACGGTTGCGAAACGCTTGCGATTATCTAGCTGAATGCTTTCGATGTCAAGCCTCTGGCGTTGCGTACAGTATAGCCGGGGGGGTGGCATGGAAACGGCCACGTCCCCGCGTAATCGGGGCCATGACGCGTGCCGTCAATCAGAATCGACGGTTCTTATGGCCGGTCCCAGAACCTGTCGGCAGTTCAGTTCAGCGGGGCCGCCCGCCGACGTGGCTATGGTGGTTCTGGGATAAAGCTCTGAGTGTGGGTAGTCGGGAGTGGTTGGTGGGTGCCGTGCCCACGCTTGCCGTGGGCATGCCCGAGCTTGACGTCGCATGGCCGCGCAAGCGTAGCCCACGTATTGCGTTTCAGGTAAGTAATGACGTGAGGCCGACCATCGGGAGGCCGGCTTTCCAGGGCAACGGGCTCGACAGCTACGACATTCCTTTTCTGACATCCAATAAACCTCTACGAAAGCGTTCCGCGAGTGGTCTTCTCCCTTTCTCCCCGTCGCGCTTTTCCGCGACCCGTTTGCAGTGGTTCGCGCTGGCCTCCAACCTGGCCAACTTCCTGCGCCGACTGGAAGGTCGTGGGCTGCTACGTTAACATGGAAAGACTGTTGCCGCTCAAAGCGTTCCGCGCAGAGCCAATTGGGGCCTGCATCGCGAATGAACCGAGGGCCGGGCACCGACCGTAGGTTGGTCGCGGGAGCCCGGTCTTCCGTTCCCTCGGCCGCGGCCATTGACAATGCACAGATCAATCATGGGAAATCCTGGCCAAGACATCCTCATGGCTCGCACTCACTCCGCGACCCGACGTACCTTCCTGACCCAAGTGGCGGCTTTTGCCGCCGTCGGTGCGCTGGACCCGTTTCAGGCCGTCGTCGGCGCCGAGCCCTCCGCCGATCGCTCGTCGAAGGTCTCCGCGGCACAGGGCCGGGTGATCGACGTCAAGAGCGAGACCCAGGAGTACAAAGATCCCGATACCGGCGTGCGCGTGCTGCGGTTGGCCAGCGGAGATTTCGACAACGTCCACCCTTACTTCACCACGACCTCGTTTGTGGGCGACGGCCACGAGCAGATCGTGTTCGCCTCCAAGCGGTCCGGCGTGTTTCAGTTCTACCTTCTCGAACTACGTTCGGGCCGGTTGGTCCAACTGACCGACGGCAAGGGGGTCGATCCCAATAACGCCTGCGTGGATCCGGCCGGCCGGCTGTTCTACTTCTCCGACACCGTGTTGCGCGCCGTAAAGACCGACGGGACGGACGACCGCGAGTTGTACCGCTCGCCCGAGGGCTTCTGGGGCAGCCTGCCGACCTGCACGGCCGACGGGCGTTACGTGGCCTTTGCCTATCGCGAGCGATTGAAGCAAAGCACCAATACGGGCAAGATCTACGCCACGATGCCCGAAAGCCTCTTTCAGCGTCCGCGGTGCGTGGTGATGCGCGTCGATACCTCCAGCGGCGAGGCGGTGGCGGCTTGGGGCGATGCCGCCTGGATGAGCCACGTGCTGATCCATCCCACGCAGCCCAACCTGATCCTCTTCTGCCACGAAGGGGGCAGCAATGTCAAGCAGCGGATGTGGATCGTGGACGCCGACGAACGCCCTCGTCAGCCGCGGCCTTTGTACGTACAGCGGTCGGGCGAAAACTGTACCCACGAATACTTCACCCGCCAGGGCGACGTGGGCTTCCAGTGCTACACCTCCGTGGAACGGCGCGAGGGCTACAATGCCTTCATCCGCCCCGACGGCACTTGGATCCGCCAGTTCCTGTTGCCCGGCACCGCGCCACGTCACATCCAGTCGAACTCCGACAACAGCATGCTGGTGGGCGATTGCGGCTACCGGAACCGCCGGGAAAAGGACGGCAGCAGTTGGATGTCGCTGATGACGCACCCCAACGGTCGCGTGGAAGTCCGTCGCCTCTGTCGGCACGGCACCTCGTGGAAGACCCAATACGGCCACCCCCACGCGGTCTTCAGCCCCGACGACCGCTGGGTGCTGTTCAACTCCGACGACCAAGGACGTAATAACGTCTATCTGGCCGAAGTTCCGGGGTAGCGGTTGGACAAATCCTCGCGTAGCTGGCTGTCGAGCAGGGCTTTCCAATCGCCAAGGATGGCCAGCTGCGACGACACCCAGGGGCGGAAGTCGTTCCTGCCGAGTAGGCGAATGCTACTCGCAGGTGCTGTGCACTACAAGCGACATTCAATTCACCAGGTTCCTTCAGGCCACGGCTGCGCGCGCCGAGCCTCGCCAGTCTACTCGGCGACCAACTCGAAGATCGCCGAGTCGTAATCCCCTTCCAGCTTGATCGGCAGCCCCATGCCCATCAGCGCTGCGCCGCCCACGATCCGGCCGTTGACCCGCGAGTGCTCTCGCTTCTCCTTGTTGACCTCGCTCAGGCGGTAGCGCAGCGCCGGATCGAGTCCCTGCAGCAGCAGCGGCGGCGCATAGTCGCTCAGGATGAAGCGGTTCAATCCGTACACGAAGACCACGGCTCGCCGCTGGTCCTGGCTGACATACATCAGCGCCGCATGGTTGTTCTCCCAGGGCGAGACCAGGCGGTACAGGTCCCCCTGCTGGATCACGGGCCGTAGCCGCTTGTAGTCCGCCACGGCCTTCTTTGCAAAGGCGATCTCTTCGGGCTCCATATTCTTCGGATGCAGTTCAAACCCCAGCCGTCCGGACATCGCCACGTCGAAACGGTACTTCAGCGGCGTCGAGCGATGCGTCTGATGGTTCGGCACGGCCGTCACATGGGCCGCCATGGCGCACGCGGGGAAAAAGTGCCCCGCCCCCCACTGGATGAACACGCGCTGCCGCGCGTCGGTGTCGTCCGAGGTCCAGAACTCGTCGGCATAGCGCAGGAATCCATAGTCCATGTGCGCCCCGCCCGACGAGCAGGCCTTCATCAGGATCTGCGGATACTTGGCTCGTAGCCGGCCCAGCAAGTCGTACAACCCCGCGGTGTAGTCGAACCACAGATTCGGCTGCCGGTCGGTGCCCAGATAGGCCGACCCGGCGTTCATGAAGTCCGCGTTCGCGTCCCACTTGATATACGCCAGCCCCGGAATGCTCTGGATCATGGCGTCCATCTGTCCGTAGATGTTGTCGCGCAGGGCGGGATTGGTCATGTCCAAAACCACCTGCGTACCGCCGCGGCCTTGACGCAGCTTGCGCGTCGGCTCGCGCAGGACCCAATCCGGATGCGCGTCGACCAGCTCGCTGGTGGTGTTGGCCATTTCCGGCTCCACCCAGATGCCGAACTGCAGGCCTCGCTTCTGCGCCTCGCCGGCCAGCCATCCCAGCCCACGCGGCAATTTGGCCTCGTTTAGCACCCAGTCCCCCAGGCCGCGCTTGTCGTCGTCGCGTGCATACTTCCCGCGCGCGAACCAGCCGTCGTCCACCACAAACATCTCGCCCCCCAACTCCTTCACCCCGTCCATCATGTCGGTCAGCGTGGTCTCGTCAAACTTGAAGTAGGCCCCCTCCCAACTATTCAACAACACGGGCCGCAACAGGCGGCCGTCGCGCAACTGGCAGTCGCGCGCCCAGCGGTGCAGGTTGCGCGACACCTGCCCCTTGCCCGACGCCGAGTAGGTCAGAGCCATCTTGGGCGTGACCAGGGTCTTCTGCGCATCCAGCGTGTAAGGGCCGTTGCCCGTATCCGAACCCGCGCAGATCGCCAGCGTGTTGACCTGGTCGCGCTGGATGGAGATTTCCCACGCCCCGCTCCAGGCCAGGCTGCCGGCAATCACGCGCCCGGCCGTCTCGCTCGCCTTCGGCCCCACCGAGAGCATGAAGGACGGATTGTTGCCAAACGCCGAACGCACCCCGGAGCGGCTGCTCATGCTCACGGTCTGCCCCTGCGCGATGGGCGCTTCGGCCAGTTGCGCCTCCGAGGCCCACTGGCCCGTCAGCGACAGCAGCGAGAACTCCTTGGCCAGCAGCGGCAAGACCAGGGCCAGCGAGTGCATGCGCACCAACTTCACCGGGGCCGGCTCCTCGTGCCGGATCTCCACCCAGGTTTCGATCACGTCGCTGGCCTCGATCGCGCGGAAGTGCTGCGTGACGAACAGCGGATAGACCGTGTCCTTCATCGCCAGCACCAGGTGCGTGATGCCCGGCTGGTCGTCGACCTGCTTCACCTCGCCGGCCTGCAATTCCGTGGAGGTCACGCCGTCGGCATGGATCACGGCCAGCCCGCCGTACTTGTTCATGTTGCTCCGGTCGTTGTCGCTGCCGTAGACGGAATACGTTGCCGGCTTGCGGTGGCCGAAGGTGTTCGCTCCCGACCATCCCGACCAGGCCAGCGCCGCTGCGTCGGCCGCCTTCTCGATCCGCTCCCCGTAGTGCACCATCAACCACGTGTCGCCCGCCTTGCGCAGCGCCATGGTGGTGTTCTTGGTCTGCAGCAGAAAGTCGTTCTCGATCGGCGCCGCGCCCGCCAGGCCGGCCATGGCCGCCAGGATCGCTATCGTCGTGACCATCGTGGTTGCCTTGTGAGGTGACAAAAGGGGAAGAAATCGCCGTCAACGGATCGCGCCTCAGCGGTCGGCACGTATCGTCCAGGCGTCTCCGCAGAGAATACTCTCCCCGCGCGCGACCTTCAACACCCCCCCCGCTTTCCGCTCTCAACCGTAGGTCAGGCACCCCGTGCCTGACCAGCTTTCAGCCGTGGGCGAGGCCCGCCCAATCCGTGTGCATCCGTGACCTCTCCGCAGTGGCCCAAAATGAAAGTTGCCACCTGCTATATTGGGAGGCACAGAGGCACAAGGGGCAGAGGGACAGAGGGGCA
>CALARR010000300.1 GCA_937889015.1 uncultured Planctomycetales bacterium | reverse complement strand
TGTCGGTCAGCGTGCCGCCGGCCGTGACGGCCGCCAGCGGGATGGACGCCATCACCCAACTGCTGGAAAGCTACCTCTCGCGCAAAGCGCAGCCCCTGCCCCAGGCCCTGGCCTTGCAAGGACTGGCCCTCGCCGTGCCCGCCATCGCCGAGGCCGTGCACCACGGCGACTCGCGCCCGGCGCGCGAACGCATGGCTCACGCGGCGTTGCTTTCGGGCATGTGCCTGGCCAACTCGGGGCTGGGCATGGCGCATGGCGTGGCCGCGGCCCTGGGGGTCCATGCCCGGGTTCCGCATGGCGTGGCCTGTGCCCTCATGCTGCCCGTCGCGCTCCGCGTGAACCTGCCGCTGCGCACGCGCGAGATGGCTGTCCTGGCGCGGTCGCTGTACGGCGCTGCCGCGTTGGGTCCCGATGAAGAGGCGGCCTGGCTGCTCGTCCAACGGATCGAGGCCCTGTGCGACGAGGTGCACGTGCCGCGGCGCCTGGCCGACGTGGGCGTTGGCCGCGACTTGATCCCCCTGTTGGTCCCCGGCTCGCGCGGCAGCAGCATGAGCGGCAATCCGCGCGACCTGTCCGACGAGGAACTGGCGCAGATACTGGAGGATCTGCTGTGATTGTCACCGTAGGATTGACGCCCGCCTGGCAGCAGATCCTGGTCTTCGATCAGTTTCGCTACGGCGAGGTCAATCGGGCGCAAGAGGCCCATTGGTGCGCGTCGGGCAAGGTCTTCAACGCGGGGATCGCGGCCCATCGGCTGGGCGCACCAAGCCTGACCGTGGCCGTGGCCGGCGGTCCGGTGCTGCCCCAGATCGAGCAAGACCTGGACTCGCTGGGAGTCCCGCGACGCCTGGTGCACACGCAGGCCGCAACCCGGGTCTGCACCACGATCCTCGATCGCCAACAGGGCGCCATGACCGAACTGGTCGAGAACGGCCGCCCCCTGCAACCCGCCGAACTGGATGCCCTGGCCGAGCTGTATCGAACCGAGGCAGCGCGCGCCGAGGTGGCCGTCATCATCGGCTCGCTGCCGGCCGGCACGCCCGAGACCTATTACCGCCGCCTGCTGCAGAGCACCCCCTGCCCTGCCGTGCTCGATTTCCGCGGCCAAGGACTGCTGGACCTGTTGGACCTCCGCCCGTGGCTGGTGAAGCCCAATCGCGAAGAGCTGGCGGCCAGCTTGGGCCGCGAGCTGGACACGGATCAGGAATTGCTCGCGGCCATGGCCGAGTTGAACCAGCGCGGGGCGCAGTGGGTCCTGGTCACCCAGGGGCCGGGACCGATCTGGGTTCGCTCGCAGGAGCAGACGCTCCGCGTCACGCCGCCGCGAATCCAGCGCGTGGTCAATCCCATCGGCTGCGGCGACGCCATGTCGGCCGGCCTGGCCTGGAGCTTGCACGCCGGCAAGCCCATGAGCGAGGCGGTGCGCTGGGCAGCAGCCGCCTCGGCGGCCAATCTGCAGCAGTTGCTGCCCTGCCGCTTCGCCCCGGCCCTCATCCCGGCCCTGGCTCAACGCGTGAAGGTCGAAGTGCTCTGAAGCGGCCCGATCGCCGTGAACACTTATGTCTACTTCGGTGTTGACAAAAGTGTTCACGAACACACACAAAACACCCTCGGCGACCGCCGAAGATTCGCTGGGCAGATCGCGCAACCTTCTAAGAGATATGTTGTTGTGATATACGCATACGATTTTCTTCGTCCTTGGCACGGATCCTGCATTAAGCAGCGGCCAACCTGTGATGGACCGTTGAGCCATGATGTGCCCGGGACCACAGGTCGGCATGGAACCCCCCGAGGATCTGAGGAGAAGCCGTATGTTAGCCATGAGTGGAACCCTACTCGTGTGTGTGTCGTTGGCCGCGATTCCGGAGAAGCCCTACAACGACGCAGCGCGCAGCAGCGAAGCGACAGGCAAGCCCTTGGTGGTGCTGCTGGGCGCCGACTGGTGCCCGGGCTGCGTAACCATGAAGAACCGCGTCTTGCCCGAGGTGGCCAAGGACGGCAGCCTGGACCAGGTTGAGTTCGCCTACGTCGACATCGATAAGCAGCCCGAATTGGCCCGCAATCTGTCGCAAGCCAACTCCATTCCGCAGCTCATTCGCTTCGAGCGCAAATCAGAAGAACAATGGGAGCGGCAGCAGTTGACCGGCGCCCAGAGCGTGGAGCGTGTGCGCAGTTTCCTCCGCGGCCCTGCCCCGAGCAGGCCGGTGGCCGCCGCCCAGCCGAACTTGTGGCGCACCGTGTCCCAATGGCTGGCCGGTCCGTGAATGGCCGAGCACAACCGCGCACCGGACGCGCGCAGGCCAAGCCGTGCGCCGGTGCCGAGGGACAGCGGTCGGATTGCGAATCCCTGGGCATCGCCAGACTACGGAACGGCCTCGCTCAAGACTTCGATCGCGGCCAGCACTCCCTGCACGACGGCCGCCATGCGATCATAGTCCAGCGTTTCGGGTGTGTCGCTCGGCTGGTGGTAGTGGGGCGTGCGGAAGAAGGACGTGTCGGTGATCATCACCGCCGGATAGCCCTCGTGCCAGTAGTTGCGATGGTCGGAGAAGGCCAGTTGCGGGACCAGGGAAGGCGGCCCATTGATCGAGTGCACACCGATCCGATCCACGCCACGCATGGCTCGCTTGACCTGGCGCGTGACACGGCCGTCCTGGAATCGCCCGATCACGCCGATGAAGTTGCCCTGGCTGGGGTAGCAGAGTTCCATGCCGGGCACCAGCAACCGCTGCGAACCCGGCTCGTCGGAGTAATATCCGATCATCTCCAGGCAGAGCATGGCTCGGACCGACACGCCCTTCTCTTTCAATCGTCGCGCATGCACCGCACTGCCCATGTGGGGCGTGCCGAAGTTCGGCGGCTCTTCCAGCGAAAAGGCGACCAACTCCACGCACAGCGGCGGCGCGCGGCGGCCTAGCGCGTGGGCCAATTCGATCAGGCCGGCCACGCCACTGGCGTTGTCGTCGGCGCCGGGCGTGCCGCGGTTCACATCGTAGTGAGCGCCCACCACAATCCGCTCGCCCGTGGCCGGACCGAACTCGGCGCACACGTTGCGATAGGTGCGGCCGGAAACGGGGAATGGCTGGTCCGAGACCCGCGCTCCGGCGCTGGTCAATTCGCCTCGCACGTAGGCGGCCACGCGGTCGAGCACTTCCGGGTGGTCGAAATCGCGCGGCTGGATCGCCACAATCCGCTGCACATGGTACAGCAGACGCTGGGCCGAGACCTCCTTGGACTCCACACGCGCCACGGGCCCCAACAGCGGTTGCGTGACCAGGGCCCACAGAGCCACCGCCAGACAGACCGCGATCGCGAAGAGATAGAAGAACCTTCGCAGCCACCGCCGGGCGCGCGACGGTTTCGGTTGCTGTAAGTCGAGGCCCTGGCTGTCGGCGTCCGGGTTCATAGGGCTTCTCCACGGTGAAAGCGAGATGGGCAAGACTTGAGATCACCCGACTACGCAAGCGAGGCGAGAGCACTCTGCGAGGGACCAGCCCCAAACTGCCACGCCTCGGCGTATCTCGGCCCTCCTGAACGCGAGAATCGTGGAGCCGCCCGAGAAGCACACCGCTGGCACACAAAGCCCCGACGTGGCCTCTCCATCGGGCCTGCAACATAACCCAGCCCCGCTTTCGAGTCAACAGTGGCCTAGATCCACAGTTGCGAGACAGGTGACGGGGAGGGAGAATAGGCTTTCCCGTCTGCGCTATTGCCTGCCGGAATCGACTCCTGCCTGATTGGCCCCACCTGCTTCGAAGGACGCTGCTATGCCTGCCCTGTCCAGCTTGGTGCTCCCGCTATCCCTGTATCTGCTGACTGCCCCACTGAAGCTGGATGAACGTCCGGCCGGGCCTGGGGAATGGGGCTATCGGCCCGCTCAGGACTCTGTTCTGGAGGTCACCCCGCCGGGATTCAGTTGGCGCCCGCAAAAGGAGATTGTGCGTTGGGAAATCGAGTGCGCGCGAGGCACAAGTCTCAAGGCGATCGAATACCGCGCCAAGGACATCTCCTACAACGTGCATTGTCCGGCGAAGGTCTTTGCCCCCGGCCGCTACACTTGGCGCTACCGGGGCTTTGACAAGAAAGACCAACCGACGGAGTGGAGCCAGGCGCGGACCTTCACCATCGCCGCCAAGGCCAAGCAACTGCCGATGCCGCCGCGTGAAGAGCTTCTGGGCCGGATCGCCAAGGAGCACCCGCGGATCTTCCTCCGACCCGAGGATCTGCCGCGTCTGCGAGAACTGGCCAAGGGGCCGTTGAAGCCATCGTACGACAAGCTGGTCGCGCAGTGCGAGAAGCTGCTTCGCAAACCGCCACAAACCGCCGAACCGTTGAAGTACGACGAGAGCACGCCGCGCAAGAGTGAGGCGTGGCGTGAACGATGGTGGGGCAACCGGGTCTACACGATCGCAGCCCTGGATGGGGCAGCGACTCTGGCTTTCACTCGCCTGCTGGGCGGCAAGGAAGAATACGGCCAGTTGGCTCGGCGGATCCTGATGGACTGCGCCAAGTGGGATCCCAAGGGGTCCACCGGCTACCGCTACAACGACGAGGCCGGCATGCCCTATGCCTCGCGATTCTCGCGCACCTACAGCTTTGTGAACGACCTGCTCAGCGAAGAGGAACGCCAGGAGTGCCGGCGCGTGATGAAGATCCGCGGCGCGGAGATGTTCAACCATCTATGTCCGCGCCATCTGTGGAGTCCCTATGCCAGCCACAGCAACCGGGCCTGGCACTTCCTGGGCGAGGTGGGCGTGTCGTTCACAGGCGAGGTCGAGGGGGCCGACGAGTGGACCTGGTTCGCGATGAACGTCTTCTTCAACGTCTATCCGGTCTGGTCCGACGATGACGGCGGCTGGCACGAAGGCGCTTCGTACTGGTCCAGCTACATCGATCGCTTCACCTGGTGGGCCGATATCATGCGTTCGGCCATGAATGTCAATGCCTACGATAAACCCTATTTCTCCAAGGTCGGCTACTATCCAATGTACCTCATGCCGCCGGGTATGGTCGGCGGAGGGTTCGGCGACCTGTGCGGCACGCGCAAGGCATCCAACAATGTCGGCCTGGTAAGCCAATTGGCGGCCCAGGCGGGCAACGGCTACTGGCAGTGGTACGTGGAACAGATGGGCGGGCCAGCCTCCGAAGGGGGCTACGTCGGCTTCTTGCGCGGCAGCCTGCCCAAGGTTCAGCCCACAGCCCCCGACGATCTGCCTTCGTCGCGACTGTTCCGCGGCACCGGCCAAACCTACCTGAACACCGACCTGAAGGACGCCGCGAAGTCGGTTCAGGTCAATTTCAAGTCCAGCCCGTTCGGCACCCAGTCGCACGGCTATGATGCCAACAATTCCTTCCTGCTCTGGGCCTACGGCCAGCGTCTGCTGGTTTCCAGCGGCTGGCGCGACATCTACGGCAGCGAACACCACGCCAAGTGGATGTGGAGCACGCGATCGACCAACAACATCACGGTGGATGGCCAGGGCCAACTGGCGCACAGCGCGGCGTCGCAAGGCCGGATCACCCACTTCGTCACCACCCCCAATTTCGACGCGGTCGTGGGCGAGGCCGGCGATGCTTATCGGACCACCGCAACGGGGCCGTCACTGCTCGATCGCTACACGCGCACGATCCTCTTCGCCAAGCCGGAGTTGATCGTCGTCTTCGATCGCTTGGAAGCCAAACAGCCGGCCACGTACCAGTACTGGCTGCATGCGGTCAACCAGATGCAGGTGGGCGAGCGGGGCAAGGTGCAGGTCCAGGCCGGCGACGTACGCTGCGACATCACGTTCCTCACGCCCCAGGGCCTCCGTTTTCAGCAGACCGACCAGTACGACCCGAACCCGCGGCCGCGCGTGAAGCTGCGTGAATGGCACCTCACGGCCGAAACACCGGAGAAGGCCAAAGCCATGACCTTCGTAACGCTTTACCGGCCCTATCGCAAGGACCAACCGGCGCCGCACGTGGCCGAACTGCAGGCGATCGACGGCGGCTATTGCCTGACGGCGAAACTCGGCGCCGGCTCGCTCCGCGCCCTGTTGCCGACCCGTGGCAAACTACTGCTCAAACACGACGGACTGCAGGCGCGCGACTGGGCCACCGTGGAACTGCGGTCCCTGGAGGACAAACCGGTCCAGACGCTGCGTCTGCCAGAACACTCGGTAAAAGGCGGCTGAACACCAGTCCGTCTGCACCGCACCGCCGCGAATCTCTGCCTGCATGGATCGCTAGACCTTACGAGAGACGGCCACAGTACACAGGGGGTGAGAGTACAGACCGTTCGCAACCCGGGTTCCCACCGATATCGCCGTTTGCCACTTTTGCCACGGGAGACCATTGACAGACCCGAACGATGGGGTATCCTGAATGGTGGCAAATTGAACACCCGTTGAACTGACCCGACTGGAGTCTGTCCCTGCGGAGCCTGCATCAGCCTTGAAGGCTGGACAGCCCAGGCCCCTGCGGACTCCAGTCGCCAATGGTGGATGGTGGTCGATCCCGGTTGCGGGGCGGCGTCGGTACCATTGGGTCCTGCATCGCGAATGAACCGAGGGCGACTGTCGGGAGCCCGTTTTTCCCGGCCTTCCGTTGGTCGGCCGGGGCCATTAGCAATGCGCAGATCAATAACGGCTCATCTTGCCAGATTCGCTTGTGGGGCGCGGTTCGCGTAGTGCCAAGTCTCGTGGGGCACCGTTGTGAGCAGATTCACGCAAAGTACATCCAACGCACTGAAGCTTCTGCTTTGGCTGCAATTGCTGCTGCGTGGCCAGTGGCGATTGCTGGCGCGTTACTACGCATTGGTGTGGATCGTCGCCGGGGGACTCGTGGGGCTGTCGGTGTGGATGCTGGTGCAACCGAATGGACCGCCCAAGCCCATCGCACTGCCATCGGCCGTGGTGGCCCTGGTGAGCGTGGCAATAATGTTGCTCGCCTATATCCTGACACGCTCCGTGGGGACCCTCAGCGTCGTTCTGCTGGCGTTGGCGCTGCCAGGCACGATCGTCATCACACCCTCGGTGCAGTCAAACCAATTCGGACGCGTGGAAGAAGAAGCGGAAGATGGTGGGTTGACCACGGGGGACCTCAGCTTGTTTGCCAAGGGCGCGGGAACCTGCGGTGTGCTGGGAGTGGTGGCGGCCGTGACATGGTGGGGCGCTCTCAGTCTCCGGCGGTGGCACTGGTCGCCGCGGCAAGTCGTGGCGATCTCGATGCTGGTGAGCGGACTGCTGGCCCTGGAATTGCTCCGCATCGCCACACACCCCCTGCCCGACGTGCAGGCATTCTGGGAACCCGGCATGGCGGTTTTTCTGGCCGAGCCCGGCTGGTCCTATGCCTTGAGCGTGTGGCTCTGGCTGGCGACTGGACACTTCCTCGCCCTGTACGACATCATCATCATTCCGCATCTCTTGCGGAGGCACGGGCAGACGTGGGTCAAGCACGATCTGCGCCTTCACGAGACCTATATGGTCGATACGTTGCTGGATGAGATCGCCGCCGGCGACGGCATGCGAAAAGGCCGCACCCATTCCTAATAGGTCCAGCCCCAGCCCAGCAAGTTCCGTCACGGTGTGCCGCGCAAGTCCAGCACGACCACGCTGGCGATTCTGTCCGGCAGCTCGGCCGGCAGCGCGATCGTCCACGCGTCAGCGGACTTCTCTACCGCCAGTTTCTGACCTCCGGCCAGCAGCGAAGCCGCAACGGGCACGCCCTTCAGCCCGGAGAGAACCAGCTTTCCATCTTCGGGCCGCTGGAACACATGCAGGTAAAGACGCGTGACGCCCTCAGGCAGGGACTTGCTCGTGCAGCGTCCCCAGCCGAACGCTCCCAGCGGGCTGGCGTGGGTAGCGTAGATTGACTCGCCATTGACGGCCATCCAACGCCCAATCTCGGCCAGCCGCTCGACCGAAGGCTCGGGAATCTGCCCTTCGGCCGTTGGCCCGACATTCAGCAGGTAGTTGCCTCCCTTCGACGCGATGTCGATCAGGTTGCGGATCAGCGTCTCGGCCGACTTCCAGTTCTGGTCGTCGGAGCGGTAGCCCCAGGTGCCGTTCATCGTCATGCAAGATTCCCAGTCGATGCCCGGTAGGCCCGTGGCCGGGATCTTCTGCTCGGGCGTGCCGAAATCGCCGGCGTACACCTGGTCGCCCTTATTGATCCCGTCCATGCCCTTGCGCCCCTTGCCGATGCGGTTGTTGATGATCAGCCGGGGTTTCAGCCCGCGCAGGTAGGCATACAGGTCGCGCCCGTCTGGCTCGGTCCACCATTCCGGCCATTCGCCGTCGAACCACAGGACCTCCGGATCGCACTGGTCGATCAGTTCCTTGAGTTGCAGCTTCATATAGTCCACGTACTCGGCCTTACGTTCCGGGTGCATCTTGGTCGGGTTGTATTTCTTCTCGCTATTGCGGTACTGGGACGGATGGTGCCAGTCCATGATCGAGTAGTAGACGCAGAACTTGATCCCCTGCTTGCGGCACTCGGCGGCCAGCGGTCGCAGCAGATCCTTCCCATGCGGCGCGGCGTCGACCGTGTCGTACTTCGTTGCCTTCGAGTCGAACAAACAGAACCCGTCGTGGTGTTTCGACGTGATAACCACGTACTTCATGCCGGCCTGCTTGGCGATCTGTGCCCATTGGGCCGGATCGTACTTTGTCGGATGGAACTGGCTCGCCAACTTCTCGTAGTCGGCCACCGGGATGTTCGCCCGATCCATGATCCACTCGCCGATCCCTTTGATCGGCTCGCCGTTCCATTGGCCCGCCGGTATGGCATACAGCCCCCAGTGGACGAACATCCCGAAGCGCGCTTCACGCCACCATTGCATGCGCGCATCACGCTGGGCCGCGGTCTCAACGGCAGGCTCGGCCGACCGTACCGCAGAGGCCAAGGAGAGACTGAGCACAAGCAAGGGCAGAGCCAGGCGACGCCACATAGCAGACTCCTTCACAGAACCGTGGCCAGAGAGGTAAGCACGATCATCACGGAGGCCCCATAATAAGGCCGCCTCGCGCGCGTGGCAACGGTTGGCAGAGGCACGCCAGGAAGCTCAGCAGGCGGTGGGTTGCACGGACGCGAAAAGGTCGCGAGTCGGTGCCTCGACAACGACCCCCCCACCAGAAAAGGGCGTGACACCCAATTATGGTGGTTCGCATAGACATTCCTGTAAGCTAGCGTCGTCTTCAAGCCTGCCCGTCTTGACTAACTTCATTGAATCTCTTAGGGTTACACGCTGCAAAGTTCTTCCTGCCACAGCGCACTCCAGCAGCGCTTAGCATATTTTGTTTGCTTAAGCTGTCAAGTCTAGGCAATCGCGCGCCCTAACCCGTGCGGTTTGCGCTAGCGGTGTTTTCTCAGTCCACGTGAGGAGCGTTTGTATGATTGAGTCGTTGCGTAAGAAGTGGAGAAACGGCAAGGTTCAGACGGCGTACCTGATCTTGCTGGCGGTCTTTTTCCTGGGCGCCTATGCCGTGATGCCGGCCTTTTCGGCCTCGGAGCCAAAAGAGGGCGCCGCCCACGGGGCCGTGGAGCACTCGAGCCAACTCTTCGAGCCGTTCCGGAACACCGAGAAGTTCTCGATCGGCGAACAGGCCTCGCTGTTGGCCGTGCTGCTGGTTGCCGTGGCGGGCTTGGTCTATGCCTGGATGCTGGTCAAGCAGGTGCGTAGCGCTGACCAGGGCACGCCCAAGATGCAAGAGATTGCCCAAGCAGTGCGCGAAGGGGCCGACGCTTACTTGTGGGCCCAGTTCCGAAAGATTGGCCTGTTGATTGTGATCATCACAGTAGCCTTGTTCTTCACCAAGTACAGCTCGGAAAGTTCGAGCAACGTGTTGGCTTGGGGCCGCGCCGGCGCCTTCTTGGTCGGCTCGGTGTTTAGCTGGCTGGTCGGCTTCGTGGGAATGAAGTTGGCCACCACCGGCAATCTCCGCGTGGCTGCCGCCGCCAGGCACAGCTATGGCGAGGCCATGCAGCTTGGTTACCGCACGGGCACGATCACGGGCATGTTGACCGACGGCCTGGGGCTGTTGGGCGGAACGTGTATCTTCCTGGTCTACGGCGAGCAGGCCTACGAGGCCCTGTTGGGCTTCGGCTTCGGCGGCACACTCCTGGCGTTGTTCATGCGTGTCGGCGGCGGTATTTATACCAAGGCGGCCGATGTAGGCGCTGACCTGGTAGGCAAGGTTGAGGCGGGCATTCCCGAGGACGACCCTCGCAACGCGGCCACAATCGCCGACAACGTCGGTGACAACGTCGGCGACTGTGCCGGTATGGCGGCCGATATCTTCGAAAGCTACGAAGTGACGATCGTCGCGGCCATGATTCTGGGTATGGCCAGCTTCGGCCACAAGGGCGTGATTTTCCCCTTGTTGGTGCGCGGCATCGGCGTCTTGGGGTCGATCATCAGCACCTACACCGTGAAGGCGGGCGCGAACGACACTTCGGACACGGCCCTGAAGAGCGTCCATCGCGGTTTCTGGATCGGCTCGCTCATTTCGGTGGTCGGGTTCGTTGCGCTGGGCTTCGCCTACCTGCGGTTCGATGAGGCCTACTTTGCCGCATATCCGCAGGCTATTGCCGGCTTTGCCATGAACGCCAGCGGCTTGCCCGAGGCGTGGTACATCATCGCCGGCGCCGACGTGCGGCCGATCATCACCTGCTTCATCGGCATCGTACTGGCGATCGTGCTGAATAAGCTCACCAGCTACTACACCCACACCTCGCACGCCCCGGTGAAGAGCCTGGCGCGGGCCTGCCAGACGGGCCACGCCACGAACATCATCCAGGGTTTTGCCGTGGGCTATGAATCGGCCGTGATGGCCACGATCGTGATGGCTGTCTCCATCGGCCTGTCCGTATTCTGCTATGCCGGCAGTTCGCCCGTGTTCATCGCCTACGGCGTGGCCATGGCGGGCATCGGCATGCTGACCCTGACGGGCAACACGATCTCCATGGACGTGTTCGGCCCCGTGGCCGACAATGCCAACGGCATTGGCGAAATGGGTTACGATGAGAAGGAGATGGGCCCCGAGAACTACAAGCGGGCTCGTCAGATCCTGGCGGACCTGGATGCCGTGGGCAACACGACCAAGGCCGAGACCAAGGGCATCGCCATCGGTTCGGCCGTGATCGCGGCCGTGTCGATGTTCGCCAGCTTCATCGCCGTGTTGGCAATGGGCAGCGAAGACAAGATCGTCGAAATGTCGGTCAAGCAGTACAACGAGTTCGCCGCCAAGTTGACAGTGGCCGAGCCGATGGTGCTGATTGGCTTGCTGGTCGGCGGCGTGGTGCCCTGGCTGTTCAGCTCGATGCTGATTCGGGCCGTAGGCCGTGCGGCGTTCTACATCATCAAAGAGTGCCGCATCCAGTTCCGCGACAAGGCCATTTGGGAAGGCACGAAGAAGCCCGACTACGGCCGAGTGGTCAATATCTGCACCAGCGCGGCCCAGGCCGAGTTGATCGGCCCAGCCTTGCTGGCCGTGGTCAGCCCGATCATGGTCGGCGTGCTGCTGGGCCCCTACGCCTTGGGTGGATTCCTGGCGGGCATGATTCTGTCGGGTGTGATGCTCGGCGTGTTCATGGCCAATGCCGGCGGGGCGTGGGACAACGCCAAGAAGATGATCGAGGACGAACCGCGCGATCCGGAACGCAATCTGGGCAAGGGCTCGGAGAAGCACAAGGCGGCCGTCACCGGCGACACCGTCGGCGACCCGCTGAAGGACACCGCCGGCCCGGCCATCAACCCGTTGGTCAAGGTGATGAACATGGTCGCCATGCTCACGCTGACCAGTGTGGTGCTGCCGTTCAACATGACCGGCATCCGCAGCACCCTGCCCGGCGCAACCGCGCCCCAGGGCGGTATCGGCGCGATCATCGCCGTCGTGTGCTTGCTGCTGATCGTGTGGGCCATCTGGCGCAGCAAGAGCGAGACGGCCGAAATGCGTGAGATCACCGGCGGCCAGGAGTAGCATCAGCGACGGGGTTTCGCCCCATCTGCACGTCCAGTGAACGTGAGTAGGAACGGTAAATCGAGGGCGTCCATAGGCCTGGGTGGTCTGTGGACGCCCTTTTTCTTTTTCCAGCGGGGGGCCTGGTGGGGGTCCCATTCCCTTAACTCCGTGGGGCGATATAATAACCCCGAGTAGCGGCGAGAGGCGAGCCCCGTGCATGTGATTGCTCTCGTTCCAAGTCACCCGGCGATTTGCGCACCAGCCACCTGCTGACAGGTAGCTGATCTGTTGGTTGCGGCTGATTTCTCCCTCTACCTGTTCAGCCGCCGCTTCCCTAACGAATGGGGTTCGGGGTGAAGACGCGCCGGCTGTGGTTCATTTCTTTAGTGCAGGAGTGGCAGCATGCCGCAAGGGACCATCAAGAAGTTGATCGCGGACAAGGGATTCGGATTCATCGCCGGAGAGCGTGGTGAGTTGTTCTTCCACCACAGCGCGGTGGAAGGCACGACCATCGAGGCGCTGCGTGTTGGACAGACCGTCACGTACGAGGAAGGACGGGGACCCAAGGGACCGCGGGCCGAGAACGTGCGTCCTGCCTGAACGGCGCTGCGCGCCAAGGAGTCGATCGACATGACGAGCATTTTTGTGGGCAATCTTTCCCACGGTGCAACCGAAGACGACCTGCTGCAGGCCTTCGGCAAGTTTGGCACCGTGGCCAAGGTGAACATTGTCAAGGACCGAGAAACGGGCCGTCCCCGGGGTTTCGCCTTCGTGGATATGGCTGATGGCAGGCAGGCTGCCACGGCCATCAAGGAACTCAACCTGACCGAGATCGACGGACGGTCGATCACGGTCAACGAGGCCCGTCCTAAGACGGATCGCCCGCGGCGCGGTGGTTGGCGCTAGACGGTGGCTCACGTTCATCCCCGGCCGGTCTTCATCAGGATCGGCCGGGGTGTTTCTTTGATCGTCCGATGGAAATGGGCATTGCCTTTCGAACAAGCGGACCTTGTTGACGAAAGGAGTCTGTCGGCCGAGCGAAGGGCTTGACCCTGGTGTCGCACCGAGCAGGAGAGATGCATGGAGTCCAGCGAGCAGGGGGTGTCTGTCGGTCCATCGCCACAGGGCTTGGCCGTCTTCTCCCAGCGGTATTTCGAGATCCACGAGTTGATCGGCCCGATCCGTGGCACTGTGATGCACGATCCGGCCTACCAGTCTGACTACTGCATGGAGATCGGCGACCAGTTGGCGTTGGAGCCGGAGGCGCCCTTTCGCTACGTGAATCATTGCTGCCGACCGAACTGCGAGTTGGTGCAAATCACGGCCCCCTGGAACGGCAAGGAACCGGTTGAAGGGGAGTTGTGGTTGGAGGTCCTTTCGGAGATCGCGCCTGGCGACCAGATCACGATTGACTATGCCTGGCCAGCGACTTCGGCTATCCCCTGCCGCTGTGGATGTGCCGAGTGTCGGGGCTGGATCGTGGCGGCGGAACAGGTGGACCAACTGGCGACACACTCTCCGCGTCTCTTTTCACTGCGGCGAACACGGCCTGAGCATCGCCACTACGTGCGCCGTTTGTATCGTCTGTGGGAGAAGTGGAATCAGCGTTTTTTTGCGGGCCGTCTGGCCTTGCCGCAGATCTTGCTGTCGCGTTCGAACGACTATAAGACCTACGGTGGCTGCGGCCCCAGTTCGCATCCGGGAGCCCTATCGCGAATTCGATTGCAGCTCTCCTTGCTGACCGGGGCACATCCGCGATTGGCCGCCGGTTCAGCCCCCGGCTTCCGGCGGCGCCGCGGATATCGCTGGGTAGCCGAGGTCTTGCTGCACGAGATGGTTCATCAATGGCGTCGGGAGACCGTCGGCAAGGACGCTCCGGAGTGGGACGATCACGGGGCGGCCTTCTGCCGGAAATGCAACGAAATTGGCCGGCAATTGCGGCTCTTGCCCGTGCGCAGCGGCAGCGACAAGCCCAGCCAGGCGAGGTTGCCCAGTTGTGCCCAATGGCCACACAATGCGCGCCGTCCGCTCTGGACCGGCAAGCCAGGGACGCCAGCCAACTCGCAGTCCGCAGACCCGTCATAGGGTCTTCCCGTTGAGGACAATCGTCTTGCCGGCGAGGCTTTCGTTGGGAGCGAACTCGACGGTCACTCCCTGCGGGGCTGTGCAGGTGATCTCCACCTTGGCCGGCTCGACCAGACGCCACGCGACGTGGATCGATCCCCGGGGCGTGTTCACGGCGCCGCGCGCCCAGGTCAGGCCCGAGAGTCGCGGGCTGAGTTGCACGGTTTGCCAACCGGGTGCGGTGGGCCTGACTCCAAGCAGGATGCGATTGAGGAAGAAACTGGGGGCACTGGACCAGGCGTGGCAATGGCTGCGCGTGGGGAAGCCGCCGGAGCCGGTCGTGCCGCTGGGAAAGCTCTCCCAGACCGTGCTCGCCCCCGACTCCAGCATCGGCAGGTAATTGCGATAGATGTCCTCCACAATCCGCTGCTGCAGGCCCAGTTTCTCCAAGGCCTCATACAAGTACAGCACGGCGAAGGGAGAGCCGATGCGGACCATCTTCTCCGGCGGATTGAGCATGTTAGCCTGGACGTGAGCCAGGTTGGCCGGCTCGACGATGTCATAGCACACCGACAGGAAACTGGTGTGCTGGCAGGTGGAGTTGCTGACCGTGCCGTCGTCGTGGACGCTATCGGGATAGGACTTGCGCTCCGCGTTCCACAGACGATTGATTCCGGCCACCAGGCGTTGGCGGAGCGCCTGTAACCAGGCCTTGTCCCGGCTCTCGCCGATGGCGTCGGCCACCTTCAACGCGGCGTCGATCGCCCCCACCATGAACATCGAATTGTGGAGCACGGCCTTGTGTTTCTGGTCGATGGGCGTCCAGTCGAACATGTTCCAGAAGGGGCCGGCGAACAGCCCTTGCTGATCCACGAGTTTCTCGGCGCCTTGCAGGTTGCGGATCACAGCCGGGTAGATTTCGTGGAGAAACGCCTTGTCGCCCGTGTACCAGTAGTAATCCCAGGCAGAGATTCCCCACAGGAAACTCCAGGCGGGCAAGAGCACGTCCCAGCACGAGGGCGTCTGGCAACCGGCGATCGGATAGCGTTCCAGCGACTGGCCGGTGATGCGGATGCAGCGCCGCGCCAGGTCTTCTGCTCCGAACACCGGATAGCCCAACAGCGACTCGTTGCGGGCATCGCCCACCCAATGGGTTTGTTCGTACAGCGGGCAGTCGGTGTAGGTGTCTTCCATGCACAGCTTGAGCGTGCGCGTGGAGATGGCCCAAATGTTGTCCAGACGCGCATCGCTGCACGCGAAGCCCCCCACGGCATTGACCGGGTAGGTCGATTCGATCAGGCCAAAATGGCGGATCGAAACCGGCGCACGCTGGTTGCGGAGCGTGAGGAAGACGAATCGTCCGGAACGCCGCTTGAGCGACGTGAAGCGGTTGACACCTTCGCTGGTCACGTAGCGGAGTCCGTTACGGTTGCCGCGCGGGAATTGGATACGGCCGTCGGGCGCGATGTATTCCACGGCCGCAACGTCCAAGATCGTGCCGGCCGGGGCTATCAGGTCGAAGGTCCAATAGCCGCAGTTCTGCTCGCCCAGGTCGTAGACCAGTTCCACGTCGCCGTCGGGCGACGGGTTGACGGTGGTGGCGGCCGGCGTGTCGTGCATCAGGGCGGCAGGATCCCGGACCAACGCCGCCCCCTCTCCGACCACCTGCCGGTTGACGAACTGCCAGAAACCGTCCTGCACGAACATCGCCTCGGCCGGCAGACGCTGGATCTTGGAGCCGAGTCGGGCCATGAATTCGGCCGGCGTGCGGATCTCCTTGAGCAACCGATCCGTTTCAGCCTGATAACGCTGGACCGTGTCGGTGTTCGGGTCCTCCTTGGGGAACCAGGTGTGAACCAGGTCGTTGCCGGCGAAGTTGAACTCGGGCAGGGGAATGAAGCACCAGGGATTCTGGTTGGCCGACACGGCGGCCGGCATCCCCTGCACCTCCTCTTCCACGCTCCGCAGTCCGAGCCAACGCGGATCGAGCACGCGCAACGATTTCTCCTTGTCATGGCCGACGACCGTGCGCACAAAGGCCAGCAGCAGATGCCGGCCGGGCTCCAGGTGGACCGGGTCCTTGCCGACAGGGCGCCCGTCGATGGCCAGCTTCAGGCCCTCCAGTTGCAGATTCAGGTCGCAAGGCTCTCGGACTTCCAGCATGACAGCCATGCCGCAGGGGGCCGCGGCATGGTGGTTGGCCTCGATCAACCCCGGGTGCATCAGGCGCACGGCGGGCAGACAGAAGTTCAGGCCTGGACAACGCACGACCTTGGCCCCCACGAAGCTCTTCAGGGCGAACGGCTGACAGGTCAAGAGGGCCACGTCGCGCGCGTGCAGATTTTTCCACGGTCCGGCGTCGGCCGCGAACAGCTCGCAGGCCTTGGTCCACTGCAGGGCACCAGCCTGCTGGGCGTCGTACCATTCGAAGGGCTCCATCTGCACGCTGACCTTGGGCGTGTTGGCCAGCCAAGCGCGGGCCAAGGCCACCTCCCACGAGGCGTCGGTCGCGATGCACACAGGCTGGCCAGAGGTCGACTGCACGTCGAGTTGGGCCAGCAGGCCCGCGCGTTGCGGCACCTTGTGGAAATCGCCCACGCCATAGTAGCGCGCGACGACCTCGATCTGGTTCTCGCCGTCGCGCAGGTCGTGGCTCACATCGAGCACGTCGTACTGGTAGTGTTCGGGCCAGGCCCGG
Source organism: uncultured Planctomycetales bacterium (assembly GCA_937889015.1). Lineage (GTDB taxonomy): Bacteria > Planctomycetota > Planctomycetia > Pirellulales > Thermoguttaceae > CALARR01. The sequence goes on along the minus strand of CALARR010000300.1, from coordinate 3,753 downwards.
CACGGACCGTCGGCCACCCAGCGTCCATTGACCTTCACCCGGTAGAAACTGTCGGCCGTGATCCTCAGAATCCCTTGGCGCGGCGCGGCCAGCGAGAAGGCCTTTCGAGCCAGAATGGTCTGGTTGTAGACGGGGCCGTCAGGCTGGGCCAACCAGATCCACTTAGAGCCGATCCCAAAACCTGTCGGCAGCTCAGTGCGGCTGGGCCGCCCGACCTGGCTGGGACGGTTCTCGGACAGGTTCTTGGTGGCCAGGCGAGGCTCGTCAGCCGCGACCTGGCCGGCAAGCAGCGCGGTCAGTCCCCCACAGAACAGGAAACCCAACACCAGCCATAGTGATTTGCGCATAACGCCAAGTCCCCTCTTGAACCATTCGTGGGAAACAACGGTATCAAATGGGGAGGGTGCGCGCCGTCGAGCACGCAGCCTCGCAGCGGTCATTGTGACATGCCGCGTGGCCATTTGGAATCCCTGTGTGGCGCGAGGATTCGCGCATCTGCGGAGATCCTTCTCGCAGACCTTTCAGCAACTCGGTCCTGGGCCACTCGACCTGGCGGTGGCGGTTCCGAGATAGGCTCTTTGTGCAAGAAGGAGAAAAGGGAAAGAAGGGAATGGCAAAGTCAGGGGGAACCACCAAGGCACAAGGACACGAAGGAAGGATGGGATGAAGAGGGTGGGCTCGTCGGCGATTATCGCGCGTGCAGATACGGAAATGCACACGCAGCACGCTCCAGCACATCATCGCGGCAGGAAGCCGCAGGCCGGGCGCTCAAGTCGACTTCTTCGCCTGTTTGCCGGGCTTGGCCTTCTTGGCAGGCTTCGGTTCCGGAGGGCCCGCCTGTTGCCGGAACTGGTCTTCGCACTGCTGCCAGAGCGTGGAGAGCTGCTTGACCTTGTCGGGTTGCTGCGCGGCCAGATTGTGCATCTCGCAGCGGTCGCTGCGCAGATTGTACAACTCCCACGGGCCGTCTTCCTTGCCTCCCGCCGCCACAAGCTTCCAATCCCCCACGCGAATCGCCCGATTGTTCAGATGATGGAAGTAGAGATAGTCCCGGGGAATTTCCAGGTCCTGGGCCAGGGTAGGAACCAGGCTGCGGCCGGGCATAGCCGGGGGAGTGCTGTTGTTCCAGGTCCCGCCCAGGGCGCCGCCAGCCAGTTCCACGACTGTCGGCACCAGGTCGACAAAGTGCACCGGCGTATGGCGCAGCGCGCCACGGTCGTTGATCTTCGCCGGCCAGTGCACGATCAGCGGGGAGGAAATCCCACCCTCGTGGACCCACGACTTGTGCAGGCGCAGGGGCGTGTTGCTGGCCATCGAGAAGCCTGGGCCCAGGCAGAGGAAGGTGCGCGCCGAACCGGCGGGCGCGCTGGGGTCGTGGCCGTCGCCGCGGATGATCTGCTCGGCGCTGGCCCCGTTGTCGGAGACGAAAAAGATAACAGTGTTCTCGAAGGTACGCATCTGGCGGAGTTGATCCAACACGCGTCCGACGTTGCGGTCCATACGGTCTACCATAGCCGCGTGAATGGCCATCTTCAACGCCTGGAACTTCTTCTGCGCGTCGGTCAACTGGCTCCAGGGCACGGCATAGCCGGCCTCGCCGGGACCGATCCGCGACTGCAATTCCGCTTCCGGCGCACTCCAGGGCGGGATCGTCTGGGGATCAGGAGCGGAGAGGGGGCAGTTGACGAGTCCCGCCTTGACCATGCGCTCGTAGCGCTGCTGGCGCATGGCATCCCAGCCCTGCAGGTAGCGGTCGCGATAACGATCTATGTCCTCCTGCAAAGCGTGCAGGGGAAAATGGGGCGAGGTGAAGGCCAGGTACAGGCAGAAGGGATCCTGCGCATGCTCGGTGGCATGCTCCTTCAGGAATCCAATCGCGTAGTCGGCGATGGCCGTGGTGAGATAGAAGCCGGTCCCTTCCTGCACCGCAGGCAAGGGCTGCTCGTCCAGCGTGGCCTTCTGCGGCGAGAAGAAACGGTTGTGGTCGTCGATCGTGTAGGAGTGATCGAAACCGCCATCCTGCAATTGGAGCGGGGCGCCGTTCAGGTGCCACTTGCCGGAATGATAGTTGCGGTAGCCCAGCGGCTTCAGATAGTGCGGCAACACGCGGCACCACTGCGGATGCCGGCCCTGGGGTGGATCGGCCCGGACTTGCTGAGCGTAGTAGCCGGTGAGCAGGCAGGTTCGTGAAGGCCAGCAGCGCGCCGTGGAATAGGCCTGGGTGTAGCGCAGCCCATTGGCGGCGAGGCTGTCCAGGTTGGGGGTCTCGATTTCGCCCCCATAACGGCCGAGATCGGAGAACCCCATGTCGTCGGCCATGATGATCAGGAAGTTAGGCCGAGCCGCGGCCTGAGGGCTCGCTGCGGCGGCGGCCATTGGCCCGAGAACTGCGGCCAGGCCCCCCAGCCCCAGAACAAGTATTAGAGCCGGCGCTAGAACCTGTTGGCAGCTCAGTCTTGCTGGGCCGCCCGACCTAGCCGGGACGGTTTGGGGATGGATTCTCGGAGCCGGTCCCAGAACCTGTTGGCAGCTCAGTCTTGCTGGTCCGCCCGACGTGGCTGGGATGGTTCTGGGATCGATTCTCACGCCGCAATCAGGAAACGATTTGCGTGGCATGGTGATCTCCGAATACGGAGGGTGTCGTAGGCCATGGTTGCCGGCGCGCCGACGCGGCGTGCGGCGATGGTTGGGATCGAGTTTACCATCCCCCAGCACGACTGGAAACCAACCGCCGGGGATCGTGCAAGTCATGATGCAACGGCTTACCGATCCGTCAACCAACCGCGCAAGCAACACGCAACAAGCAACGCCCCAGCACTGAACCTAAGTGCTGCGTTCGCCGAGGTGAGTTCGCAATGCATTTCACAGTACCGAGTTATAACAAACGCACAAGCAGCACGCCAGCTACGTCTTGTGGCTGGGTTGTTGCATCCATGTGAGCGGTTGGGGGGATGGCGAATGCGGAAACCGGAATGCGGAGAGCTGAAAGCTGGGGAAGGGAACCGCAGATGCGTCAAGAAAAGCGGAGAGCGGAAAGCTGAAAGCTGAGGGATGGAACCGCAGATGCACGCGGATGAACGCAGATGCGGCGAGAAGCTGAGAGCTGAAAGCTGAAAGCTGAGATTGCGGCGGGCCTCGCTGCGCTCGGCACGCCCTACACGGCTGAAAGCTGAGAGCTGAAAGCCGAAAGCTGAGGGATGGAACCGCAGATGCACGCGGATGAACGCAGATGCGGCGAGAAGCTGAGAGCTGAGAGCTGAGAGCTGAGAGCTACGTGGGCTGCCCCTTTGCCCCTTTGCCCCTTTGCCCCTTTGTGCCTCTGCCCCTGTGCCTCTCCCTAGGCCTCAGGGCGATTGGGGGCGAGGAAGCGTTCGAAGTCGTCGGACTGCTCGCAGGGGTCCGGATCGTCGAACCAGCCGTAGTCTTCGTCCGAGTCGCACTCCGAGAGGGACTCGTCGTCGTCATCCTCTTCGTCCGCGTGGTCAGGCTCGTCGGCCCGATGCGCCGACGAGGTCACACGCTCGGCGCGGTCGCCGGCCGGCTGGGGTGACGCGGTTGGCTGCTGTGCGCGCGCGTCCGGCGCCGAGTGACGCGTCTGTTCGGCGGTAACGGCGTCTGGCTGCTGTGCGCTGGCGTCCGCTGGCGGAACTGGCGGAGTTGGTGGAGCGGCTTGCGCGGCGGACTCGTCGGATGGCTGCTGCTGGCTCGGCTGTTCGGGGCCGTGGACGTCGTCGATGGTGTCGTCCAACAGGT
>CALARR010000299.1 GCA_937889015.1 uncultured Planctomycetales bacterium | reverse complement strand
GATGAAACGCCCGGCGCGACGACTGCCGAGCGTACCGGCCCGGACACGCCCCTGTCAATTCTGCTTCAGCTCGACCTGCGATCGTTCGGCAATCATGATCGGGCTGTCCCAGACGGGCAGTTGTTGGAAGGTGGTGTCGGCTCCACTGGTCTTGCAGTTGGCCTTGTCGATGTTGTAGACCTTGCCGGTGATCATCTCCACGTACACCGGGTCCTGGAACTTCACGTTCTTGATCGTCAGGTCCACCAGGTCCCATTTCAGCTCGTCGCTGGGAACCTTGTCGCTGTACCAGAGCAAGACCACCGGGGTGGACTGCTTCGTGAACCCGGCGACGGTGATCGTGCGGTCGGAATTCGATTGGCACTCCAACAACCCCGCCGGCTTCACCTCGTCGTCGAAGAAGCTCATCATGTGCTGCACGGCGTAGAATACCGGGCGCTTGTAGATGAACTGCAGCAGGAGGTTGGAACGGATCATGCCGAAAGACTGCTGCATGTTGGTGTACTTCAGATCGATCATCGTGAAGATCGACGAGTCGATCCCGCGCACGCGGTCGCCAGCCATGCGCCGCAGATCCCACTTAGGCTGGCTGTACTCGGTCCAGGGGTAATTGGCCAGGGCGTGGGTCCATTCCAGGATCGCGGGGCAGCCGACTTCGCCCTGGTAGATCTTGTACTTGGGGCTATAGGACTGCACCAGGGCCTTGGTCTTCTCGGCAGCCGGATAGCTGGTGTCGGGATTCGGCGTGTAAGGGTGATAGGCCCACAGGTCGACCAGGTCCAGCTTGTTGGCGGCCTTCAGGGCCTCGAGGACATGCACGCGATCGGGGTCGTGGACGGCGGTCACCATCACCGTCGCCTGGGGCTGGATGTTTTTGATCAGTTCGGCGGTGGTCAGCACCAGGACAGCGTAGTTCTTGCCTTGGCCAAAGGGCTCGTTCCAGATTTCCCATACAGTGACCACGTCTTTGTAGCGATTGACCGTGGCCGCGATGTATTTCGACCAGGCGGCCATGGCCTCGGGCGACTCGACCAATCCGGCCAGGCCCGCGCCGAGGTTGATGTCCGAGCCGTAGAGCGGGTTGCCGTAGCACAGGCAGATCCAGGGCTCGACGGTCTGTTCGCGGAGGCCGTACACGCTCTCGTCGAGCCAGGCGAAGTCGTACACGCCCTTCTCCTTCTCGCACTTGGCCCAGCCGCTCTGCAGGCGTCCGTGCTTGGCCCCCAGCTCTCCCACATAGTCCTTGTAGGTGCTGAACTTGGCGTAATCGCGATCGAGCGTCTCGCAGCCGATGGACCAGGGGGAGGATTTGATCTCCTTGGCGTGCCGCACGGCCAGGTTGCCGATCGGCTTCAGTTCCGGTCCCGAGGCCTGGAACTTCTCCCAAGTGATCGACTTGTAGACCCTGGGCTTCTTGGCTTGTGCCCAGGCGGCTGGGCAGGTCCATAGTCCGGACAGGAAGAGAACGCCGCACGCTATCAGGATGCGTACGCCGCAGCAGGACGACGAATGCCAGCAGGATCGGGTCATGGTTGTGGTCCTCGTTCTTGGGAGGGTGCGGGCTGGATGATCGAATGTCGCAAGCCCCCTGGGGTTGGCGTGGGCGGGCGAAACGACCGGTAGGACAGGGGGGCGACGCGCGGAAAGAAGGGGGCGATTCTCAGCACGCGACCCTGCGACAACGATTGCCTCACGACCCGGAGAGGGCTGTGGCGCGCCCTCGGCCCGGCCGTGGCGGGGAACTCCTCAGCCCTTCATTGAAATCGACGAGCCTACCTCTGTCACTAGCCGGTTTAGCCATTTAGATGCCATTTTTGGTCAAGGCTCGGACGGCCTCCAGGCGCGGCCTCCGTGGGCTCCTCTCGGCGTTTCGGCCGGGAAGAGCTTGATCGGCCTGCCGCTTACAGATTAGGCTGTCGGCAGACAGGCGATGGGCGACAATCGGTCCGGAGAACGCGATATGCGATGGCTGCAATGGGGGGCCACGGTGCTCTTGGTGATCTTGGCGGCAATCGCCAGGGCCGAGGCGCCCGCAAGGCCCGACGATCCGCTGGCGGCGTGGCAGTCCGGGGTGCGCGTCCAGCCGGCCTGCCCCACCGCCGAACGACACACGATCCACGCCTATTTCAACACCTGCCCCGAGAGCCCGGACGGGCAATGGCTGCTGTTCTACGCCTCACCCACGGCCGACAGCCATCACGGCGAATTGTGGATCCTGAACCGCGAGACCGGAAAGGAAGAACGGCTGGTCGAGGGCCTGGAAATCGAGGACGCGCATCGGACAGCCTGCCAGCAGTGGATCAGCGGCGGCCGACGCGTGGCCTTCCACAACGTGCGCGAGGGACGCTGGTCGGTCATGGTCGTGGACATGGACGGCCGAGCCGTTCGCACGTTGGCGCAGGACCGGCAACTCTGCTGGGGAGCGGCGGAGGGAGACGTGCTGCCGGTTTACGGTTGCCACTGGAACCCGGGGCCGCACCGCGACCTGGAGTTGGTCAACGCAGCGACCGGCGAGGTGCGCACGGCAGTCACGGCGGAGGCCGTCCAGGCGGCCTATCCGCAATGGATCGCCAAATCGTTCGGCCCGCGGCCCGTATCGATCTTCTTTCCCATCCTCAGTCCAGACGGCAAACGCGTGTTCTTCAAGATGGCCACGGCCGGCAACGGCAACTTTCGCAGTTCCCGGGCCAGCACGCGCATGGGACTGGTAGCCTACGACCTTCAGGAATCGCGGTTCCTGTTTCTGCGCGAGCAGTGGGGGCACCCGGCCTGGCATCCGCAAGGGGGCTGCATTCTGGAGAAGGGAAACCTGCGGATCGATGCGGCCGACGGCCAGGTTCACCGCATTGCGGGATTGCCGAACTTTTCGGGCTCGCACCCCAGCTTCAGCCCGGATGGAAAGCTGTTCGTGACCGACGGGGTGCTGGAAAAGACCCCCGGCCTTGGCGGCCAGAAGGGCGAATGGGGCGTGTTCGTCTGCCGCAGCGATGGCGGGGGCTACGTGCAGATCCACCGTTTCGACAACTCGCAGGGCGCTCGCTCATGGCGCGTCGCGCATCCGCACCCGGTCTTCAGCCCCGACGGTCGGCGGATCTATTTCAACGTCAGCGCCACGCGGTGGACGCAGCTCTTTGTGGCCGAAATCGGGGGATAGGGACGCGCCCTGTCGCAAAACGCCGAGGAATTGTCGCAAAAGAGGGGGTGGTTCTGCGCCCTGCCGGCGGCCGCGGCTGCTAGACTCGACAGATATGGCAAGCGATCGGACCAGGCGAGACTGCGAGGTGACCCGTGACTACCGGTGACAGCGTCGGCCGTCTGCGATGGTGGCTCTGCGGTCTGTTGTTCGTGGCCACGGCCATGAGTTTCATGGATCGCATGGTGCTCTCGGCCTTGGCGCCGGAGATCACGCGGCAGTTGGACATGAGCAACGAGGCGTATGCCCAGGTCAACAACGCCTTTCTGTTCAGTTACTCGGTGATGTTTCTCTTGGGCGGCCGGTTGTTGGACGTGGTGGGCACGCGCTGGGGCATGACCTTGAGCGTCGGGGTCTGGTCGTTGGCCAGCGGTCTGCACGCGGCCGTGCACAGCGTGACCCAGTTGGGTCTGTGCCGCTTCTTGTTGGGAATGGGCGAAGGGGGCTGTTTTCCGGGCGCGGCCAAGGGGGTGGCCCAATGGTTCGCCCCCCGGCAACGCGCCCTGGCCATGGGCTTCGCCATCGGCGGAGCCAGTCTCGGATCGGTGGTGGCCACGCCTCTGGCCGTGTTCCTGTCCCAGGCCGTGGGCTGGCGCGGGGTGTTCATCGTCACGGGCCTGATCGGGGCCGTGTGGGTGGTTGTCTGGTGGCTGCTGAGCGGGCGCATGACACGCTGCGAGGCCGCGCGCGACGCCGCCGACCAGGGCGGTCCCGCGCCGCATGCCGAACGCGTGTCGATCTGGGCCTTGTTGCCACGCAAGGATGTGTGGGGCCTGGCCCTGATGCGGTTCATCTTCGATCCGGTCTTCTATTTTTACATGTTCTGGATCCCCAAGTACCTGGCCGAGGCGCGGGGCATCTCCAAGGAGGAGATCGGGGCCCTGGCCTGGATTCCGTTCTTGGCCCTGGGTATCTCGAACGTGGCCGGCGGGTGGATTTCCGACCGCCTGATCCGGCAGGGGATGCCGACGCTCACCGCGCGCAAACTGATTATGGCCCTGGCCGCCTTGCTCACGATGTCGTCCAGCCTGGCGGGCCTGGCGGGCAACGTGGGGCTGGCGATCGGGATGATGGCCTTGCTGATGTTTGCCCATGGTTTCTGGATCACCAACTATGTGACCGTGATCGGCGACCGCTTCCCCCAAGGGGCGGTGGGCACGGTGATGGGCCTGTCGGGCGCGGTCGGCGCCGTGGGCGGCATGCTGGCCAATACGGGCATCGGTTGGGCCGTGACGCATTTGTCTTATGGTCCGGTGTGGTTGGCTTCGGGTCTATTGTATCCCCTGGCATTTGTGGTGTTGCTGGTTACGGTCCGCGGCGCCGGCTTGCGGCTAACCCCAGCCAGTGGAACCGCCGCACGGCCGGGATCGGCTGGTGATGAGTCTCTTTGAAAGTCTGAAACGATGAACGCTCCCTCGCAGGCAAGTTCTCTCACCCCGCGCATCGCGCGCCGCAAGCCGCGCGCGGCCAACATCGGCGTGTTTGGCGTCGGCCATCACACCTATTGGGGCCAGTTCGACGGTCTGCTGGACGAAATGCACCACAAGCTGGAGATTCTCGTCGAGCGCGTGGGCCGGCAAGGAGTGTCGGTCACCAACTTCGGCATGATCGACAAGGCCGAGGGGGCCTATGCCTTGCTGCCGCGATTGAAGGCAGCCGACCTGGACCTGATCTTCTGCGACATGGTCACCTACGCCACCAGTTCCACCTTCGGCGTGCTGGTGCGCGAACTGGACGTGCCGATCGTGCTGGTGGCCCTGCAGCCGTTGAAGGCCATGGACTACACCAAGGCCTCGACCTACATGCAGTTGTGCAACGACGACTTCTGCAGCGTGCCCGAGTTCACCGGGGTGGCGATCCGCATGGGCAAACGCCCCCCGCCGGTGATCCTGGGAACGCTGGACGACGATCCGCAGGCCGAGGCCGAGCTGGCGCGGTGGTGCGACATCGCCAAGGTGCTGCACGACCTGCGCCGGGCGCGGATCGGGCACTTTGGGCACGTGTTGGAGTCGATGCTCGACATGCACAGCGATCCGACGGCCTTCACCGCGGCCTTCGGCTGCCACATTGTGCAGACCGAAGCGGACGACCTGCTGCGCCTGGAACGCGAGGTGACCGACGCCGAGATCGCGGCCAAGCAGAGCGCGATCCTGGGCATGTTCGACACGCCCGATCCCAAGTCCGATCCGATCACGCGCAAGCTGACCGACGAGGATCTGCGCGTGGCGGCGCGCGTGGCCGTGGCCCTGGACAAGTTCGTGGCGGCCTACAAGCTCGATGGGCTGGCCTATTACTACGAAGGGGAGCCGGGCAGCCCGGTGCGGCAACTGGTCACGAACCTGATCGTGGGCAATTCGCTGCTCACGGCGGCCGGATTCCCCATGTGCGGCGAATCGGACTTGAAGACCTGCATCGCGATGCTCATTCTGGACCGGCTGGACATCGGCGGGAGCTTCGCCGAGTTCCACCCCATCGACTTCCAGGAAGGGTTTGTGCTGGTGGGGCACGATGGGCCGCACCACATCAACATCGCCGACGGCAAGCCGGTGCTCCGCAGCCTGCTGAAGTATCACGGCAAGCCCGGCTCGGGGGCCAGCGTGGAGTTCAAGATCAAGGAGGGGCCGATCACCATGCTCAGCATCGGCCTGACCGCTGCCGGGCGGTTCAAGTTCGTGATCGCGGAGGGGGAATCGGTGCGCGGACCGGTGCCGCCCACCGGCAACACCAACACGCGCGGCTTTTTCCAGCCGGACGTGCGGACCTTCCTGCAGCGCTGGGTGGCCGAGGGGCCTACGCACCATTTCGCCTTGGGTGTCGGCCACCACGCTGAATCGGTACGGCAGATCGCCGAGGCGCTGGGGATTGAGAGCGCGGTGGTTGCTTGAGGGGCAGGCACAGAGGCACAGAGGGACAGAGGGACACGGATAGCGTCTTCAGCGATCCCGCATGAGTTGCGGCACGTTTGTGTGTCGCCTGGCAGTTTTTGCCTCCATCACCGCCCGCGCCCCGATCGCCGTCTCATTGCTTCTGCAACGCCGCCTGGACCGCGGAGCGGTCCTTGCTCCAGGCAGAGCGCGCGGTTGCGGCCCAGACGCGCAGGTTATCCAGTTGGGCGGATTTGCCGCCAATCGTGAAGCCAACCATATTCTTGGTGGGGTGGTCGACGCCCTCGGACTTGAGATAGGCGACGGGCTGGTCGGCCGGATTCTCCGCCGCCGTGACGACCCCGTCGCGGATCTCCCAGAACCCTTTCCCCAACCGCCACTTCGGCGGCATCTCGCTGCGTGAGAAGTCGTCGCCGAAGAGCAGTTTGCCGACCTCGCCGAGGAGCGGCCGTCTTTCGGCCGAAAGATCCTCAGCGATATCGATCCGGGAGGCGACGAACCTGGCTCCGCGTTGTGTGGGGGGCGTGAACGTGACGGTGACGGCTGCGCCCTTCTCGATGTCCTTCCACTCGCAGAGGCGCCAGCCACCGCGCGTGATCTTCGCGCCCTTGATGAGAAAAGGCGCGCTGCGCGGGCTTGTTGTGCCCTTGGAACTGCCGCCGGATTGGCCCGCCGTCGGATCGGGCGAGTCCAAGGCACCCTTCACGGTCATTGCGCCAGATTGACGCTGACCACAACACCTGTGAACGAACTTTCGGGGTTGCCCGCGTCGGGCTTGGCGCCCGGGCCTTGAGCCATGGCAGTCGAGATCATCAGAGTCAGAACGATTGCTACGATGCCCGCCACCGGTTTCGAATCTCTCATCGTCGGCACTCCCCTTTGCTGAGTGTTTCCTTTGTAACGATTGTCGGTTTCATCCGTGGCAAGGTCTCTGGTGATCGTCTTTCTCTGCCAGGGGATTCCACGTCACTCCGTTTCTCCGCGCCAGGCGGCCAGGCGGCGGCGCAGCGCGTTGAGGTTCGACGACTCGACGCAGACGTTGGGCAGGTCGCTGAGCAGTTGTCCGACCGTGGGCACCTCGCCCCAGGCGGTGACGTTGAACACGTCGAAGGCGTGCGCGGAGTGAATGCCCATCTCGCCGTTGCAGCGCCGAAAGCGGGCCCGCAGTGTTCGAGCCCAATCCTCGGGCGTGGCGGGCACGTCCATATTGTGTCGCCCCACCCAGGGCAGCCACTCGCGGATCTGCGACTGGTGACACCAACCGGCCTCACAGATCAAAGGGAAAACCTCCTCCACGTCAATGGCCAGGTCGCCGGCATTCGCGCCGAACTGATAGCCGTCGTAGAGGTTCAGGATCACCGGCACCTGGCAGGGCTGCGACAGGCTCTCGTTGGCCGGATACTCGGGCGTGAAGGCGTGCGGCACGTTGATTAGGTAGGCCACGCGGCGGATGGCTTCGGCCACGGCCATGTGATCCACGTGCACGCCGGCCAGCGGATCGCGGGGCAATGGCGGGCAGAAGAGGTAGTCGGGCTCAAAGTCCCGGATCGCCTTCCAGAGGGCGGCCAGGAAGCCGGGTTCCTGCTGCAGCATTCCTTCGCGACCGATCCGGCCGTCGGGCAGTTGCAGCAACTGGAACGCGACCCCGCCGATGCGAGCCGCCGCCTGTTGCTCGGCCAGGCGCATGCGTGCGGTTTCTTCCCGCGTGCGAAAGTGGTGGCCGGCGGCGCCGTCGGTACACACCAGCAGCCGCGCGCGGAACTCGTCGCCCAGCTTGCGCTGCCAGAGCGCGAAGGTGCCACCGGCGGTGAACTCGAAATCATCGCAATGGGCCACGACGGCAAGGGCTTTCATGAAGCGGCTCCTGAAACAAGGTCTCAGCGGTTCAATTGCAGGGTGCCCCCCTGGTCCACGCGCCAGCTCTCGGCCTGCGTGCCTTCCCAGCAGCGCCAGACCTGGTCTTCGCTGCGGTAGGTCGACAGGTTGAAGGGGATCTTCAGGCCCGGGGCCGGCTTCAGGCCGATCGCGGCCCAGGGGATGGCGCACTCGGCGCGCCATCCGCCCCGGTCCTTGCCATAGACCTTGCCGCAGAACTGGATCGACTTGCCGAGCGATTCGGCGGCCTGGGCCGGCGCGCCGGCGTCGGTCGCGCTCTGCACGGCCCCGCCGACGAAGCCGCGGACCACGAATGTGGCCTCCTGGCCGTCGGGCGTCTTGCCGCGCAGCGCGATCTCCAGCCCATCGTCCTGGCCCCAAGCGGCGCCTGGGCGCAACTGGGTGATGTCGAACGTGACCAGGTTCACGGCCACGTACAGGAACTGGTCGTCGTAGGCGGCGCGCGCCAGGATCGGGGCCCCGCTGGCCGCCTCGCGCGTCGGGGCGCGGTCCAGCCCGACGCTGCGGCCCGGCCACTCGTCGGAATCGATGTCGCCATCCAGCTTGGGCGGTTGCTTGGCCCGATCGGCCAGGAAGGCGTTGGTGCGGCGTGCGACCGGCGTGACCGGCGGGCGCGCGTCGTCGATCGCGAAGGCCTGCGGCGTTTCGCCCTTGCCGGCCGCGTCGTGGAAGAGGATGTTGTCCTTCCACTGCGTCACGGCCACCGACGGATTCAGGGTCACCTTGCCCGGCGCGCAGAGCGTGTTGCGCTCGAACGAGCAGCCCGACGAACGCGCGAACGACAAGGCCAGGTTTCCGTCGGACAGGAAGACGTTGTCGCGGATGGCGATGTTCCGGGCGATGTGCATGTGGATCGGGCGTTCGACGCCGACCGAGACGTTGCGCTCGACAACGCAGTTGCGAGCGCCTTCGTCGAGGTAGTAGCTGGACACGCCGTAGCCTTCGCCCATCTTGACCACGTCGCGGACGACGTTGCCGCGCAGGATGCAGTCGCGCATGCCGCCGTAGATGGCCCCGCCGTCCTGCATCTCGCGCATCACGCGGTAGATCAGGTTCTGCTCGATGACGTGATGCCCGCCGCCGCCGACGATGCCGCTGTACGGGGCGTCGTGGACCTCGTTGCGGAAGACGTGCATGCCCTTCGCTTCGCGCGAGTAGACCGAAAGGGCGATGGCGCTGGGGTAATAGACGCCGATGTCGTGGACGTGGTTGTTGCCGACCAGCGTGTCGCCTCCGTCGACCTTCATGGCGCACGCGCCGGTGTGGTGGATGTGGCAGCCCACGATCCGGCCTTGGGCCACGCCGGTGCCCAGGATGCCCTGCCCGCCCACACAGCAGATCTCCAGCGACTCGAAGGCGGCCTGGCGCGAGGCCTCGATGCGCAGGGCGCCGTCGAAGGCGTAGGCGCCGAATCCGCCCGACTTCAGCGGCGTGGTGGTCGCGGCCAGCGTCAGGCCGCGCACGGTCAGCTTCTCGACGGGCTGCTTCTTGTTCGTGCCCACGCGCAGGATGCGCTCCAGGCGCGGGGCGATCACCTTGGCCCGGGCCATGTCCTCACCCGGCAGGGGCCAATAGACCACGCGCCCGGCCGTGCGGTCCAGGTACCACTGGCCGGGATGAGCCATGCCCTCGCGCGTGTTGAAGACCACGTACTTTTTGACCTGGAACGCGCCCGGCGGCGACTTGGCCGGCGTCGAGAACGTGAGCACGCCGCGCTGGGCGTCGTTGGCCGCCAGGCCGACCAGCGATTCGTCCCACATGTGGTACACGCGAAGTTCGGCGTTACGCAGGTCGAGCGTGGCCGGAAGGTCCTTCGGGTCGTAGGGCATCGTGCTCAGCTCTTCCGGGGTGGGCTTGCGCTCCCAGCCGCCGCCGACGGAGGTGAGCCACGGCACCTTCCACTCGGACTTGTTGAGGAACGTGCCCTTTTCGGGGAACCGGGCGCGCTCGGCCAGGCGGCCGTTCACCACCAGGGCTCGAAAATCCCACGTGCCGGCCTTCACCTCCGGCAGGGCCGCGGCCCAGAACTGCTGGCCGTCGCGCTGCCAGCCGGTCACGGGCGAGCCGCCGTAGAGCACGGCCTTGCCCGGCTCTTGGGCCTCGATCGTCAGCCCGCTGTCGCGATGGTCCAGGTCGATGGTCTTGGCCAGAAAGTACTCGCCGGGCATGAGCACGACGCGGTGCGGTCCTTCGGGCGCTTTGCGCGTCGCGTCAAGGGCCGCCTGCAGCGTGGCCAGCGGTTGTTGCTGGCTGCCGGGTTGCGTGTCTTTGCCGTTGGGGGCGACATAGAACGTGGCTGCCGGCAGGGTCGAGACGCTGGCCACGGTCAGCACTACAGCACGAAGGAAAGACAGGCGGGGCTGCATGGGTGAGGACTCCTGTTGCACCGACGGAAACCAGGGGCGAAAAAGGGCCGAAGCTCCAACTGGCAGGCGGGGGATACGGGCCTGCGTTCTTCTCTGTCCAACATCCGCCATCCACAATCCAACATCCCTCGCGCCGCTAGCGGGCGTGAGGAGTGAATTTCAAGAGGCGCACGCTGTGGCCTTCCATGTCGAAATCCAGCCGGCACTGGCCGGCGTCGATCTTCACGCGCTGCGGTTCGTCGGTCAAGACGGCCAGCCGGGCGTAGCGCTCCAGGTTCTTGCGAAACAGGGCCACGCCCGGCTTGCCCAGCGACAACTCGAGGCTGCCTTCGTACCGGCCCGCGCCGGGCAGGGGCTTGATCCCGGCCGCCGCGCAGTCGGCCGCAAAGGCGTGGGCCCAGGTGCCGTGCTGGGCGTCGATGCGGGTCTCGGTGGCCTGCCACGCTGTGCCGGGCCGCATGCGCGCATCATGGAGCACCAGGTGGACCTTCTCCGGCACCTTGGGACGCCGCTGATGCCGGTGGTTGTAAACCAGCACGAACAGATCGTCCCCCTTGCGGCAGGCGATGGCCGCGCAGTCGGCCTCCGATGCGGCTTGAACGGCGACGGCCACGCGCTGGCCGTCGGCCATGCGTTCGAGCTGAGCGATGACCTGGGCCCGAGGATGCAGTAGCCCCATGGTGCTTTGCGACCACTCGTAGACCTGCTGGATGCGATGGCGGTAGACGCGGTCGGCCAGGGCGGCGTAGAAGCTGGCGCCCCATTCGGTCGTGTCGCCGCCCCACAGCCGGTGGCCACTCTCATCGTGCAGCACGGCGAACTCGCCGACGACCAGGGGAGTGTCGCGAAACTGCGCGTAGGGGGCCATCCGTTGGCGGATCGCCGTGACGGCCGAATCGAACACGCTGAGGGGTTGCCCCACGCGCCCGTACCAGGAGAAGGAGAACCAGTCCATGCGCGTGCCGCTCTGGCCGGTGACGGTGTTGGTGCCGGCGGCGGCATGGTCGATGATGTCCAGGCCCCATTGGCGGCGCGTGGTGGTACCGAACTCGCCGCCGGCCGGGTTCAGGATGTTGCCCGGCCCGATCTTGGCTTCCGGCAGCACGCGCGCGACGGCCGCCACGGTATGGTCGTAGTGGGCCAGGTATTGCTCTTGGGTGCCGGCCCAATGGCCGGGACTCAGATCAGGCTCGGTCCCGACGCGGAACCACCAGCCGGCCACGCGCTGGCGGCCAAAGGCCTCGACCATGGCGCGCACGGCGGCTTCGACGTACTGGGCCCAGACGCGTTCGTCGTCGGGCGGGGCCGTGTTGCCGTAGGTGTTTTCCTGCGGTGGGTTGCTCATCGCGTAGGGCGTGTTGTCCAGCACGATCCAGGGCACAAGATCCGCGTCGAGCATGTTCCGCAACTCGGTCACCAGGCCCGAGAAGTCGGCCTGAACGCGGCCGTCGGCCGAAACGCCCTGGAACCAGACGTCTTTGTCCGGATAGCGCCCGCCCAGCAGGTACACGGCGTTGATCTGGCGGATGAACGGTTGCCGCTTGCGCAGGGCGTGCGCGTACTGGGGATCGAGGAAGACGCTGGGCTTGTTGCAGTTGGCCACGGTCCAGAAGCGGTAGCAGGGGCCGATCGGGCGGTCGGCCTGCACGTCGATCGTGCGCTCGCCCGGCGTCAGGGCCGGCGGCACCAGCACCCGGTCGGAGAGCACGATGTCGCGGACCAGGCCCTGCCAGGCCGACGACTGATTTCGGGTCCCGATCTCCAACGCCGTCGGCCAGGGCTCCATCAGCCGGCCGTTGGCCATGCCGATCTGCTGGCCGTCGACCACAAGCTGGAACTCGACCTCGTCGCCCTGGGCCTGCCAGCCGAACTGTACGCGGTGCCAGGAACCGGGGGCCCAGGCGCGCACTTCGCGGCAGGAGATCGAGGAGAAGTGGTCCTTGCCCCCCTTGTAGACGGCCGTCAGCACGCCGTCGCGGAAGAAGAGCGTGGCGTGCACATGCGACTGCGAGGCCGTGTGGAACAGCATGCGGTCGCTGGCCGCCGGCCAGTCGGCCGGCGCCTGGCAGGTCATGTCGACCTGGCCCCGAGCGGCCGTCAGCGGCGTGGCGGCCATGGGCACCGTGAGTCCGCCCTCGGAAAAGGCCCAGCCCTCGGCCGTGGCCTTCACACTCGGATGCACCTTGATCCCGGCCGGAAGCGAGGCAGGCGCTTTCGAATCGATGCGCAACTCGCCGGCCAACGCATGGCCCACGCACAACGCAAGAAGTGCCAAGATTCCAAACGCCAACGCACGAACTGCGGCCCGGGCCATTCCAGACGTCCTTCCAGACAGAACTGCGCATTCATGGCCGTCCGGCCGAAGAGAGCGCAGTGTGAGAACGGTTCAGTGTAATAAGGAAAAAGGGCAAAGGGGGAAGACGGGAAAGGAGACAGAGGAAGAATCGATGCGACTCGCAGCCGCTGATCTTCTTTTGCCCTTTTTCCCCTTCCCCCTTTCTCCTTTTTACAGCCCGTTTCGGCAAATCGCCGGCCGCTCCTCTCCCGGCGGTGCGGGAGAGGAGCGGAGCGGCTTTCGCTACAGACCTTACGGAGCCGGATCCTTGCCGTCGATCCAGGGACCGGCCAGGTTCATGTATTCGGGCGGCTGCAGCAGGCTGCCCTTGTCGCCGGCCTTCCAGCCGGGGATGTGCCGCGGCTTGGAACGCGCCTTGGACATCTGCTCCCACTGCTGGGCCCAACTGGCGTCGGCCAGGCAGACCTTGTTGTCCTTGAAGTGGAAGGCCTTGCCCTCGCGGTAGCTCTGGGCGCCCAGGTTCACGATCACGATGGCGGCGGCGCCGAGGTCGGGCGGGTTGTTGACCATCTCCGGCTTGTTGGCCTGGATGGACTCCACGAAGTTGCGGAAGTGGGCCTCGTCCTGGTTGCCGATGTCGGGCAGTTCGAAGCGCTGGGCCAGAAGCTTGCTGTCGCCGGTGATCTGCGGCCGTTCGGGCACGAAATCCACGCCGGGGAACTTGTCCTTCTTGTCGGGGAAGACCAGCGAGCCGAAGTGGCCGCGGATCACCTGCGGAATCGGCGTCTCGGCATTGCACATCGTCGAGGTGACCAGCAATTGGCAGCCCTCGTTGAAGTCGGCCACGACGGTGGCCACGTCGGGCACGTCGCGCGTGTCGTACTCGAAGAAGATGCCGCCGGCGCCCACCACCCGGCCCGGGAAACGCAGGCCGGTGGCCTTGAGCATGCCCGTGGTGCGGTGCACGAACAGGTCGGTGTACATGCCCGAGCCAAAGGGCCAGTAGCAGCGCCACTGGATGTAGACGGCGCGATCGAAGGGCATCTCGGGGGCCAGGCCGTATTCCACGCCCAGCCAGCGGCGCCAGTTGACCGTCTTGGGCGTCATTTCCTTGGTGAGCTTGTAGTAGCGCCACTGGCCGATGTTCGAGTTGCGGTTGTACTCGGTCTGGAACTGCAGCAACTTGCCGATCAGGCCTTCCTGGATCAGTTCGCGGCACTTGTCCCACACGGGCAGGCTGGTCGACTGCACGCCGACCTGCATCACCTTGCCCGTGGCCTTCCACGTGGCCACGACGTTCAAGGCCTCGTCGATGGTGTGGGTCATGGGCTTTTCGCAGTACACATGCTTGCCGGCCTTCATGGCGTCGATGGTCTGCTTGGCGTGCCAGTGGTCGGGCGTGGCGATGCACACCGCGTCGACGTTCTTGTCGGCCAGCAGGTCCTCGTAGTTCTCGTAGCGCTTGGCCTGGAGGCCGGTGCTCTTGAGGATGTGCTCGACGACCTTGTCCTGCTGCACGGAGTAGACGTCGGAGACGGCGGTCAGATCGACATTCACGCCGGCTTCGCGGAGTTTGCAGAGGGTCTTGACATGCGAGCCGAAGCCGCGGCCGCCGGGGCCGATGAAGCCGATGCGGATCCGCTCGTTGGCGCCGTAGGCTCGGCTAGGGGCCGGCGCACCGATGACGGTGGCGGCCACACCCGCCGCCGCCGTGCCCTGGATGAAGTTGCGGCGGGACAGATCGTCGTTGCGTTGCTGCATGGGAACAGTCCTCTTGGGGAGACGGGGGAGTTTGGTCTACGGAACAACAAGCCTTGGGCGTTCGGCGCGCAAGCCTTCAATCACCATCCTCATCCAGAGACGCGGCAGTGCGGTGGGGAGTGCCCAAGGCTGGGATCGTGTGGCGCTGTCCTGCGGACGCGCCAGCGGTGGCACAAACCTCTAGTTTACGGAATGCGCGGCCAGAAAGGAAATAGGCCGCGTGCCGGGATGCGGCCGGTTTTCGGGACGCGAGGAGATTGCCCTTCGGGTGGTAGCGCAGGGGCAAGCGGGACGCTGGGTGGCGATCAGCGCGGTCGAGCCGCGCAACAGGCCGCAGAGGCCGAGAGAAGCATGCGGAGACGCCGCGGATCGACCTGCCGGGCCCTGCGTAGCAACGCAACATGCAACGCGTCGCATCGGCGCTGCTTGGCCGCCGGATGGTTGCTTGCGCTGTAACCTGTTTATAAATAATACGTTACAACGCGAAGCTGTCGCCGGCGATAACAGGCTCTTATGGCGGGGTTGTTGCATCCATGTGGGGCCCCCAGTCTGGAACACCGTCCGCTCTACTCC
Source organism: uncultured Planctomycetales bacterium (assembly GCA_937889015.1). Classification (GTDB taxonomy): domain Bacteria; phylum Planctomycetota; class Planctomycetia; order Pirellulales; family Thermoguttaceae; genus CALARR01. Next base: position 5,505 of record CALARR010000299.1, on the reverse strand, counting down.
CGCACGGGGAGCATGGGGAAGCTGGCCCCTTCGGTGTGCGTGATCGTCTCCTGCGCGAGGCCGAACAGCTTCTCGGTCAGACGCGGCACCTGGCCCGAGGCGCACGTGTCGAGGATCAACACGCGCTTCAGGGCCTTGGAGCGCACCAGGTAGTCGTTCATCTCGTCGTTGGGCAGTCCTTGCTGGCGAATATCGTCTTCGACCCGATCGGCCTGTTTGTGGAACTCGGCGGGGATGAAGTAGTAGCGTTGAGCAATGCACAGATCAATAGGATTGGAATGGACCCTTCGCTTGCGAGGACGACCGAAGAAACAATAGCCAGCTCCGCAGCCTGCTTACCTTCACCACATTTGGTGGATATCACCTTCTCGTCTTCACTACAATAGGAGGCTGACAACTCTGCCGGCTGCCAAGAGCCGCACGGCTGCCCGGCTACGTGCGAAAGAGAATCCTCAATGAACAACCCAACAAGTCACATTCTCATGGGCTGCGTCGCCGCTTTGCTGGCCAGGGCCAGCCTGCTCGCCGCGCAAGAGTCCGCGCCCGCGCCGCCACCGCTTCCGTGGTCGCAGAATGACGGCGAGCTTCTTCCCAATGGCATTCGCCTGCCCAAAGTGTGGCCGCCCACGACGATGCGACCTTCCGACAAGCCGATGGCGGTGCCCTATCTGAAGTTCCCGCCCGCGGTGTTGCCGATCAATCTGGGCCGCCAGCTTTTTGTCGATGACTTTCTCATCGCCAAGACCGACCTCACGCGGACCTTCCACAAGGCGGAGAAGTATGCGGGCAATCCCGTGCTCACCCCCGAGACGCCCCAGGAGCTGACGCCGCATGATGACGACGATGATCGCGGCATAGCGGTGGGCGCGTGCTCCTTCCTGCCGGGCGGCGCCTTTTTCGACCCGGCCGCGGGACTGTTCAAGATGTGGTATACCGCCGGCCATCGGGGCGCGCTGGCCATGGTCCAGAGCCGGGATGGTCTGCACTGGGATCGGCCCATGCTTGCCGCAGACGGCAGCAACGTCCTCATTCCAAAAGCGAAGAGAATCGGCAACCCCACGATCTGGCTCGATCTGAATGCGGACGACGCTGGGCGGGTGAAGCTGCTCACAACGAACGGCCACAAACTGATGACCTCCGTCGACGGGCGGCAATGGTCGGAGGGCGTGTCGGCGGGCAAGGCGGCCGATTATTGTTCGTTCTTCTACAATCCTTTTCGGAAGGTCTGGGTCTTCAGCCTCAAGACGGAAAACTCGCGAGGGCGAGTCCGGTCGTATGCGGAGAGCGCGGAGTTCGCGAAGGCGAACTGGACCAACGCGGTCTACTGGATGAATGCCGACGAGCTGGATCCACCTGACGCGCAGGTCAATGATGCGGCGCAGCTTTATTCGCACGTGGCTGTGGCCTACGAGAGCTTGTTCCTCGGTGAATTCGTGATTCATCTTGGACCCCATAACAAAGTCTGTGCGGCCGGGAAGTTCCCGAAACACACCGACATCAAGCTGGGTTACAGCCGCGACGGATTCCACTGGAGCCGTCCAGACCGGGAGCCCTTCATCGAGCAAACGGGACGGGTAGGAGATTGGGATCGCAAGTATGTCCAGGCCCCCAACGGCCTGTGCTTCGTCGTCGGCGACAGGCTGATCTTTCCCTTCACCGCCTTCTCGGGCTTCGCGCCCGACGGTACTCCCGGCATGTATAGCGGCGCGAGCATCGGCCTTGCCATGCTGCGGCGCGACGGCTTTGTCTCGATGGACGCCGGCCCCGCGCGCGGCACGCTCCAGACGCGGCACGTCACCTTCGACGGGAAGTGTCTCTTCGTAAATATCGACAATCCCCAGGGCGAGCTGCGTGTCGAGGTACTCGACACGGCGGGCCAGCCCATCGCGCCCTTCACGCTGGCGAATTGCCGGCCCGTTTCCGTTGACAGCACGATCCAGCAAGTGACTTGGAAAGGCGCGGAGGACCTCAGCCCGCTGAGGAGCACCCCGGTGCAATTTCGCTTCAAGCTGACTCGTGGCAAGCTCTACGCTTTTTGGGTGAGCGCCGACGAGGGCGGTGCCAGCTGCGGCTACGTCGCTGCGGGCGGTCCCGGGTACAGAGGCACCGTCGACACCGAAGGGCCGGGGCGTCGTGCTCGACACGCGCCGACAGCTACGTTATCACGATGACCTGGGCGCTATCCTCGCCGAGTGCCACTCACGTCGTTACGCCTTTCTGGAAGTCGCGTTGGCCAGAGGCCGCCGCTCCTCGGCTGGGCCAATCCTCTATCACGGCTATCCCTGATCCAGTGCTGCGGCCATCCTTGAGCCACTGCTATTGGGTCCTGCATAGCGAATGAACCGAGGGCCGGGCACCGACCGTAGGTTGGTCGCGGGAGCCCGGTTTTCCCGGCCTTCCGTTGGTCGGCCGGGGCCATTGGCAATGCAGAGATCAATAGAATACGGGCCTTTGTTTTCCCGACAGAGCAATTCTCACCCTCGCCGCTCTGCGGCTGTCGCCGCTGACCGCGCCACCCAGCCGATGGATCGCCCCGGCGCGGAGGGCGAGGCGCAAAGGGGCGAAACAAATGCTTTCCGAGCCCGGTGCGATCAAGCTCCACAAGCTGGTCAAGGCCTGCGGGTTTCCCAGCGTGGATCGCCTGCGACTGGTCTTCAAACGTTTGACGGGCATGACGCCGATGGAGTATCGTCAGGCGGCACGCGCGAAGAAGTGAGCTTGGGACAGGGGCACAGAGGGGCGAGGGGCGAGAGGCGAGGGCAGGCACATGTCGGAAGTGAATGGCACTGCCGCTTGGTGTGATTGTACTTACGGCGACGGCGGGCAGAAAGCCGTCGTGACGAGGGGGCGGACGCGCAGCGACGGAAACGGTACGGCAGATTGCGAGACCGTCCCGGTACGATCGACGCCGTGAGTGGTCTTGGTGAGAATCCCTCGCCGGCCTACAATAGCGTGCCAGTGAGACCTTCCTTGGGCCCAAGAGTTGGCGACTTTGGCCAGGGAAGGTCTCATGTCGTTTCTTAGCACAACCTCGCTTTCCCGTCGATCCCAGTTGGTGCTGGCGTCGTTCCAGCAATGCGGCGGGTTGCCCTTCGCCGACGTGCTTTCGGAGTCGCAAATCGAAGCGGCCTTTGCGGAAGAAGGCGCGTTGTTTGCCCAGGCCGCGGAATGCGAAAATAGAAGGCTGCCAATCCTATGTCGTCGAATGACAACGCGGTATCGTGCCCCCTGTTCTGCTTGCGTGGACATCAATGGCTGGCGTGCGCGATCGTTGCCTTGTTAACACTTAGTCCCTTGTGGCCGCTAGTGCTCACGAATACCGATGACATGGTCTATTCGCAGTTGGGCTATACACACGACTGGGACAGTCCTTACACCAACGCCGTCGGAATGGGCCGTTTTTATTACCTGTACTCTGGCTATCTGTATATGTGCCCGTACTTGGTGCACAGTTTCTGGTACTTCAAACTATTTGCTGTTGGGCCCTTGCTGGCGATCCCCGTGCTTCTGGGGTTAATACTCAGGAAGGTGTTTCGGTCCACAGACGTCCTTCTGATGACGATGCTCTATTATCTGGTCCTGCTACAGCATTACACCGACTACTACCCAACCGCTGCCTTTCCTTTCGTTTTTACGTTTTCGATCACGCTGTTTCTAGCATCCCTCTGGTCCTGGCTGCATTACTGGCAAACACGTCACTCAGGTTTAAAGTGGCTGAGCCGGTCCCTCTTCTTCTTCGCAATTCTGCCATATGAAACGTTCGTATACCTATTCCCCGTAATCTACCTCGTAGCGACGATCAGCCTTGCGCGTCGTGACAAATCTTGCCACTGGCTTGTGGCGATCCGGGAGTCGGTATCCCTGTTGAGGGGCCACATCGCCATAGTGCTCATCTACCTGGTTGCGTACGTCACCTTTGCGGTGATGGTCCCGACCCCAGAGGGCTTCTCTCGCGATCACTTTGCCACGGAGGGCGTGGACTGGAAGGCTACCTGGCGGACCGCTTGGCATTTCAGCACCTCGGCCTTGCCGTTAGTCTCGCACGGATACAGTACCACTCGTTACTTGACCGCGCTGTATTGTAGGGATCCGGAATCCTATCGCGGCCTTTGCGACGTCTTTCGGACGGCAGACGTCAGTTGGTGGGTGCGGTCCTTATTGGCGGCCGGACTTGTCACCAGTCTCTTGGTCCGCCTCAAGTCGTTTCCGCTGCCGACACAGCTTGCGGTCTCCGGGATCGGCCTCTTTGTCTTTACCAGCTCACCGCTTGCCCATGCGGCCGTCGCCAAATACCAAGCACTAGTTACGGCAGGAGTTCACGTCTATTTGCCGACTTTCTTTGCCTATTTGGGATTCGTTACGTTCTTGATTCCGTTCTTGCTCTATTTGAATGGAATTCTCCAGCGACGCCGATCGATCTATTGCGCTTGGCTCTTCGCCGTATCCGCGGGAACAGCTGTGGTTTCGATGGTGCATGACTTTGACAACCATCATATCGCCCGGTATCAAGCACACCACGCCTTCTCGTGGCAGGTGATGGACAAAGTACTCGATACCCCCACTTTCCGAGACCTGCCTGACGACGCAAGAGTGTATGTTCCGGGCCTGCCGCGTGCGGAGATTGTCTACGATATGGTCCGGAACACGCGCGGAGACTACTGGGAGGACTATGTTCGGCAGTTCTCGGGAAAGAGAGTCAAGCTGTTGTATCAACTAGATTTTGCCTGCCCTGATGCCCGACCGCCTGAGTACTTCTTAGGGGTATATAAGCTTCCGAAGGAGCTCGACGCATTTGTCGTATTAGCCCCGGTCAACAGAGTCTCCGAGGAAGGACGATTATTGGCGAACCAATTTGAGTTGATGACGTACTCAAAGTACAAGAAGTGCATCTTGTCGTTCTCAGTCGGTGCCGGACAACGCCAACATCTCGATATCCACGGACGACACACACAAGGGACATTGAGACAGAGCATCGAGGTGCCGATCGACCGAGGAGATCGCCCCGAGGCCTTGGTACAGACCCATGTTAGCGCCGGCGACATCGACTTGTCGACAATCGATGTCTCGTACTTTTATGACCGTCCCTAGTTCTATCGATTCATTCGCCCCGTCGTGAACTAGTCGATGCGCCGCCCCCTTTGCGCATCCTGACGGGCATGACGCCGATGGAGTATCGACAGGCGGCACGCGCGAAGAAGTGAGCTGGGGACAGGGGCGAGAAAAGAAGGAGATTCACCACCAAGGCACCGAGATCACGGAGGAAGACACCTCGGCTTTCCGCTCTCCGCTTTCGGCATTCGGCCACGTAGGGCGTTGCCGAGCAAAGCGAGGCACGCCGGAATCGCTGGGAGGGACAAAGGGGTAAGGGGCGAGAGGCGAGGGGAGAGGCACCAAGGCACAGAGGCACAGAGGGGCGAGGGGCGGAGCTTGTCAGGCACGGGGGTGCCTGACCTAGTGCGCTTGTGAGTGTATCGAATCAGCAGGGTGAAAGTCCCTGCCGAAGTT
>CALARR010000298.1 GCA_937889015.1 uncultured Planctomycetales bacterium | reverse complement strand
GCCGCCAGCAGCGCAAACGGCAGCGCAAATAGCGTATGGCTGAAACGGATCATCTCCAGAAAGGAACGAAGCATGCGGATCAAAGCGGCTGTCGGTTTGAAGATCTGGCGTATGGCAGATGAGATGCTCGATTCGTACCGCTCGCTACCCATCGCTACCGCTCCAGCGGCGGATGAGGCTGTGCTGCACCTGGAGATGGTCGCTAATCCTGGCCACGACGAAATCCACCAGATCCTGGATACCCTTGACTCCGTGATAGAACCCAGGCATTGCCGGCAGAATCGTGACCCCAGCCTGTGCGGCACGGGTCATGTTCTCCAGTTGAATCACCGAAAGAGGCGTTTCGCGAGGCACGAGGATCAGCCGACGGCGCTCCTTCAGATGCACCTCGGCTGCCCGGTGGATCAGATTCGTCGACGCCCCGTGCACCACGGCGCTGAGAGTTCCCATCGAACACGGACAAACAACCATCCCCTCCGTCAGAAACGAACCGCTGGCGATCGGTGCATTGAGGTCCTGGAAATGGTGATAGTACACGACTCCCATTTCCCCGACGCCTACGGAGAGCACGCTGCTTTCTTCGCTGGAGATCCCAGCCAGGCTCCGGACTTGCTGCAACTTGATGTCCGAACCCGGATCGCCCAGCATCAGCATGGAAGGCTGGAAGCCGACTAAGTCCACGCTCAGATTGAGTTCCTGTCGCATCACCGGCACGCAAGCCGAGCTGATCGTCAGGTGCACGTCGCAGCCGGCAGAGGTCAAAACGTCGATCAATCGCAAGGCGTACACGCAGCCGCTCGCCCCCGTCATCGCCACAACAAAGTTGCGTTTCATTTGACACCTACGTAGAGACAGGCCACGCCAAATGTGAACCGGTGAAACCGCACCTGCTTCAGACCGGCCGCCTCCAAACGCCGACACATGGCCTGGCCTTGCGGAAATTCCGCCACGCTCTCGGGCAAGTAATTGTAGGCCGAGCGCCGATTGCGAGCCAAGGCCTGACCGATCCGCGGCAGTACTCGGCGAAAGTACCAGCGGTAAAACGGGCCGATCAGCGGCATCTCGGGAGTGGAGAATTCCAGCACAGCCACCGACCCGCCCGGCTGGCACACACGCACCATCTCGGCCAGCCCCTGATCGGTGTCGCTCACGTTGCGCAGTCCAAAGGCCACGCAGACAATCTGAAAGGCGGCATCGGCAAAGGGCAAGCGCTGGGCATCCGCCTCGAACAATTCGATCCCCTGCGATGCGGCTCGGTCGCACTTCCGACGCCCGATCTCAAGCATCGGCCGACAGAAATCGGCGCCCACAACCGGTATCTGGCCTCCGCCGGCTCGCCAGTAGGCCAACGCCAGATCCGCCGTGCCCGTACACACGTCCAGGATCGGCTGCGCGCCACAGGGCGGCACCAGACGCGTGGTCCGCCTCCGCCACCAGGCGTCAATTCCCAACGACAACAAATGGTTGAGAAAATCATAACGCCGCGCGATCTCCGAGAACATCCCACGAACACGATTGCCGGACTTGTCGACACTCATACCAATGGCTTCTTCTGCCGCGGCCGCGCAATCGGATGTCAAGAGGGGCGGGATGCTGGCTCATCCGGATCCGGACCTAAACCGTACTCTGGCCAACGTTGACGAATAAGGTCTAACACAGCCGATTCGGCCCGCATCTTGGCTGGCCAGGGACGAGCCGTCTCAGCCGGTAGCTTGCTCGTAGCGTCGATGGCCATGCGAGTCGTAAGCGGGCCGTCAGCGGCCGCCGCGTCCAGTGGGTCAGCCGGACCTGGTTGGACAAGCACGTCGCGAGCCAGATCTGTGTTCTCGGCCACGGCGCTGAGCACCTGGCCGTAGTCCTGCACGCTCACATCCTCGTCCACCAGCACCAGCAGCTTGGAAAACATCGTTGGGGCAAACCCCCAAAGCGATTGGGCGACCTTGTGGGCATGGCCCGGATAGCGTTTGCGGATCGAAACCAGTGCCCAGTGCCGCACGGCGCCAAACAGGGGCAGGTCACAATCGACGACCTCCGGGATCGCCTGTCGCACCAACGGCAAGCAGATCCGCCACATGGCCCGAGCGATGAACGCCGCCTCATGGGGTGGCGGAGCAAAAACGATTGCCGGATAGACGGGGTTGGCCCGCTGCAGGATTGCCGTCACGTGCATCACCGTCCCAGCCACGGACTGACGAAAACGGCCCGAGGGCGTACCCACCTGGCCAACGGACGCTGGCGATTCCCGAGGGTCGATATGCCCCTCGATTACCATCTCGGCTTCCGCAGGCACCTCCAAAGGCACGCTCCGGCAGGCAACCAAGTCCACCGGCTTCTGACGCAATATACCGGCCACCAGCAACGGGTCCACACCCTGTGGCAAGGGGGCCATGGCCGACAATAGATTGAGCGGGTCACCGCCAAGCACCAGGGCCACCGGCAACGGTTCGCTGGACGACCATCGCGCCATGATCTGCGCTGGGGGCTGATGGGCATCCCAAATCAAGGCCAGACGCTGCCGGTCGAGAATCGCGGCATCGTAGCGTGCGAACTGCCGCACCCCACCTTCACGGTCATCAACCACCACCTGACCGGCTGTGATGACCCGCGCCGTTTCGCCAGGCCAAGACTGCAGTACCGGCAACTCGCCGAGATCCACATCGGCGCCCAAACGGGCAATCTGCTGGCAGACACCCGTCCGAACGCTACGCGGGGCCAGACGCCTCCCCGGGCCCTCTTGCCCCCCGCGCAGCCGGTCAAACCAGCCGGCCGCCTCGCCGCCAGACACCTGCGCGGCGAAGTGTTGGGTAGCCTCATCCAGACTCCCAGCTCCCAGGGCACGCAACAGACGAGCGCCCGACCCAAGCACGTTTGTCACCAGAGGGACACCGGACCCCCTCACAGTACCAAACAACAGGGCGGGACCGCCGGCACGCGCGATGCGATCCGTAATGGCGGCCGCCTCAACCAAAGGATCGACCGGGGCTTCGACCCGCACCAACTCGCCGGCCTGCCCTAGTTCTTCCAGGAAATCGCTTAATGTCCGCGGAGCCATGGGCCTATTGTAAGCCCGGTAGGCAGGAAGGGGGAGGGAGGATTGCCGACTTATCCTGCGTGGATCATGATTGACTTGGTTGGGGCGTCCCTTTCTCGCTGGAGCGATGACAGATACCGTCCCCAAAATCTCCTCGGTCTCGCTGAAATGTCTTGCATTCTGAACGTGTACGCGCTGCCCGCGCTAGTGCCTCCCGAACAGCTATCCGATGGCACGGCGGTGGTGATCGACGTGTTGAGGGCCTCAACCACCATCGTTCATGCCTTGGAGGCCGGAGCTCGTGAGGTCCTGCCCTGCCAAGACATTGAGAAGGCACATCTCCTGGCCTCTCAATATCCCGCGAATCAGATTGTGCTGGGCGGTGAACGCGGCGGCTTGCTCATCGAGGGATTTGACCTCGGCAACTCGCCCAGCGAGTACACGCCCTTCAGTGTCGGCGAGAAGACCGTGATCTTCACGACCAGCAACGGTACGCAGGCCATCGTCAAGTGCCGGGACGCCAGACGCGTGCTGATTGGTGCCTTTGTCAATGTAACGGCCGTTCTCGAACAACTCTTGGCCGAAGAATGCGTCCACCTCGTCTGTGCCGGGACCAACGGCGACTACAGCCGCGACGACATCCTCCTGGCCGGCATGCTCGTGGAGCGACTGCAACGACAAAGTGGCTTGATCTACCGCATGAATGCCCAGGCCCTCACGGCCAAAGAGAACTGGCTCTCCTCGTTCACCGTACCCGCAGCGGTGGGTGGCGAGCCCTTGCCGGCCGAGCGATTGGCCAAGGAACTGCGGAGCAGTGCCGGGGGAAAGAACTTGGTTTCGGTGGGCCTGGAGCAGGACATTCTTACGGCCGCTCAAATCGATCAGTTTGCTGTGGTGCCGAAACTCGTCGCCGGCGAGATGCGGATCGTCGCCACATGATCCGACCTGGACGCCCCCCTTCAAAGCCCCCCTGCGTCTAATCTGGTCCTCGATCCGTGGACAGATTAAACTGAGAAGTTTGTGATTCCCGCAAAGTTAATGAGAAGGCTGCCCCTGTCATGGAAATGGACCAACTCGTCGCACTCTGCAAACGCCGCGGCTATCTGTTTCAGTCCAGCGAAATCTACGGTGGCCTGAACGGCTTCTGGGATTACGGTCCGCTCGGCGTGGAATTGAAGCGCAACATCCGCGATGCCTGGTGGCGCGACATGCTCACGGCCCACAACGAGTTGCAGGTGGACGCCGGGGCTCCATCCACTTACGAAATGGTCGGACTGGACAGTACGATCATCATGCATCCTCAGATCTGGAAGTGCTCCGGCCACTACGACCTCTTCCACGACTACATGGTCGATTGCCGCGAATCAAAACGCCGCTATCGCTACGATCAGGTCCGCGGACGCTGGGTGACGGCCAAAGGGCAGAAAGTCTTCGTGACCACCTACGCCACGGGTGAGGAAGCGACCGCCGACACCGAACATAGAGCCTTGAAATTCTTCAACTTGCGGGCCAAACAGGCGGAAGAACTGGACTGGCAGTCACCCCTGACAAGCCTTACGGAGGTCCGCAACCTCGGGCAGGTTTTGGGACCCGATGCCAAGACGCTCGGTACACTCACCGACCCCCGCGAGTTCAACCTGATGTTCAAGACGATCGTCGGCGCGCTGGGCGGCGAAGAGGACGCTGCCTTCCTCCGCCCAGAAACGGCCCAGGGGATCTTCGCAAATTTCAAAAACGTGGTCGACAGCACCCGAGTACGAATTCCGTTCGGCATCGGACAGATCGGCAAGAGCTTCCGTAACGAAATCACGCCCCGCAATTTCACCTTCCGCTCCCGCGAGTTCGAGCAGATGGAGATCGAGTTCTTCTGCCATCCGGCCCAATCGCGAGAATGGTACCAATACTGGCGAGATCGCCGTTACCAATGGTATCTGAATTTGGGACTGGCTGGCGAACGGCTTCGCCTGCGCGATCACGACCGGGAAGAACTGAGCCACTACTCCTGCGGTACAGCCGACATCGAGTACGCCTTCCCCTTCCTGGCCCCTGGTGAGTTCGGCGAGTTGGAGGGAATTGCCCATCGGGGCGACTTCGACCTGCGAAGCCACATGGAGGGCAAGTTGGTGCGCAGAAATGACCAGTTGGTCGTGGAACTGGACGACCTGGGCAAACCGCGATGGAAGGGCAGTGGCAAGGACCTTTCCTACTTCGACGACCTCACCAAAGAACGCTTCGTGCCCCATGTGATCGAGCCCTCGGCCGGAGCCGATCGGGCCGCCTTGGCTTTCCTCTGCGAGGCCTATGCCGAAGACGAGGCTCCGGACGAAGATGGTAAGGCGACCAAACGGGTCGTACTGCGATTACACCCCCGCCTAGCGCCATACAAAGCGGCAGTCTTTCCCCTTGTGCGCAAGGACGGCATGCCGGAAGTGGCTAAGGAAATCTATGGCAAACTCAAGCCGCACATGAACGTGTTCTACGACGAGAAGGCGGCCGTAGGACGCCGCTATCGCCGACAAGACGAGGTCGGTACCCCCTTCTGCATCACCGTAGACGGTCAAACGCTTAGCGATGGCACAGTGACCATCCGCGATCGGGACAGCCTGAAACAGTGGCGGATCAGTAAGGATGACTGCTTGGCCACGATCCAAGAGCGGCTCCGCTGAACCACCTGCTCCGACCACGACTGCAGTCCGGCCAAAGCTCTTTCTGGGCATATCCCTGCGAGCGGCCTCCTGCTACAATACTTCGTCGAGGCCGCGTTCAAACAGGAGGGAGCCCATGCGCGCTTGTCTCGTGTGGGGAGCGATTCTGGGGCTCGGGTTGGGACCAGGAGATTTCGATCTCCGCGCCACGTGGGGTGCCACGAGCGACGAGAGCCGCGACAACGACAGCCAGAAGAACGCCTACAAGCCCCCTCAAAAACCTCCCACACCCCAACCCAAACCGCCGACACCATCCCAACCACCCCCTAAGCCTCCCGTCCCGCACCCTCACCCCCAGCCCAAACCTGCCCCCGCGCATCCGACGCGTCCACCGAGTGGGAATCCGGGCCATTCCCATCCGCCCTCGATCACCTACTACAACCCGTACTGGTATGACGCATACCCGTACCCGAACTCGTCCTATTATCCACCGCTGTATCTCTCTGGGGACACGATGTTTGGGCCCCAGTCCATTCAGCGCTTTCTTGGCGCCGACTCCGGTGGCGGTGGGACTGGGTTTTTGGACAACCGCACCGCCGACCTGCGGGCCAACGAGGTGCGACCGGCGCGATCGACCAGTCCGGAGTTGGTAAGTCGGGCGCAGCGATTCATTGGCTACGGCGACACACACTTCTCCAATGAGAAGTAT
>CALARR010000297.1 GCA_937889015.1 uncultured Planctomycetales bacterium | reverse complement strand
GCCGAGGAGGAGGATCGATCGCGGTTGGACACGCGGTTCAACTTCCGGCCGACGCTGGTCAAGCTGGACGAATATTTGATCCTCAGCTCCAGCGACGGACTGGCCAAGGACCTCATCGACACGATCCAGCAGGAAACCGCTCGGCCGCCGCAGCCCTTGGCCAAAGCGCACAGCGTGGTCGAGGTCGATGCGGCGGTTCTGGCTGCCATGCTCCGCGCCAACCGCGAGCCGTTGGTGCGCAATAGCATGCTCAAGAAGGGGCTGGCTCAGGAGCAAGCCGAGGCCCAGTTCGACCTGGTGGTGAGCGTGATTCAGCGTTTCCGCGGCGCGAAGCTCCTCGTCGACAGCCCGGCCGGTCAGACACGGGCCGTGCTGGAATTGGATTGGACACGGCCGTAGCGTCTTGGGAAGTGCTGCTGAGTGGGAGCACTTCGCGGAGTTCGGGCTCCCCGGGCCCGCTTTCCTTCCGTCAGCAACTCACGACTTCATGGTCGCAGAAGACGATGTTTGCAGCGCAGACCATCGGCAGCGAGGCGAGCCTTGATCCGGCCCGGGCTTGGGAACCGTATGTCCCGGATCGCGCGCGGCCCTGGAATCTGCGTCTGGCGGGCCATTTGCTGCGCCGGGCGGGCTTGGGCGGCGACTGGAGCCGGTTGCAGCAGGCCCTGGCCGAAGGGCCCCAGAAGACCGTGGATCGCCTGACGCATCCCGACGCCGAGGCGTTCAACCGCCGGCAGGATCAACAAGAAGCGGCAGCACTTGACAGCGATGCGGCCGGTTTGAACGAGGTGGGGCAGTGGTGGCTGCGACGCATGATCCTCACCCCAGATCCGCTGCGCGAGAAGATCACGCTGTTCCTGCACGGGTATCTGGGGCTCGACGGGCGCCGGGCAGGCAGCCAACGACTGGTGCGACAGCACGTGCAACTGCTGCGCACCGAGGGAAAGCACTTCGACCGGTTGCTGCGCGCGCTGTGTCGCGATCCGGCGGCGCTGTTGGCCACGCGCTGCGCGCAGAACACCGCAAAGCGGGTGAATGAGTACTTCGCCCGGGCCCTGGTCGAACGTTTCACCCTGGGGCCGGGCCGAATGAGCGGTGAAGAGATTCACGAGGCGGCGCGGGCCCTGACGGGCGCGATCGTGCTCCGCAAACGGTACTTGTTCGACGACCGCGATCGCGACCGGGGCACGAAGCGGATCCTGGGCCGGTCGGGCGACTTCCAGGCGGACGAAGTGGTGCAGATGCTGCTGGCGCGCCCGGAGACGTCGCAGCGGCTGGCCAGAGGACTCTATCGCTGGTTCGTGTCCGAGGCCGGCGAGCCTGCGGCCGAGTTGCTGGAGCCGCTGAGCCAGGACCTCGAACGCGATTGGAACCTGGACCGAGTGGTGGAGCGGATCCTGCGGAGCAACGGGTTCTTTTCAGCGCAGGCTTACCGGCAGCGGATCAAGAGTCCGGTGGAGCTAGGCGTGGGGATCGTGAGGGCCATGCAAGGGCTGGTGCCCACCGCCCCCCTGGCGGACGATCTGGCGGGCTTGGGGCAGCGGCTGGGGCAGACGCCGACTTCGGCCGGCTGGGAAGGCGGGTCGGCCTGGCTCAGCCCCTGGACGCTCGTCGCGAGGCAGAATCTGGTCGTGGCCTTGGTCGCCGGCAGCGGCCGCTACGGCGACGGCATCGACCCCGGCCGGTTGGCCGAGCGGCATGGATTCGGCAAGCCGGGGGGGGCGGCGGGGTTCTTCAGCGAACTCCTGCTCCAGGGCGATCTGCCGGCCGCTGCGTGCGATGCGATGCGCCAGGTCGGCACGACGCGCGGCGACCTGCGGCGTGTTGTGCAACTGGCGATTGTCCTGCCCGAATACCAACTCGATTAAGGGAACAGGGATCATGGCCGCCAACCGACGCAAGTTCCTGCAGGCCGGCGCAGGGGCCGCGGCCCTGCTGTCTTTCGCCGACCGAGTGCCGCAATTCGTCGCGAGCATGGCCGCTGGAGCCAGCCTCGAGCCGGAGCTCAGGCCTCGGTCGCTCGTGGTCCTGCAATTGGCCGGCGGCAATGATGGGCTGAATACGGTCGTTCCCTACGACGACGACCAGTACCACCGCCACCGGCCCACGTTGCGTCTGAGGCGGCAGGACCTGCATCCGATTGCGGAGGGGCTCGGGTTTCATCCCCAGATGAAGGCCTTTCACCGCCTGTGGCATGAGGGACAACTGAGCATCGTGCAAGGCGCGGGGTATCCCAACCAGGACCGGAGCCATTCTCGTTCCATGCACATCTGGCAGTCGGCCCAACTGGTGCCCGAGGAGGCCGAGACCGGCTGGATCGGTCGCCTGGCGGATCTGCAGTGCCAGAGAGAAATCGGTGCTCTGCCGGTGGTGTTTGTGGGCAAGATCCGTCCCGAGCAGGCCTTGTCGGCAAGGCAGGCCATCGTGCCGCACTTGCGCGACACGGCGGACGCCTTGCCGCGCACGGCGGCTGGGCTGCAGGCCGCGGCCCGGGCTCCACGCCAGGCGAACACCGACGCGCCGTTGTTGGAGTTCGTCCGGAGAACGGACCAGGCTGCCAGCGACGCCGCGCAGCGCATCGAAACGGTTCTTCGCCAGCGGCCGGAACGTGCGGATCGCTATCCACAGTATGCCCTGGCACGGTCTCTGCGATGCCTGGCGGAGTTGATGCGCGCTGAACTGCCGATCGCGGTCTACTATGTGGAGTTGGGCGGGCAGGAGCCGGGCGCGTTCGACACCCACGCCAACCAGGCCGGCAATCACGCGGCGCTGCTGGTCGAATTGGCGGAGAGCGTGGCCGCCTTTGTCGACGATCTGGCGCGGGACCGCCTGCTCGACCGGGTGCTGCTGATGACCTTCTCCGAGTTCGGCCGCAGCCTGGCCGAGAACGGGCGGCACGGCACAGACCACGGGGCAGCCGCCCCACTGTTCGTCGCCGGCGGCGCCCGGCAGAGCCCGCTTGTCGGCCGCCGCCCGAACCTGACGCAGTTGGACGGCAATGCCCCGCGCTTCGACATCGACTTCCGGCGGGTCTACGCCACGGTCTTGGATCGCTGGCTTGGGGTGGACAGCCGGCAGGTCCTGGGGGGCGATTTCGAGCATGTGGACCTGCTGTACGCCGGGTAGCAGAGCGTTGGGTTGATTCAGGGAGCGGCGGGCGTCTTTACGCGCGGCCTGGCGCCTGGTATTCTCAATTGGGGTGTGAGCCCCCCCCGTTTCCGCCACCCTCCGCGCTGCCCCTTGTATGATTCCACTCATCGGCACTCTGTTGTCGGGACTGCTTCTGTCTCAGTCGGCCCCTGATGCGTCGCCGGCCACGGCGCCGTCGAGTACGGCAACCCTGCGCGCGGCGGCCGAGCTTGTGCAGCTCGGTGTACGGTTGCAGCGCGACGGACAAGGCGCAATCAAAGGCCTGGAAGCCAGCGATGGACGGCTGGACGACGCGTCGCTGCGCTGGGTCGGCGCTCTGAGTGACCTGGAGTCCTTGGATCTTTCGGGCGGTGTAATCAGCGCCGCAGGGCTGGCCGAAATCGGGCGCCTGGCCAAGCTCCAGAAGCTCTACCTGAAAGACATCCAACTGAGTGACAAGAGCTTGGCTTTCTTGCGCAAGCTGCCCGCCTTGCGGGTCTTGGTGCTGCAGAACGCCAATCTCGACGGCAGCGGCCTGGTGCATCTGGAGGGGCTGCGCGACTTGGAGGTCTTGAATCTGGCCCACAATCTGATTTCCGACAAGGCTTTGGCGTCTGTGCAGGGTTTGACTCAGATCAATACGCTGGTGCTGCAAAACACCTTGGTGACCGATTTGGGCCTGGGCCATCTCAAGCCGCTGAAGAAACTGCGTGTGCTGAATCTGAGCGATTGCCGGATTACCGACGAGGCCTTGCCCCATCTGCAAGACCACAAGAACTTGCGGATGCTGTACTTGCACGGCTGCAACGTGACCGAGTCGCGTATCGATGAATTCAATAGTCGGATTTCGGGCCTGGCGATCTACTACTGACGGCCTGCGGAAAGCCGCTGGGAAGTCGGTTATTCTGAACGCAGCGAAGAGGACCAACCATGTACACACGAGCGAAGTGCGTTTCACTGCTGATTCTGCTGGGGGCATCGTGCGTTTGGGCCGCGGAACCGCAGACGCCCGCTGTGCTGCCGCGGATTCGCGATGCGGATGTGGTCTATGTGCCTACCCCCAACGACGTCGTGGAGAAGATGCTCGACCTGGCGGCCTTGAAGAAGCAGGACGTGCTCTACGACCTGGGCTGCGGGGATGGACGGATCGTGATTGCGGCGGCCAAGCGGTGCGCGTGCAAGGCCATCGGCTACGACATCGATCCGGATCGCGTGATCGAGTCGCGGAACAATGTGCAGAAGGACAAGGTCGGCCATCTGGCGAGCATCGAGCAGAAGGATATCTTCGAGTTGGACCTCAGCCCGGCCAGCGTGGTCACCATGTATCTGCTGCCGGAGTTGAACGTAAAGCTTATTCCGCAGTTGGAGAAGCTCAAGCCGGGCTCGCGGATCGTGTCGCACGATTTTCCCATGGAAGGCGTGAAGCCGGATCGCGTCGTGCACATCACCTCCAACGAAGACAGCGTCGAACACACGATCTATCTGTGGACGGTGCCGCTGAAGAAGGAGTAGGGGGTGCGCAGGTTTCGATCGGGCGGCGCCTAGCAGTAGTCCGCGCGCCCGATTCCGCTGAGTGCCATTTCGTCCCGGTGTGACTGGCTGTGGCACCACTTCCGTGTGGGGGCAACTCAAGATTCGCCTTGCTGCGCGCCGATTGTGAACGTATAATCACAATGGAGGTGCGGTGCGAGCATGAGCGATGAGAAGCTGGATACCCAGGTCCGCCGGGAGCAGATCGCCCAGGCCGCTTTGGAGCTGGTGGCGAGCCAGGGCCTGCGCAAGCTGAGCGTGGCGGCGGTGGCACGGCGTGTGGGGCTCGTGCCGTCGGGCCTCTATCGGCACTACCAAGGCAAGGAGGAGATGCTGGCCGCGGTGCTGGATCTGCTGGAGCGGAA